>NZ_CAMBNZ010000026.1 GCF_945869175.1 Limnohabitans sp. Rim8 | reverse complement strand
CCAGACAGCGCAGGCCTTGCACGTTAACGCCCGTGGCCTTCAAAGCCCCTTCGAGCTTGAGCCCCCCGCGCGAGACATAGCGCGACTCGGCATCGTCAAGCAACTCCAAGGCGGCCCCCTCGGGCACCTCGTCGCGATTTTTAACTATGGCACGCCACTCCCCATTGGGCTGCTGCCACCGAACGCCACCGGCGATCAGTCGCTGCGCCTGAGAACGAGACGCAGCCAAGCCACGTTCGACGAGAAGTTGATCAATGCGCATTCGGTAGGTTTCAGTCAGAAAAACAATAAAAAATCAATGAAGGATTGCGGTGCCTGCGAACCCGCTGTACGCACTCAGCGCAAGGGCCAGCCTGCAGGCGAAACGCGGTTTGTGGCCCGCATCAATTCGCTTGCGGGCAAGCCCCTAAAGTGACCAAAACCTTCATTTTCAGGCAAGCTCCAAAGAGGTGGGCAAGCCGCGAACATGCCCCAAGCCCTCCTCATGGGAGCCAGCCTGCTGGCGAAAAGACGGTTTGTGGTCCGCACACATTCGCTTGCAGGCAAGCGCCTGCAGAAAGAGAAACCGTCGAAGGTGTCTGGGCTCACGCTGGCTCAATAGCGGTAGGTGTTGGCTTTGTATGGGCCATTTTTGGACACGCCGATGTAGGACGCTTGCTCGTCGCTCAAGACCGTCAGCATGGCGCCGACTTTTTCGAGGTGCAAACGGGCCACTTTTTCGTCCAGGTGCTTGGGCAACACGTAGACCTTGCCCGATTCGTATTGGTCTTGCTTGGTGAACAACTCGATCTGAGCGATGGTTTGGTTCGCAAAGCTCGCGCTCATCACAAAGCTGGGGTGGCCGGTGGCGCAACCCAAGTTCACCAAACGGCCTTTGGCCAACAGCGTGATTTTTTTGCCATCGGGAAAGATGACGTGGTCGACCTGGGGCTTGATCTCGTCCCACTGCAGCTTTTCCAGTGAAGCCACGTCGATTTCGTTGTCGAAGTGACCGATGTTGCAGACGATGGCTTCGTCTTTCATGGCGGCCATGTGCTCGTAACGGATCACGTTTTTGTTGCCGGTGGCCGACACAAAAATATCGCATTTGTCGGCCGCGTATTCCATGGTCACGACTTTGTAGCCTTCCATCGCGGCTTGCAGGGCGTTGATCGGGTCGATCTCGGTCACCCAGACTTGGGCGCTCAAAGCGCGCAGGGCTTGGGCAGAGCCTTTGCCCACATCGCCGTAACCGGCCACCACGGCCACTTTGCCGGCAATCATCACGTCGGTGGCGCGCTTGATGGAGTCCACCAAAGATTCGCGGCAGCCGTAAAGGTTGTCGAACTTGCTCTTGGTCACCGAGTCGTTCACGTTGATGGCGCGGAACATCAGGCTGCCTTTGGCGGCCATCTCGTTCAAGCGCAGCACGCCAGTGGTGGTCTCTTCGGTCACACCAATGATGTGCGCGCCCTTGCGGCTGTACCAAGTGGGGTCCACGGCCAGCTTGGCCTTGATGGCGTTGAACAAGCAGGTTTCTTCTTCGCTGGTGGGGTTGGCGATCAAGGATGCGTCGGTTTCTGCGCGCTTGCCCAGGTGCATGAGCAAGGTGGCATCGCCGCCGTCGTCCAAAATCATGTTGGGGCCTTCGCCTTCGGTGTGGGCCGCGCCAAATTCAAAAATGCGGTGGGTGTAGTCCCAGTAATCGGCCAGGGTTTCGCCTTTGATCGCGAACACCGGCGTCCCAGCTGCGGCAATCGCGGCGGCGGCATGGTCTTGGGTCGAGAAGATGTTGCAAGAAGCCCAGCGCACATCGGCACCCAGGGCTTGCAAGGTCTCGATCAGCACAGCCGTTTGGATGGTCATGTGCAAAGAGCCTGTGATGCGCGCGCCCTTCAAAGGCTGAGCCTTGTTGAACTCTTCGCGGATGGCCATCAAGCCGGGCATTTCGGTCTCGGCAATTTTGATTTCTTTGCGGCCCCAATCGGCCAAGCCGATGTCGGCAATCACGCAATCGGTGTTCACGGTGTTGTTCAAACGTGCATTCATAGTTTCGCTCCAAAGCAATTAAGGATGGGCCACACGCATGCGCAGAGTTCTGAATGGGGAAAAACAGGCTCACCGCACGTCGTGTGGATGAGCGTCGTTGCTGATGAAGGTTCCGAGCCTCACGCCCCGCTGACAACTCAAAAGTTGGGGGACGCTGCAACGCTCCTCGGAATGGCCGTTATTCTACCCCATCGCCCAATAGGAGACTGCCTGCTGGGGCATTTCGGTTTGTGGAGCTTTGCTGTCCTTGCAGGTGCCCGCCAGCTGCCGATTTTGGTTTGTGGCTTTGTTTCTCGCTGGCAGGCTGTCTCTTTCAACTGCGCGGGCAGACCCGGTGGGCGCTTGGGACTGCGCTCGCCAGCAGGCTGGCTCCTGCGCGGGAGGAGCGATGGCCGTGCTTCACAGGAGCTTGACTGCAAGCAAAAGCATGGTGCCGCTTCGGCTTTTCGCCAGCAGGCTGGCGCCTTCGGGTGGGCGGGCTGCATGCGTGATCATCCGTGGACTTGCCCACTCGCATGGGCCGGTTGTGCCATGCCTCATTCAAGGCGGTTGGCAATGCAGATCCCAATAGAAACACCCCACAGTCACGCACCATGGCCGCCACAATCAAGCAAACGGCGTGACCAAGGCTGGTGCCCCATTTCCATAACATCTGACTGTTGGCAACAACAAAACCGCGCTACCGCGTGGCTTGGTTGGAGCAACCGGGACCATTAGCCCGGCGCTGTCATGGTGCTTACTTGGCCGCACTGGCCTCAGGAGCCGGTGCTGCAGCAGGTGCAGAGGCATCGGCCTTGGCGGGTTCCACATGCACAGCGTCAGCACCATGCTTTTCACCGCTCATGTCCAAGCTGTCACCCCCTTTGCTGATGACATACAAGGCCAAGGCAGCAAAGATCACGAATCCAACAACGAGTTTCCACATCATTCATCTCCAAAAAAAGAAGGCCCTCCACAGAGGGAAGGCCTGAAATTTAGCACCCGAGTCACCCCGGGATGCTTACAAAAAAGATCAGTCGTTGGCGTAGATGTCCACGTCTTTGGTTTCTTTGATGAACAAGCCACCAATGACCACCGTGGCACCGGCGATGATGATGGGGTACCACAAACCGTTGTACATGTTGCCGGTCTGGGCCACGATCGCAAAAGCAGTCGTCGGCATCAAACCACCGAACCAGCCGTTACCGATGTGGTAAGGCAAAGACATGGAGGTGTAACGGATGCGGGTGGGGAACATCTCCACCAGCATGGCGGCGATAGGACCGTAAACCATGGTCACCAACAACACCAAGTAGGTGAGGATGATGATCACGGTGACTTTGTCGAACTTGGCCATGTCGGCTTTGGCAGGGTAGTTCGCAGCCTTCAGAGCAGCGCCCAGGTTGGAAGCCAACAGGGTGTTACCCGCGGTCTTCTCGTTGCTCAGGTCTTTGACCGACTTGGTGGCCGCTTCGATGGCCTTGGCGTCTTTGGGTTCAGCAGCGTTCAGAGCGGCCAGCTTTTCCTCGGCCTTGGCCTTGGCAGCAGCGATGTCTTCAGCCGAGTACTTGACGTTCACCACGGTCTCGCCCACTTTGATCACAGCAGGTGTGCCCGCAGGCGCTGCAATGTTTTCGTAGGAAACCGAAGCACCAGCCAAACGCTGTTTGGCGATGTCGCACGAAGAAGTGAACTTCTTGGTGCCTGTGGGATTGAACTGGAACGAGCACTCGGCTGGATCGGCAGTCACCGTCACCTGAGCGGACTGCTGCGCAGCGTACAGGTCTGGGTTGGCCGCTTTGGTCAAAGCCTTGAACACAGGGAAGTAAGTGACCACAGCCAACAAGCAACCGGCCAAGATCAGGGGTTTACGACCGATTTTGTCCGACAGCGTGCCGAAGATCACGAAGAACGGTGTGCCGATGATCAAAGAGATCGCGACCATGACGTTGGCGGTAGCGCCTTCCACTTTCAAGGCTTGTGTCAAGAAGAACAAAGCGTAGAACTGACCGGAATACCAAACCACCGCTTGACCCATCACCAAGCCAAACAAGGCCAAGATCACGATCTTCAGGTTTTTCCACTGGCCGAATGACTCGGACAGAGGGGCCTTGGAGGTTTTGCCTTCGGCTTTCATTTTCACGAAAGCAGGCGACTCGTTCATGCTCAAACGGATGTACACCGAGATGATCAGCATGATCACCGAAACCAGGAAAGGCACGCGCCAGCCCCAGTCAGCAAAAGCTTCTTCGCCGATGATGGTACGTGTTCCCAAGATCACCATCAGCGACAGGAACAAGCCCAAAGTCGCTGTGGTCTGGATCCAGGCGGTGTAAGCACCACGCTGACCCGCTGGGGCGTGCTCGGCCACATAAGTGGCGGCACCACCGTACTCACCACCCAAAGCCAAACCTTGCAGCAAGCGCAGGCAGATCAGGATGACGGGCGCGGCCACACCAATGCTGGCGTAGTTGGGCAAGATGCCCACGATGAAAGTCGAGACACCCATGATCAAGATGGTGACCAAGAAGGTGTATTTGCGGCCGATCATGTCGCCCAAGCGGCCGAAGAAAATGGCGCCGAAAGGACGCACGATGAAGCCGGCAGCAAAGGCCAGCAGCGCAAAGATGAAAGCAGAGCCTTCGTCCAAGCCGCTGAAGAACTGCTTGGCAATGATGGCGGCCAATGAGCCGTACAGATAAAAGTCATACCATTCAAAAACCGTACCCAGAGAAGAGGCAAAAATCACCTTCTTCTCTTCCGCCGTCATCGGGCGGGCTGCTGTTGTAGCCATAGAGCTGTCTCCAAAAAAGAGTCCCCAACACGGGAACTTGGCGCGATTCTTGGGGCTCGCACTTTCCCCTGTCTGACTGGCAGCCAACAAATACTTACAAACCAATCGTTAACCCTTGATATTTATTTCACATTACGGCAAATCACCAGATACCGAGGGTAATTTCCCAAAGTTTTTTCAGACCATGGCACCAAGCCAGGGGTCTGATGTGTGCAAGCCCATGTTTTGCCTGCCCCTCAACCATGGCCTCATCCATTACAGTCATACGCTCAGCGCCATTGCCTTGAACCTTGCAGTCCAAACAAAACAATCCATGAACGAAAACACCTTTGACTACATCATCGTGGGCGGTGGCACTGCAGGCTGCTTGCTTGCCAACCGCCTGAGTGCCGATGCCAGCAAGCGCGTGCTGCTGATCGAAGCCGGTAAAAAAGACGATTACCACTGGATCCACATTCCGGTGGGCTATCTGTACTGCATTGGCAACCCGCGCACGGACTGGATGTACCAAACCGAACCCACCGAGGGCCTGAACGGCCGCAGACTGCGCTACCCGCGTGGCAAGGTGTTGGGCGGCTGCTCCAGCATCAACGGCATGATTTACATGCGCGGCCAATCGCGCGACTACGACCAGTGGGCACAGATCACCGGCAACGATGCTTGGCGTTGGGACCAGGCGCTGCCCTACTTCAAGCTGCACGAAGACCATTACAACGGTGCCAACGAATTTCACGGGGCCAAAGGCGCCAAATCCGAATTGCTGGCCCCCACCGATTTGCCCAAGGGCGCTTACCTGCACACTTTGCGCGGGCGCAACACGGGTGGAGAATGGCGCATCGAAAAGCAGCGCCTGCGCTGGGACGTGTTGGACGCTTTTTCTCAGGCCGCACAGCAGGCGGGTATTCCGGCCACCGACGACTTCAACCGGGGCAACAACGAAGGCGTGGCTTACTTTGATGTGAACCAGCGCAGCGGTTGGCGCTGGAACACCGCCAAGGCCTTTTTGCGCCCCACCTGCTATTCACGGCCCAACTTTGAGTTGTGGAACAAAGCGCAAGTTTCCAAACTGATCATCGAAACCCAGGCCAACGGCGAAAAGCGTTGCACGGGCGCTCGGGTTTGGACGGGGCTGGAGATGGTCGAGGTCAAGGCCACGCAAGAGGTGATTTTGAGTGCCGGCAGCATCGGGTCTGCACAAATTTTGCAGCTGTCGGGCATTGGGCCTGCTGCCCTGCTCCAAGACAAAGGCGTTGAAGTGCAACACGACTTGGCCGGCGTGGGCGCCAACTTGCAAGACCATCTGCAAATCCGTTCAGTTTACAAAGTCAAAGGGGCCAAAACTCTCAACACCTTGGCCAACAGCCTGCTGGGTAAGGCCTTGATCGGCATGGAATATGCCTTCAAACGGTCAGGTCCCATGAGCATGGCGCCCAGCCAGTTGGGCGCGTTCACCAAGAGTGACCCATCGCAGCCGCACGCGAACTTGGAGTACCACGTTCAGCCGCTCAGTCTGGACGCATTTGGTGAGCCGCTGCACAGCTTCCCGGCCATCACGGCCAGCGTGTGCAACCTGAACCCGACCAGCCGAGGGACGGTGAACATCACCAGTCCCCGCTTTGAAGATGCGCCAGCCATTGCACCGAATTACCTGGCCACTACCGAGGACCGCAAGGTGGCCGCCGACAGCTTGCGCGTGACGCGTCGCATCATGGCGCAAGACGCGATGAATCCTTTTGCACCCGAAGAGTTCAAGCCCGGCGTGCAGTACCAAACCGACGAAGAACTGGCCAAGTTGGCCGGGGACATCGCCAGCACCATCTTCCACCCGGTGGGCACCACCCGCATGGGGCGAGAAGACGATCCGATGGCGGTGGTCAATGGGCGCTTGCAGGTGCGGGGGGTGGCGGGCTTGCGCGTGGTCGATGCGGGTGTGATGCCCACCATCACCAGCGGCAACACCAACAGCCCGACCCTCATGATTGCTGAAAAAGCGGCGCAGTGGATTGCTGAAGATACCGCGCAACGCATCGGCGCCTGACATGCCATCCCCACTTCGTTTTCGCAAAAGGGTGTTGACCGCGTCGCTGTTGGGCGTGTGGGTGTGCGTGAATTTTGTGCTGCCATTTTTTGCCCGCGACCTGTCGTTCAAGGTGGCGGGGTGGCCTCTGCATTTTTGGCTCAGTGCACAGGGCTCGCTGCTGGTCTTTTTGGCGATTGTGGCAGTCTACGCTTGGCTGGTGAACCGATGGGAAGCTCAATTCGAGGTAGCGTCTGAAGACGCCAACCCACCTTAAGCGGTGCGCTTGATCCCGACCGAACACCGGTCTGGGGCTTGCCAATCGGGCCCGTCAAACCAAGCATCGCCTTGCAAATAGGCGCGCAGCATCGGCAGCGCGTCTTGGCCCCAAAACACTTTATCGTCCACCACGAAGCTGGGCACACCGAACACGCCGGCAGCAATGGCCTCCTGACTGTGGGTTTGCAAAGCTTGTTTCACCTGATCCCCGTTGGGCGCCAAACGGGGCGAAAGTTCCGCATGGAGCGCCGCCAGGCGTTCAGGATCTGCCGCATCCAGACCCGTGCACCACACATGCCGGAAGATTTTTTCACAAACAAATCGGTTGGGTTGACCTTGTTCATCGCACGCCGCAGCCAAACGCAGCAGGCCCAGCGGGTTGAAGGGGTGTGCGGCTGGCAACTGCAAAGGGGTCGCCTGTTGGTGGGCCAACCACAACACCTGGCGGTAAGTCCAATCGCGTTTGCTGGGCATCTCTGCAGGGCCCAATTGCCCGTGGTGCTTGAGCAAAGCCGCAAACAACAAGGGCTTGTGCACCACCCGGTGGCTGATGCCCTCAAGCGCTTGCGGCAAGGCGTCAAAGGCCAGCCAGGCATAGGGTGAGATGAAGTCCAGATAAAAGGTGATGGTTTTCATGGTGAAAGTGCGCAGGCTTCAGCGCTTGGATTGTTCAAGCTCGCGGCGGTTTTTCAAGCGCTCAGGGATTTGTACCCACACCTGGTGCTGCTCGGCTGCAGTGGCGCGGCTCCAGCCGCCAACTTCTGACAGGGTGCGCAAACACCCCTCACACCACTCGGCACTGGGGTGCATCAAGCACAGCGACATACAAGGCGATGGCACCGAATTTGGCGCTGGGGGCGTGGGTTTGGCCAGGTATTCCTGGGCACGCGCCTCCAATTTGTCCCAGTAGTAATCGTTCATCGGTTTTCCTCAGACACCTCGGTCGTCAAAGCTTGCGCCACATCGGCCACAGACGCACCGGTCAGCCGTTTCAGGTCTTCAGGCTGCAAACAAAACACACCATGCGGGTGCCCAGCGGCGGCCCAAATAAGAGCAAAGCGCCACAGGTCCTGGTCGAGCAAGGTGATGGGCGGGTTCAGATGCGCCACGGGCGAGACGCCGCCAATGGTGAAGCCGGTTTGGGCCTTCACAAAGTCGGCATCGGCTCGGCCGATCTTACCCACCAGGGCAGAGACTTTTTTCTCGTCCACTCGGCGGTCGCCCGACGTCACCACCAGCACGGCCACACCGTCTTCCTTGCGTTTGAAAATCACACTCTTGGCAATCTGGCCCAGCTGCACGCCCAGGCCATCCGCTGCTTCTTGGGCTGTTCGGGCCGCGCCATCGAGCATGACCGGGGCATGAGGGTGGTTCGCGTCTTGCAATGCCCTGGCCACGCGTTGCACGCCCTCGGGCAGGGTGTGGAGTTCAGACCCGCACATGTTTCAGCCCAAGCGTTTGTTGAGGATGGCCTTGGCCACGTTCGAGTTCGGTTGGCGGCCCAGAAAATCGCCGATGTACGCCCCCGCATCGATTAACTTGTCCAGATCCACGCCCGTCTCAATGCCCATGCCATGCAACATGTACACCACGTCTTCGGTGGACACATTGCCCGTGGCGCCCTTGGCATAAGGGCAGCCACCCAGGCCCGCCACCGAGGCTTGGAAATTCCACACGCCCAGTTGCAAGGCGGCCAAGGTGTTGGACAAGGCCTGGCCATAGGTGTCATGGAAGTGCCCACAGACATGGTCCAGATCGAAATGCAACAGCGCAGCCTCCATCGCCTTTTGCACCTTGAGCGGTGTGCCCGCACCAATGGTGTCGGCCACGTCCACACGTTGCACGCCGATCTGCTTCATCAGGCCTGCCAGATAAGCCACGCGTTCGGGCGCGACATCGCCCTCGTAAGGACAGCCCACTGTGCAGCTCATCGCGCCGCGCACCGCGATGCCCGAGGCCAGTGCGGCCTGGACCACGGGGGCAAAACGCTCGATGCTCTCGGCGATCGAGCAGTTGATGTTTTTGCGGCTGAAGGCTTCACTGGCCGCGCCAAAAACCACGATCTCGTCAGGCTGAGTTTGGAGGGCCGCTTCAAAGCCTTGGAGGTTGGGCGTGAGCACCGAATAGCGCACACCCGCCTGGCGTTGAATGCCCGCCATGACCTGGGCGTTGTCCGCCATTTGCGGCACCCACTTGGGGCTGACGAAGCTGGTGACCTCGATCTCGGTCAGGCCTGCGGTCTGCAGGCGGTGCACCAATTCGATCTTGACGGCAGCGGGCACGGGCTGCTTTTCGTTTTGCAGACCGTCTCGGGGGCCGACGTCGATGAGCTGGACACGGAAAGGCAGTGGCATGGTTAACTTTCAATACCCGCGCTGATGATCGACCACACCGTTGATGGGTTCACCACGCTGCAAGGCCTGGATTTTGCCCACGATTTGCGCAATGCTTTCTTCGCGCAGGGTACGGGCAGAGGTGTGCGGCGTGACGGTGATTTTGGGGTGTTGCCAGAAAGCGTGATCGGCCGGCAAGGGCTCGGTGCGGAACACGTCGAGCGTGGCCCCGGACATGTGGCCGTTGTCGATCAAATGGATGAGGTCCTCTTCCAACAAGTGCTTGCCGCGGGCCACATTGATCAGGTAGCCGCCTTTTTGCAGCTGCGACAAGTTGGCTTGGTTCAGGATGTTTTCCGTCTCAGGCGTGAGGGGCATCAGGTTGACCAGCACCCGCGTTGCGGCCAAAAATTCGGACAAGCTCTGCGCCCCGCTGAAGCAGCGGATGCCAGGCAGGTCTTTGGCACTGCGGCTGTAACCATTGACCGGGAAATCAAACACCTGGAGCGCCTTGGCCACGCGCTCGCCCAGCACGCCCAACCCCATGACACCCACAGCAAAGTCGGCGCGGCTTCGCGGCTTGCGGTAAGACCATTTGCCCAACTGGGTGTCGGCGTCGTAGCCGTCGAATTCACGAAAATGCCGGATCACCGCATGGCACACGTATTCGGCCATCTGCACCGACATGCCGGCGTCATCGAGGCGCACGACCTTCAGATGGTGTGGCAGTTTCAACTGGAGCAAGGCATCGACGCCCGCGCCAATGTTGAACAAGGTTTGCAGGCCAGTCTGCTCGTCGATGAACTGCTGAGGTGGGGCCCAGACGATGGCGTGGTCGACCTGGGGTGCACCGGTCACCCAAGCGGAAACGCTGGCATGAGGGAAAGCGTGTTGCAAGCCCTGCACCCAAGGTGTTGGGTCGAGTTTGTCAAAGCAGACGGTGATTTTCATGATTGGATTTTGTCAGCCGAGCTTGAGCAACTCTGCCCCCTCGGCGACTTGCTCACCCGGCGCATACAAGAGTTCGGTCACGGTGCCATCTTTGGGCGCACGGATGGTGTGCTCCATTTTCATGGCTTCCATCACCGCCAAGGCCTGACCGGCCTTGACACGGTCACCCTCCTGGACGGCGAATGACACCACCTTGCCGGGCATGGGGGCGGTCAGGTGCCCACCCTCTTGCACAGCTTCACCTGCGTGGGCCAGTGGATCCAACAGGCCGATGCGGGTGGCGCCCTCTGGGGTGAACACATGGCAGGTTTCACCTTGTGCATGCACCGTGCTGTGGATGCGCGCGCCATTGAACTGAACCCACAGGCCATCGCCTTGGGGCGTGAACTGCAGCACCGACTCAGGGCCCTGACCCACTTGCAAGTGCAGTTGTGCGCCATAAGTCAACACCGCTCGCACGGGTTGACCGTCGTATTCGAGCTCAAATCGGCGGCGCGTGGTGCCGTGTGACTGCCAGCCGTCGCGGCGGCTGAAGGGGTCAGGCCCCTGGGCTGCGGCTTCAAATTGCAGTGCATCGGCAATGACCGCCGCTGCAGCGGCTTGCAGGCCCACCGGGTCTTGGTTGAAGAGCACGGCGCTTTCGCGCTGGATGAGTGCGGTGTCGAGTTGGGCCTGGGCAAAAGCAGGCGAGCGCACCACATGGCGCAAAAACTGCACATTGGTGTTCAGGCCCACGATGTGGGTCTGCGCCAAGGCGGTGTCCAGCCGCGCCAACGCCTGCTCGCGGTTGTCACCGTGCACAATGAGCTTGGCCACCATCGAGTCGTAAAACGGGCTGATGGTGTCACCCTCGCGCACGCCGTCGTCGATGCGCACCGTGCTTCTCTCAAAGCTGGACGCTTGCGGTTTGCGGTAGACCTGCAAGGTGCCGGTAGCGGGCAGGAAGTTGTTGTCTGGGTTTTCGGCGCAAATGCGCGCTTCGATGGCGTGGCCCTTCATGCAGATCTCGCTTTGTTGCAGCGGCAGCGGCTGGCCACTGGCCACGCGCAGTTGCCACTCCACCAGATCCAGTCCTGTGATGGCTTCGGTCACCGGGTGCTCCACCTGCAAGCGGGTGTTCATTTCCATGAAAAAGAACTTCATGGCGTCAGGCTGGTCATAAGCTGTTTGCTCGACGATGAATTCCACCGTGCCTGCGCCCACGTAGTTCACCGCCTTGGCCGCCGCCACGGCAGCAGTGCCCATTTGCACACGCAGGGTCTCGGTCATGCCGGGGGCTGGGGCTTCTTCAAGCACTTTTTGGTGGCGGCGCTGGACAGAGCAGTCGCGCTCAAACAGATACACGCAGTGGCCTTGCATGTCGCCAAACACCTGGATCTCGATGTGGCGCGGGCGCTGCACATACTTTTCAATCAGCACCGCATCACTGCCAAAGCTGTGGAGGGCTTCGCGTTGGCAGCTGGCCAATGCAGCGGCGAAGTCTTCGGACTTTTCGACCACGCGCATGCCCTTGCCACCGCCACCCGCGCTGGCCTTGATGAGGGCGGGGTAACCGATGCGGTCGGCCTCGCGTTGCAGCAAGGCCGGGTCTTGGTCAGCGCCGTGGTAACCAGGCACCAAGGGCACACCGGCGGATTCCATCAGACGCTTGGATTCGGCCTTGAGGCCCATCGCCAAAATCGCCGAAGCGGGCGGGCCGATGAACACCAGTCCGGCGGCGGTGCAGGCCTTGGCAAAGTCTGCGTTCTCGCTCAAGAAGCCATAGCCGGGGTGAACCGCCTGTGCACCCGTGTCTTTGGCCGCTTGCAAAATGCGCTCCCACCGCAGGTAGCTGTCCTTGGGTGCAGAGCCGCCCACATGCACGGCTTCGTCGCAGACCTGCACATGTTTGGCACTGGCGTCGGCATCGGAATAAACAGCCACAGTCTGGATCCCCATCCGGCGGGCGGTGGCGGCGACGCGGCAGGCGATTTCGCCGCGGTTGGCGATGAGTATTTTCTTGAACATGTCAGTTTCTCCAAACCACTTCGTTATCTACGGCGTACAACTTGCAGGTGATGCCTCGGCGAGCCTGACAAAAACCCAATGCACGACCCACAGCCCAGTCACCGCTTGCAAAGCCTGCGCTACCTCGGCCGATGGCAAATGCACGCGGGGAAGGGCTGGCCAAAAACCGGGTGTACATGCTTAGCCGGGTTTCGGCGCCCACCGGCACTTTGTGGATTTCGTCTACCAGGGCAAAACCACTCGTTGCGGGAACGGGTGGCAGCGCAGCCTGGGTGTATCCGGCCTTGGCCAGAAAAGCATCCACCAAGGGTGTCCAGCGGTCCATGTCGATGCTGATCCCCGAATGACCATCTTGGCCCACCGCCGACAGTTGGTGAAATTCAGCTTGCCCACCACCGTCCAGCCAGGCCCGATGCCAGTCTCTGGGCGCCTGTGCACCCCAGTACAAGTCGTTTTCCCAATACAGCCAAAGCATGGGCACTTGGGATTGAGCGGCTCGGGCTTTCCAAAGACGCTCAATCTGCTTGGCAGCGCACGAACGGCCTGGGCGGGACGCAGGATTTCCCCCGGTCCCCCCTGAAAAATTGATGGCCCCTTTTAAGCCTGCCGGGTTTCGCCAAGCGGTCGCCACCGTGGTCAAGCCACCGACCGATTGCCCCGCGACCCACCAGCGGGTGCTGTCCACAAACGGTAGGCTGCGCGCGAACTCGGCCACCGCCAGCACCTGATCGGACGCGGCGAGGCTCATCGGCTCAATGCGGGCTTGACTGCACCCGCCACTGGTTTCCGGATCAAAGCCATCGTAGGTTTCGCCATAGCCTGCCCTTGTGGGCACCATCACCACAAAACCCTTGCCCACAAAATAGCGCGCCTGATGCTCATACCGAAAGCGTGACGGTTCGGCCATTTTTTCGCTGGTGCGGCCGTGGTTGAGCACCACCATCGGAAACGGCCCATCCCCTGCGGGCTTGAACACCGTCACCGGGATCTGTCGTTGCTCACGGCGACCGTAAAGGTCCTGCACAGAAACCGGAATTCGGTGTACGACTTCATGCAAGTCTTTGGCAACCGGCAATTCGGCAGGGGCCTGAGCGAATGCCCACCCCCCCCACCAACAGCAGCTCAAACCCATCAGAATTTGAAGAAGTTTCATGTCAGCACGCTCAAGACATCAGCCAATGGGGTATGCGTTTTTGCAAGAAGGACTGAACGCCTTCCTTGCCCTCTGCGCTGGCGCGAATATCGGCGATGCCTTCTACTGTCATGCGCACCAGTGCGTCGTTGATCTCGCGCTCGGCCACATCCTGCACCAGCTTTTTGCAGGCACGCACAGCATGGGGGCTGGCACTCACCAGCGCCTGCGTCAGTTCAGCCACTTTGGCGTCCAGCGCATCGGCTGCCACGACCTCGTGCACCAGCCCGATGCGGTGCGCCTCGGCGGCACCAAAACGCTCGGCCGTCAAAAAGTAGCGGTGCGCCGCACGCGCGCCCATGGCGCGGATCACATAGGGGCTGATGGTCGCCGGGATCAGGCCCAGCTTGACTTCGCTCAGGCAATAGTTCGCCGTGTCCACGCTCACGGCCATATCACAAGCCGCCACCAAGCCCATGCCACCGGCATACACGTCGCCCTGCACACGGGCGATGGTGGGTTGGGGACATGCGTAAATGGCCTGCAGCATGGCGGCCAGCTCGCCCGCATCGGCCAGGTTTTCGTCGCGGGTGTAATCGGCCATGCGGCGCATCCAGTTCAGGTCTGCGCCTGCACAAAAAGCGGGTCCCTCGGCGGCCAAAACCACGCAGCGGACAGAGGGGTCTTGCGCCACCGCCAAAAAAGCATTTTTCAGCTCGGCGATGACTTCATCGTTGAAGGCGTTGCGCACTTCAGGGCGCGACAGCCTGATCGTGTGCACGCCGCCTTGGGTGGAAATTTTCAGGGCATTGCTCATGCTTTGGGGGCCTGTTCTGTTTGGAGAAAAACCAGCTTGTCCAGCTCAGGGCGAGGCCGGCCCATGAACGATCCACCCTCGAGCGCCTGCGCCAAGCGTTCGCGGTGGGGCTCTATCTCCGCATCCAGCGCCAGCTCGGGCGATGCGCCTTTGGCAAAACGCGCATACCAAAGCAGTTGCTCACCCACCAGCATGTGGTTCAGTGTGCCGTGAATGCTTTTGAAGAAAAGGCCCAAATCGCGTCGGTAATCATCGTCTGACACGCGCGAAACCGCTTCGAGCAGGCGGTGCGTGGCCCAGACGTGGTACCGAGCTTGGACGCTGAAGTGGCGGTGCCAAATGGATGAATCGTTCAGTTCGGCCATGTGTCCAACCCTCCCAAAGTTTTGAGTGACTCAAAGTCGGCGTCGCGGTGTAACAGCGTGTGGCGGTGGGTCATGCAATAACTGGCCAGCAGCACATCAATGGGACTGCGCACGGTACGGCCCTGTGCCCGCAGGATGCGGTACAGCGCTGCCGCGCTGAGCGCATTGGCCGCCCCGCCAATGTCCATCACGGGTAAATCCAACAGCAGGCTTTCTGCCATGCGACGGGCTGTGTCGTTACGAAATCCGCGCAGCACCTCGAACACCACCAGATCGGCTGTGCCAATCGACACGTCTCCACCTTCCAGCCAGCGCACCAGTTGCAAACGTTGCGGTGTCTGCGCTTGATTGAAGAAGTCAATCCAGACGCTGGAGTCCACCAGAATCATGGCTTCTTCCGGGTTTTTGCGATCTGTGTGGGAGGTTCGGGCTCTTGAAGCACCAAAGCCTGAACGCCTGTGTAAACTTTCTCTGCCGCGTCAATGGCGCGGTCGTACGGTTCTCCTGCGACCTTCAAAACCTGCTGCTGCGCCCGCCAACGGGCCCATCCTTCGTCAGAGTCGTCCCACTGAAGCTTTCCTTGCAAGGCCAATAAGCCGTCATAGACTTTGCGCCGCTTGAGCATGCGCAAGCCCTCTTCCACCGCCTCTCGCTTGGTCTTGAAGTCGCCATAAGCCATGACGTCGGCCATGAGCTTGTCGTCGATCACGATGTTGGTGCGCATTTTGAAATTCCTCAAATGTGTATGAATTTATAAAATCATACACATTACATGCGAAAAAGTCCAAATTTCGTCTCGGGGATGGGTGCATTCAGCGATGCACTCAATCCGAGCGCCAGCACGCGGCGGGTGTCGGCCGGGTCGATCACGCCGTCATCCCAAATGCGGGCGGTGGCGTAATAGGGGTGGCCTTGCACTTCGTACTGCTCCTTGATGGGGGCCTTGAATGCGGCCTCTTCGTCGGCACTCCACTGGCCGCCCTTGCCTTCGATGCCGTCACGCTTGACGGTGGCCAAGACGCTGGCGGCCTGCTCACCACCCATGACGGAGATGCGGGCGTTGGGCCACATCCACAAAAAGCGGGGGCTGTAAGCGCGGCCGCACATGCCGTAATTGCCCGCGCCAAAGCTGCCGCCAATGATGATGGTGAACTTCGGAACCGCTGCGGTGGCCACAGCCGTGACCATCTTGGCGCCGTTGCGGGCAATGCCTTCGTTTTCGTATTTGCGGCCCACCATGAAGCCGGTGATGTTCTGCAAAAACACCAGTGGAATTTTGCGTTGACAGCACAGCTCGATGAAATGGGCCCCCTTCAAGGCCGACTCGCTGAACAAAATGCCGTTGTTGGCGATGATGCCCACCGGCATGCCTTCGATGCGGGAAAAACCACAGATCAAGGTGGTGCCAAAACGTGACTTGAATTCATCGAACTCGGAGCCGTCGACGATTCGGGCAATGATCTCGCGCACATCAAAGGGCTTGCGCGTGTCGGTTGGGATGACGCCGTAAAGTTCTTTGGCGTCGTATTTGGGCGGCACTGGGGTGTGCGTGGCGATGTTGGGTGTCTTTAGGGCATTGAGGTTTTTGACAGCCTGACGCGCCAACGCCAAGGCGTGAACATCGTTTTGCGCCAAATGATCGGCGACACCCGACAGGCGCGTGTGCACATCGCCACCGCCCAGGTCTTCGGCACTGACGATCTCACCTGTAGCGGCTTTGACCAAAGGCGGGCCGCCCAAAAAAATGGTGCCCTGATTCTTGACAATGATGGTCTCGTCGCTCATGGCCGGCACATAAGCGCCACCCGCCGTGCAGCTGCCCATGACCACCGCGATTTGCGCGATGCCTTGCGCGCTCATGTTGGCCTGATTGAAGAAGATGCGGCCGAAATGGTCGCGATCCGGAAAGACCTCGTCCTGGTTGGGCAGGTTGGCCCCGCCAGAGTCAACCAAATAGATGCAAGGCAAGTGGTTTTGCTGAGCGATCTCTTGCGCGCGCAAATGCTTTTTGACAGTCATCGGGTAGTAGGTGCCCCCTTTGACCGTGGCATCGTTGCACACGATCATGCAGTCCACCCCGCTCACACGCCCAATGCCCACGATGACGCCAGAGCTGGGCGCGTCGTTGTTGTACATGTTGAGGGCCGCCAGCGGAGCAACTTCGAGAAAAGGCGTGCCGGGGTCGAGCAGCCTTTGCACGCGCTCGCGCGGCAGCAGCTTTCCTCTTGCCGTGTGTTTGGCGCGTGCAGCTTCGCCACCGCCTTGAGCCACGCGCTCAAGGTGGACGCGCAGATCATCGACCACGGCCTGCATGGCGGCGGCATTGGCTTGAAAGTCAGCTGAACGGGGGTTGAGTTGGGTGTGAAAAGTGGTCATGGACAGTTTTCCAAAGGGCGTCCTAAGGCTTGGGAAGCCGAAGTTCATGCATGTGCTTGAAGGTATGGCTGGCACCCGCTTCCAACAGCGTCTTTTGAGAGGTCAATTCGGGCGCATATGCCCACACAGTGGCGCCCGCGGCCACACCGGCCGTAATGCCCACCGTGGTGTCTTCAACCACCAAGCACCGTGCTGGGTCGATCTGCAAATGCGCAGCTGCAGCCAAATACACATCAGGGTGCGGCTTGCTGCGCGGCATTTCGTGACCGCTGAAAATGCGGCCTTCAAAAAACCGCATCAAGCCCACTTGCTTGAGCATCATCTCAACCTTGAAACGGTCAGCGCCCGAAGCCACGGCGATGCGGCCTTGGCAGTGGTCATGCAGATGCGCCACAGCCTCGTGAACGCCCTCGATGGCGGTGATGCTTTGTGTCAGACGTTCGTTGCGGCGGGCAAAAAACTGTTCCAGCCATTCGTCGGTCAGCGGCACGCCCGTTTGCGCTTCGATCATGCTGCGGTCGCTTTTAACGGTGTGGCCCACAAAGCGCTGCATGCACTCGGCCAGCGTCATGCGCCAGCCCAGCTCTTCGAGCATGTCACGCAGCACACCGCAGGTGATGGCTTCGCTGTCCACCAGCACGCCGTCGCAGTCAAACAAGATGGCTTCAAAGTTCATGGGGGAAATCATAAGTGCCTCATCACCGCCACTCACAGCATGTCGCCGTCCACATAAAACCAGCAGCCCTGTTCGCGCACAAAGCGGCTGCGCTCGTGCAGGCGGGTGGCCTTGCCGCCCAAGCGAAAGCGGGCGACAAACTCTACCTCCGCGCTGTCTTCGTCCCTCAAGTGGTGTTGCTTGATTTGTAGACCCAGCCACTTGGCCCCGGCTTCGAGCATCAGCTCAGCAGGTCGCTGGCTGGTGTGCCAAGTGGCCAGCAAATAAAGCACATCACCCAGAACAAAGGCGCTGTAGCGCGAGCGCATGAGGCTTTCTGGATCGGGGGCAGCCTGTCCTGCATGGTAGGGACCACAGCAAGCGTCCATGTTCAGCGCTTGGCCTTTGGCGGTGGTTCGGCCGCAGGGGCATACCGGCATTACAGGGCCCGCTGGATGATGATCTTTTGCACGTCGCTCGTGCCTTCATAGATCTGGCACACACGCACATCGCGGTAGATGCGCTCGACCGGGAAGTCGCTCAAGTAGCCGTAGCCGCCCAGGGTCTGGATGGCGGCGGAGCAGACCATTTCGGCCGCTTCGCTGGCGAACAGTTTGGCCATGGCGGCTTCTTTGAGGCACGGACGGCCGGCATCGCGCAAGCTGGCCGCATGCCAAATGAGCTGGCGCGCGGCCTCGAGTTGCGTGGCGCAGTCGGCCAAGCGAAAACCCACGGCTTGGTGGTTGAAGATGGGCGTGCCAAAACTTTCTCGCTGCTTGGCGTAGTCGATGGCCACATCCAATGCGCTGCGGGCCATGCCCAAACTTTGTGCAGCAATGCCGATGCGCCCACCTTCGAGCGATGACAGGGCAATCTTGTAGCCCTCGCCTTCTTGGCCGATCAGGTTTTCGGCGGGGATGCGGCAGTTGTCGAAATTGATCTGCGCGGTGTCGCTGCTGTGCTGGCCGAGCTTGTCTTCCAGGCGTGCCACGTTGTAGCCGGGGGTTCGGGTGGGCACGATGAAGGCGCTCAGGCCTTTTTTGCCCGCACCCTTGTCGGTCACCGCGATCACAATGGCCACGTCGCCGTTTTTCCCGCTGGTGATGAACTGCTTGACGCCATGGATGACGTAGGCGTCGCCTTCTTTCACAGCGGTGGTGCGCAGGGCCGAAGCGTCCGAACCCACATGCGGCTCGGTCAGGCAAAACGCGCCCAACATCTGGCCCTGTGCCAGGGGCGTGAGCCACTGCGCTTTTTGCGCGGCATTGCCGTACATCATCAAAATGGCGTTCACCGGGCAGTTGGTCACGCTGATCACGGTGCTGGTGCCACCGTCACCGGCCGCGATCTCTTCGAGCACCAGCGCCATGGTCACATAGTTCAGCCCCGCGCCGCCCAGCTCTTCGGGCACACAAATGCCATACGCACCCAACTCAGCCAGGCCTTTGTGCACGTCTTTCGGGAAGTGATGCTTTTTATCCCACTCGGCGGCATGGGGCCAGAGTTCGCGTTGTGCAAAGTCGCGCACGGCATCTCGGATCATTTCCTGGTCGGGGGTCAACAACATGGGTTTCTTTCTTTAGCGGTTCACCAGGGCAGGGTCTGGCCGTCGTGGTTCAAAAATGCGCCACGGTGTATCGGGTCACGTTGTTCAAGGATGCGGTTCAAGGTTTGGCGCAGGCTGCCCGCGCTTTGCTCGGGCGTGAGAGGCGCTTGTTCTCCGCCCATCTCGGTCTGCACCCATCCGGGATGGATGGCCAGCACGGTGATGTTCGGCTGCTCGGCCTGGGTGCAGCGCACCACCATGTTGAGCGCCGCCTTGCTCACCCGGTAAAGCACCGCATTGCCGCTGGAGGTCTCTTGCAGACTGCCCATGATGGAGCTGATGCAGGCGATGACGCCGTGCGCCTCTCTCACCATGGGCACGATTTGGGGGATGGCCTGCATCGCGCCCATCACGTTGGTGTGCATCACGGCATCAAAGCTGTCGCGGGTGGGCGGGGTGCTGGCACTGTTGCGGTCCATCGCGCCCGCCACGTAGATGGCCAAGTCGATTTTTTCACCTTCAAGTTGGCACGACAGTCCTGAATTGCTGGCCGGGTTGGCCACATCCAGGGGCAGAGTTTGCACACCCAAAGACTTGAGCCGATCAACACCTTCCGCAGAACGGGCGGTGGCGATCACGCGCCAGCCATCTGCGACGTATTGGCGCGCCAGTTCAAAGCCGATGCCGCGGGATGCGCCGATGAGAAGAACTGTGGCCATTCATTCCACCAGTTCCAGCGCCACAGCCGTGCCTTCGCCGCCGCCGATGCACAGCGTCGCCAGCCCTTTTTTGAGGCCACGGGCTTGCAGCGCGTGGATCAGCGTGACCATGATGCGCGCACCCGAAGCCCCGATGGGGTGGCCCAGGGCACACGCGCCACCGTTGACGTTGACCTTGTCATGCGACACACCCAGCTCTTTCATGAGCGCCATGGGGACAACGGCAAAGGCTTCGTTGACTTCCCACAGGTCCACGTCTTCCACCTGCCAACCTGCTTTGGCCAAGGCTTTTTGGGTCGCGCCGACGGGGGCGGTGGCAAACCACTCGGGCTCTTGCGCGTGTGTGGCGTGGCTCACGATGCGGGCCAGGGGCTGACAGCCGAGCTTGGCGGCGGTGCTTTCGCGCATCAGCACCATGGCGGCTGCGCCATCGTTGATGGAAGAGCTGGCCGCAGCGGTGATGGTGCCGCCGACTTTCTTGAACGCAGGCTTGAGCGTGGGGATCTTGTCGATTTTGATCTTGCCGGGGCCTTCGTCGATGGAGACCACGACTTCGCCAGTCCGGGTCTTGACCGTCACAGGCGCGATTTCCTTGGCAAAGCTGCCGTTTTGGATGGCGTCTTGCGCACGCTGGACACTGGCCATGGCGAAGGCATCCTGCTGCTCGCGGGTGAAGTTGTATTTGGCCGCGCAGTCTTCGCCAAAGGTGCCCATGCTGCGACCGGCTTCGTAAGCGTCTTCCAAGCCATCGAGCATCATGTGGTCAAAGATGCGGTCGTGTCCCATGCGGTAGCCGCCACGGCCTTTGAGCATGAGGTAGGGTGCGTTGGTCATGCTTTCCATGCCACCTGCCACCAGCACATCGTGCGAGCCAGCCAAAAGCATGTCGTGCGCGAACATCGCTGCACGCATGCCCGAGCCGCACATTTTGGACAAGGTGACCGCGCCCGCGCTCTTGGGCAAGCCACCCTTGAAGCCCGCCTGGCGCGCTGGGGCCTGACCCTGGCCTGCCATCAGGCAGTTGCCGAACAGCACTTCGGTGACCAGATCAGGGCTGATGCCTGCCCGCTCGACTGCGGCCTTGATCGCGACGCCGCCCAGATCGTGGGCCGCCAGGGTTGAAAAGTCGCCCTGGAAGCTGCCCATGGGCGTGCGTGCAGCGCTGACGATGACGATGGGGTCGGACATGGTTTTCTCCAATGGAATGAAATTAACCCGCCAACCCCAAGGGTCAGGCGGCTGGCAGCACGCCCCCACGGGGGTAGCGCTTGAATGCGTTGCGGAACACGTCGACCACCTCATGGGCGCCGCTCATGGTCACGCCCAGGTCTTTGACCAACCCGTCGTCCAGGCCATAGATCCAGCCATGCACGGTGACTTTTTGGCCACGGCTCCAGGCATCTTGCATAACATTGGAGAGGGCGACGTTGCCGACCTGCTCGATCACATTCATCTCGCACATGACCGACTCGAGTTCGGCCTGCGGCAAATGGTTCAGACGTTGGCGGTGTCGCAGGCGCACGTCTTGCACATGGCGCAACCAGTTGTCGGCCAAGCCCACGCGCAAGCCACGGGTAGCAGCCAGCACACCGCCGCAGCCGTAGTGGCCCACGACCATGATGTGCTCGACCTTGAGGGCATCGACCGCGTACTGGATGACCGACAGGGCGTTCAGGTCGGAGTGCACCACCACATTGGCCACGTTGCGGTGCACAAACACCTCGCCGGGGTCCAAGCCTGTGATCTGGTTGGCCGGCACGCGGCTGTCGGAACAGCCAATCCACAGGTACTTGGGGGTTTGCTGGTTGGCCAGTCGCGAAAAATACGCCGGGTCCTGACGGACCATGCTCTGCGCCCAAGCGCGGTTGTTGTCAAAAAGGTGCTGAAGGGATGTGCTCATGCGTGGATTGTCGCAGTGCAACAAAGTCCTTAAGCGGTTTCGGAGAACAATTCGCGGCCGATCAGCATCCGGCGAATCTCCGAGGTGCCCGCACCAATTTCATAAAGTTTGGCGTCACGCCACAAACGGCCCAAAGGGTATTCGTTGATGTAGCCGTTGCCACCGAAAATCTGCACACCCTCGCCCGCCATCCAGGTGGCTTTTTCGGCCGTCCAAAGGATGACACTGGCGCAGTCCTTGCGCACCTGGCGCACATGTTCGGCACCCAGCAGGTCAAGATTTTTGGCCACGGTGTAAGCAAACGAACGGCCCGCCTGCAGCACGGTGTACATGTCGGCCACTTTGCCCTGAATCAGCTGGAATTCACCGATGCTCTGGCCAAACTGTTTGCGGTCGTGGATATAAGGGATCACGTTGTCCATGACCGCCTGCATGATGCCCAACGGACCGCCCGTCAGAACGGCGCGCTCGTAGTCCAGGCCGCTCATCAGCACCTTGGCACCATTGTTCAGGCCACCCAAAATATTAGACTCGGGCACCTCCACGTTGTTGAACACCAGCTCGCCGGTGTGGCTGCCACGCATGCCCAGTTTGTCGAGCTTTTGCGCGATACTGAAACCCTTCATGCCCTTTTCGATCAAAAAGGCTGTCACGCCGCGCGCACCCAGTTCGGGTTCGCTTTTGGCATAAACCACCAGCGTGTCGGCATCCGGGCCATTCGTGATCCACATCTTGGAGCCATTGAGCAGGAAGTAACCGCCCTGGTCTTCAGCCTTGAGCTTCATGCTCAACACGTCCGAGCCTGCGCCGGGCTCGGACATGGCCAATGCGCCGACGTGTTCGCCACTGATGAGCTTGGGCAGGTATTTGGCGCGCTGCTCGGACGTGCCATTGCGCTTGATCTGGTTGACACACAAGTTGGAGTGCGCACCGTAACTCAAGCCCACGCTGGCCGATGCGCGGGAAATCTCTTCCATGGCGATCATGTGGGCCAAATAGCCCATGTTCGCGCCGCCATACTCTTCGCCCACGGTGATGCCCAACACGCCCAATTCGCCCATCTTGCGCCACAGGTCCATGGGAAATTGGTCATCGCGATCGATATCGGCCGCACGGGGAGCAATCTCAGCTTGTGCAAAGTCGCGCACCGCATCGCGCAATGCGTCGATCTCTTCGCCGAGTTGGAAGTTAAGGCCTGGCAAATTGTTCATGAGGGTCTCTGTTCATGTTGGGGGCGCAGGTGAGGCGTTGTCGCCCACCCGTCTGTCAATATGTTTTAGGCACCGGCATCAGCGTTTGCTGCATCACTGCGCAGGGCGTGCTTTTGCCATGGCCGTCGATGTGCGCCACTTCGGCCGAGGTGATGATCACGCGGCGACCGGCTTTGATCACCTGGCCCGTGGCGCGGAGTTCACCGCCTTGCAAACTGTTCAAAAAATTGATTTTGTACTCCACGGTGACCACTTCCATACCCTCGGGGGCCACGGTCAGGGCGGCATACCCCCCCGCGATGTCGGCCAGTGCACCAATGGCTCCACCGTGAAAACCGCCTTGCTGCTGGGTGGCCTTGTCGCTGTAGGGCAAGGCCAAGATGACCTGCCCTTCTGAGGCGGTCAACAAACGCACACCCAAGTGGTTCATCATGCCTTGTCGGGCCATGCTGAGAGCAACACGCTCATGCGGAGTTTGGGCAGGGGTCACATCTTGTCCTGTTCGGTTCAGGCCCAGACTGTAATTGACGTTTACGTCAACGTCAATCAAAACTGTGGCGGTGGATGATTGGATGGCTGCGTCCGATCACACGACGGGGACGGTTTTGGAGGCCTTGGTCAACAAGCTTCGGGTTTCCTTTTCGTGGGCTTTGACTTCATCCAGAGTGGCCTCCAGGTCGGCCAATTGGGATTCGAGCTGCTGTCGATGCTCAGCCAGCACCACCAAGAACTTTTTGAGTTGCGGCACGGTGTCACGAGGACTGTCGTACATGTCGATCAGTCCCTTAGCTTCATTGAGCGACAAGCCAAGTCGCTTGGCGCGCAAGGTGAGTTTCAAACGGGTCCGATCACGCGCCGAGTACACGCGGTTGCGGCCGCCTGGGCCCGAACGTTCGGGCTCGAGCAAGCCCATGTCTTCGTAAAAACGGATGGCTCGGGTCGTCAGGTCAAATTCCTGGGCCAAATCACTGATCGTGTACATGTTCGCCATGGCGTGGAGTCCTCAACAGCTTGCGCAAGGGAGACAGCCTGGCGATGAGGCGGCCCCTAAAATTCGATGACATGCTTGACGTTAACGTTAACGTCAATCTTTCGAATGCTACCCCAATCCACACGCCGCATGACCATTTTGACCAACGCCCCGGCCACTCCCGGTGTGGACTCCCCGCGCCCTGTGCTGAACTACCCTTTGGGCGAGCAACTGCCTGCCTTGGGCTCGGCCACAGAAGTCGCACCCGGCATTTTTTGGTTGCGCATGGGCCTGCCCTTTGCGCTGAACCACATCAACCTGTGGTTGCTGCGCGACCGCATGCCTTGCCCCATTCAAGCCGACTCAGAACAAGAAGGCTGGACGGTGGTGGACTGCGGCATCGACAACTCCGCCACCCGCGAGGCTTGGTTGCAAGTCGAAGAAAAAATGCTGCAAGGCTTGCCGATCTTGCGCGTGCTGGCCACCCACATGCACCCGGATCACATGGGCTTGGCGCATTGGCTGTGTGAACGCTGGCGTGCCCCACTTTGGATGAGTACCAGCGAGTACCAATCGGCCTTGATGGCGTCCAGTGGACAGTCTAATTTTGGCGGTTCTTCCACAGTGGCTTTTTTCAAAGCGCATGGTTGGCACCAACCCGACGAACTGGCCCAGGTGGAGGCGCGGGTGGGATACTACCCGAGCATGGTGCCGAAGGTCCCCAGCGCTTATGTGCGTTTGATGGCGGGGATGGAGGTGCGCATTGGCGATCGAGTCTGGCAGTGCACCAGCGGTTATGGCCACTCGCCCGAACACATGGCTTTGCTTGATGCGAAGCAACAACTGTTGATCAGCGGCGACATGCTGCTGCCGTCGATTTCCACCAACGTCAGCGTCTATGCCATGGAGCCCGATGGCAACCCGCTGAAGTGGTTCCTCGACTCGCTGGAGAAGATGGCCCAACTGCCCGACTCCACTTTGGTGTTGCCCTCGCACGGGCGGCCGTTTCAGGGCGCTGCCACGCGCATAGCGCAACTCCAAATGCACCACGCCGAACGCTTGTCCGAGTTGCTTCAGGCCTGCCAAACGCAGGCGTGCTGCGCTCACGAGCTCTTGCCCGTGCTGTTCAAACGCCCGCTCGATGTGCACCAGACCACATTTGCCCTGGGCGAAGCCGTGGCGCACCTGAACCTGTTGTGGCTGTCCGGTCAGATGCGCCGCGAGCGAGGGACCGATGGTGTTGTTCGATTCAGCACCCTCTCGTAGGGTCAGGCCTTCACAACCACCTCAGTTTTCTTTCAAATCGACCGGTGTTTGGCGCAAAGCTTTGCGGCGTTGTGCGTAATCGGGCAGGACCTCACCAACGGTTTCCCAAAAGCGGGGGCTGTGGTTCATTTCGCGCAAATGCGCCAACTCGTGCACCACCACATAATCAATCTGACTGATGGGCAGATGGACCAGTCGCCAATTCAGACGGATGTGCCCATCATGGCGCGCACTGCCCCAGCGTGTGCTGGCGCTGGACAGGCTCAACTTTTGCCAGCTTACGCCCAGCAGCGGCGCAAAGTGGTGCAGACGCTCTTCAAACAAGGCTTTGGCCTGCTTTTTGAGCCACACCTGTGCAGCGTCGCGCACCTGCGTCACCGAGGCCCCTGGCGGCACAGTCACAGGCAGGATGTGGTCCAACGGCAGGTCCTGCCCATGCACACGCCCCACACCGCGCTCCAGCACGCACAGCTGAACCGTTCGTCCTAGAAATGGAATTTCGGCCCCGTGACGCCACTCGATGGCATTTTGAAATTGCTCGGTTTGCCGTTCTTTGAACTGCTGCAGCTTGGCCACAATCCAAACGCCTTTTTCCTGCACCGCAGCGTCCACCTCGCGCAAGGTGACCCAATTGGGCGCACGCACCACCAAGCCATCGGCACCGACCATAAAACCAATGCTCTTGCGGCGCGAACGCTCAAAACGAAATGACACCGTGGCACCTTGCAGTTGCGCATGGCGATTGGCGGCGGGATGGGTGAAACCTGAGGCCGTGGGCCTCAATACCTCCGTACCCCATGAAGGCGCATTCTCGGGCGGGGCGCTCAAAGGGATGAACTGGGCCGGCTTGACCGAATCACCACCTGTGAAAAAGTCCAGCACAAACTGCAAAGGCGCGCGCATGGTTGTCCCCGTTTAGGCTCGGTGGCCAGCGCCTGGGGGGTAAGCCTCGGGATCGAGTCGGTGCATTTCCGATTCGATCCAGGTCTCCACCTCCAACATGAGCTCATCGGCGCTGCGGCCCTCACTGGGGATGGCCCGGCCTATGGAGATGTCCACCACGCCCGGTGTTTTGATGAACGCCTTGGTCGGCCAGCAACGTGCTGAGGTCACCGCGATCGGGATCACAGGCACCCCAGCCGCAATGGCCAAACGTGCACCGCCGCTTTTGTACTCGCCTTTTTGGCCACGCGGAATACGCGTGCCCTCTGGGAACATGATGACCCAGACGCCCTCTTGCATGAGCCGACGGCCTTGTTGCACCACCTTGGCAAACGCACGCGAACGTTGTTGGCGGTCAATGTGGATCATGTCGAGCCGACCCATGGCCCATCCAAAAAAGGGCACACTGAGCAACTCTTTTTTGAACACATAAGCCAATGGGTGCGGCATGATCGCGGGCATCACAAAAGTCTCCCAGGTCGACTGGTGCTTGACCAGCAAAACCGCCGGGTCTTTGCTCCCTTGGGGCAAATTGTCCATGCCCTGAATGCGGTTCTCGATGCCCAAAATCCACGTGCCGCTGTTCACCGCCAGGCGCAGCCATCCGGCACAAATCCAGTACACACGTGTACTGCTGACAAAGTAGGAGATCACCACCACGAACAGCGCCCAAGGCACCACGGTGATGACCATCCAGAGCACATGGGTCAGTGAGCGAAGAAAATTCATGCAGCGTGTAGCCTGAGTGGTGGTTGATCGGCTTTTACCGGGAATGCGGCTCAACGGTGATGGGGTCCGCCAGAAGGTGATCGACAAAAGCCACCAAATCTGCATGGACCCAAGTGTGCGAGGGAAACTCAGGTGGCAAACGGGCAGAATCGATCATCGCATGTCGCCCCGACAGCACCAAATGGGGCACACATCCTGCCGCCTGAGCCGCCAGCATGTCCCGCAAGCTGTCGCCGACATAGGGCACGCCGCTCAAACTGTGGCCATAGCGTTCCGCGATTTGATGCAACAAGCCTGGCGCAGGTTTGCGGCAACTGCAAGCCTCCTCGGCCGTGTGGGGGCAGTAAAAAATCGCATCGATACGGCCCCCAAAAGCACCCAAGGTCTTGAGCATGTGCGCGTGGACCGCGTTGAGTGCAGCCATGTCAAACAAGCCCCGACCGAGGCCCGACTGGTTGGTGGCCAGCACCACATGAAAACCAGCATGGTTCAGGCGGCTGATCGCCTCGAGCGCACCAGGCAAAGGGTGCCACTCTTCCGGGGATTTGACGAACTCGTCACTGGCCCGGTTGATCGTTCCGTCCCGATCCAAGATGACAAGTTTCAGGTGGGCGTGCATAGAGAGATGGGGTCCGTGGCGTGGCTTGGATCAGGTGGCCAGGCGCGACAAGTCGGCCACGCGGTTCATGGCCACATGCAGGCTCTTGAGCAGGCCTTGGCGGTTCAGGCGAAGGTCCATTTCTTCGGCATTGACCATCACGTCGTCAAAAAAGGCGTCCACCGGAGCACGCAGCGCGGCCAAGGTTTGCAAGCTGGCCGTGTAGTCGCCCGCCTTGAATTGCGCTTCGGATTCCGGCAGCAGCTTTTGCATGACGGCGTAGAGGTTTTTCTCGGCGTCTTCTTGCAGCAAAGCGGGGTTGACATGGGCGTCCACCTCACCGGCTTTCTTCAAGATGTTGCCGATGCGCTTGTTGGCAGCGGCCAGCGCCGGGCTCTCAGGCAATGCCGCAAAGGCGCGCACAGCCGAGAGGAACTGGCCGACCTGGCCCAGTCGTGCCGGGCGCAAGGCCATGACGGCGTCGACTTCTTGGGCGCTGAAACCTTGTTCACGCAGGCTGCCTGCCAATCGGTCGTCAACGAAGTCGATCAAGGCTTGTGGGCCGCCCGTGATCTTGTCGCCGAATACAGGCGTAGACAGCGCCATCAATTCGGGCAAGCCCAAGGCCAGGTCTTTCTCAACCAACATTCGGATGACACCCAAAGCGTGACGGCGCAACGCGAACGGGTCTTTGTCGCCCGTGGGCACATTGCCAATGCCGAACATGCCAACCAGGGTTTCGAGCTTGTCAGCCAAGGCGACGGCCAGGCCCACCCTGTTGCGTGGTAATTCGTCGCCCGCAAAGCGGGGTTTGTAGTGGTCTTCAATCGCCTCGGCCACTTCGGTGCTCAAGCCATCGTGGCGGGCGTAATAGCCGCCCATGATGCCCTGCAGCTCGGGGAACTCGCCCACCATGTCGGTCAGCAAATCGGTCTTGGCCAAGCGGGCGGCCTGCTCGGCTTGCGCGGCCAAGGCGTCGCCGCCCAGTTGCTGGCCTACCGCCTTGGCGATGGCACAAACGCGCGCCATGCGCTCGCCTTGGGTGCCCAGTTTGTTGTGGTAGACCACCTTGGACAGGCCATCCACACGCGAATCGAGGGTCTTTTTCCGGTCTTGGTCAAAGAAAAACTTGGCATCAGCCAGGCGCGGGCGCACCACGCGCTCGTTGCCGCCGATGACCAACGAAGCGTCATCGGGGGTGATGTTGCTCACCACCAAAAACCGGTTCGTCAGCTTGCCCGATGCATCGATCAAGGGGAAGTATTTCTGGTTGGCCTTCATCGTGAGGATCAGGCACTCCTGCGGCACGTCCAGAAATTCGGTCTCAAACTGGCAGGTCAGCACATTGGGCCGCTCCACCAGGGCCGTGACTTCGTCGAGCAGGGCGTCGTCTTCAATGGGGCGGGCACCGTTGCCCACCTTGGCAGCAGCCGCTTGCAACTGGCGCACGATTTCGGCGCGGCGCTCGGCAAAGCTGGCGATGACCGAGCCATCAAGCTTCAAAGTTTGGGCGTAATGGTCCGCGTGCTGCAACAACACGGGCGAGACTTTGGCTTCAAAGCGGTGGCCTTGT
Source organism: Limnohabitans sp. Rim8 (assembly GCF_945869175.1). Classification (GTDB taxonomy): domain Bacteria; phylum Pseudomonadota; class Gammaproteobacteria; order Burkholderiales; family Burkholderiaceae_C; genus Limnohabitans_A. The sequence continues at coordinate 982 of NZ_CAMBNZ010000026.1, read as the reverse complement.
GTGCTGTTGCCCGCCGTCAGGCCCAGCGCCTTGACCGGCACCACAGCGCTGCCATGCAAAGCGATCAGGCTGTGCGCGGGGCGGACAAAGTTCACGCTGCTCCAGCCCGGCAACTCGCAATCGGTTTCCAGCTGGTACTGCATGACTTTGGGAATGGGCAGCTTGGCCAGCGCCTCATCGAGTGCTTTTTGCAGACCCGATTGGAGCGATGCACCTTGGACCACGCTGTCGTAAAAAAGGGCTTCTGCTTTCCCGTCAGGTGCACGCTTGAGTGCGGCCACGGCAGCGGCCGAGTCGCTCAAATCCACACCTAAGGCTTGCAGTTTTTTCAGCAGTGCGGGCGTAGCGTGGCCAGCTGCGTCCAGGCCCACGGCCACGGGCATGAGCTTTTGTTGCACCGCTTTGTCAGCGGCCTGCGCCAGCACGCCCGTCACATGGGTTGCCAAGCGGCGGGGTGAAGCGAAAGCGGTCACCATAGAGTCGGCCGCTGCCAGCCCTTGCGCTTTGAGCTGCTCGGCCAGCACGCCCGAAAACGCCACACCCAACTTGTTGAGCGCCTTGGGCGGCAGCTCTTCCACAAACAGTTCTACCAGCAGGTTTTGTGTCGTCATGTCGTTCTCCCTCACGCGGCTTTCTTGGGCATTTGAGCAACCCATTCACGCGGGGCCATCGGGAAGTCCAGACGTTCGCGGCTCTCGTAATAACTCTGCGCCACGCTGCGGGCCAGATTGCGGATGCGGCCGATGTAGGCGGCGCGCTCGGTCACGCTGATCGCGCCGCGCGCGTCCAGCAAGTTGAAGGTGTGCGCGGCTTTGAGCACCTGCTCATAAGCAGGCAGCGCCAGCTGCGCGCCCATGAGGTGCTGAGCTTGCTTTTCGTGCGCACCAAAGGCGGTGAACAAGAACTCGGCGTCGCTGTGCTCGAAGTTGTAAGTCGACTGCTCGACTTCGTTTTGCTTGTACACATCGCCATAGGTCAAACC
>NZ_CAMBNZ010000025.1 GCF_945869175.1 Limnohabitans sp. Rim8 | reverse complement strand
GGCCGTGATGGTGACGGGCTTAAGCCTGACAGGCGCAGATGCTGTCAACTACAAGATCATTCAACCCAGGGGTTTGACCGCCAGCATCACGCCAGCACCCTTGTTGGTGACGGCCAACAACGCGACCAAAACCTATGACGGTCAGCCCTTCACGGGTGGCAATGGCGTAAGCTACAACGGCTTTGTGAACAACGAGACGGCTGCTGAGCTGGGTGGTGCGTTGACTTACATCGGCACCTCGCAAGGCGCCATCAACGTCGCGAACTATGTCATCACACCTTCCGGTCTGAACAGCACCAACTATGCCTTGGCTTATGCCGATGGGGTGTTGACGATCAACCCTGCACAGGTGGTGATTGCACCTGTGCCATCGCCCAATCCTACGCCCGCACCAACACCAACACAAACACCAACGTCATCGTCAACCCAGGTGTCTTCGACGGAGGTGGCTTCGGCTTCCTCGGGCGAAGCGGAGACCCAGAAGGTCGTTTTAGAAAATCCGGTTCTGGCCAGCAATGCAAGACTTTCTTTCCGGGTGCCCGCGATCAATTCGGTGAAGCTGCCGGACACGTCTGATAAGGGTTTCTTTCCCATCACGGTCGTGCAAGCCAACGAGTCCACCACATCTGCTGTCGCCTTTGAGAAAGGCGTAGAAACAGTGTCCTTGCGCACCGCTGCAAAACCACTGGTTCGTCAGGAACCCGACAAAGTGGTGTTTTCGACCAAGTTGACCGAGTTTGTGGTGACGAGCGCTTCGGGAAAGACGGTGACGTTCACAGGCGGTCTGGTCAATGGCCGATTGGTCATCGTTGCGCCGTCGGATGACTCCAAACAACTGGCCAAAGACGAGATGAATGTGGTCCTCGCCGCTGCTGTGGTGGCCTTAGGCAAAGAAACGCCGATCGTGATGGCCAATCTTGAAGGTGTTGTGTTCGATTTGCGTTGAGCGACGGACCGCGCGGATGAACGGAATTTGCCAAAAATGTTATGGATTTTACGGAGTGATCGCATGAAATTTTTGTTGAATGGTGCGCTGTTGGGGGTGTTGTTGTCTGCCACAGGCATGGCCACAGCCGCCGATGCCCCTGCGGCCGTGGTCAATGGCGTTGCCATCACTGCACGCTGGGTGGACCGCCATGTTCAGGCCCAAGTGGCGCAGGGCCAAAAAGACACGCTCGAGTTGCGTGCCGCGCTCAAGCAAGAGTTGGTGGCGCGAGAGTTGATGAGCCAAGAGGCGCAAAAGCGCGGCCTTGACCAATTGCCCACCACCCAAGACGCGTTGACGGCGATGCGCCAGAACCTGATGATCGAGTTGCTGCTGAACGACGAGTTCAGCAAGAACCCGATTATCGAAGCCGAGCTCAAGGCCGAGTATGAGCGCCAGGTCAAGGCACTGAAGGACACGGGCGATTTGCAGCAGTACCAGATTTCGACCATCGTGTTGTCGTCAGAGACCGACGCGCGTTCGGTGATGGCATCGCTGCGTGCGGGCCAGGCGTTTGATGGCTTGGCCAAGGCACGCTCGATGGACCCGAGCAAAGACAAGGGCGGTGAGCTCGGTTGGTTCTTGCCCGACCAGATCGCGCCCGCCATCTCCAATGTGGTGGTCAATCTGTCCCCGGGTGCCGTGTCCGCTGCGCCGATTCAGGTTGGCCCTTACTGGCATGTGGTCAAGCTGGCCGCCAAACGCCCTTACCAGGTGCCCAGCTTTGACGAGAGCAAAAATGTGCTGCAAGCCGCCGTGGTCCAAAACCGCCGCAGTGTCTTGATTAAGAAGTTGAGTGATGCGGCCATGGTGAAATGAGTTGGAGCGGGTCGTTTAGCCCAGCACCCGCCCCGGGTTGAGCAGCTTGTGGGGGTCCAGTGCCTGCTTGACCGCCCGCATCATGGCCAGGGCAGTGGGGTCTTTGTAGATCGGTAGTTTGTGCACTTTTTGCTCGCCCACGCCATGTTCGGCGCTGATGGAGCCACCAAAGCGTTGGACCTGGTCAAACACCCAGGTGTTCACCCGGTCTTCGAAATCGCGTAAAAACACCGAGCCATCTGCCCCTTCTGGGGCTTGCACGTTGTAGTGCAGGTTGCCATCGCCGAGATGACCAAAGTCGACCATGCGCACGCCGGGCACGTTTTGGGCCAGCAGCGCATCGGTCTCGGCCACAAAAGCCGGTATGCGCGAGACCGGGATGCTGATGTCGTGCTTGATGTTCAGGCCTTCTTGGGCTTGGGCCATCGTGATGCTTTCGCGGATGTGCCACAGGCTTTTGGCCTGGGTCAGGTTTTCTGCCACCACCGCATCGCTCACGCAGCCTTGTTCCAGCGCGGCTTCAAGCAGGGATTCAAACTGTCCCCGGGCGTGGCTTTCACTTTCGCTGTCTGAATTTTCCAGCAGCACACACCAAGGGGTGCCCTGCCACAGCGGCACACGCAGCTGCGGGAAGTGTTTGTCGACCAGGCTCAGCGCAAACTGACCCATGACTTCAAAGCCTGTGAGGCCGGGGCCCAGACGCTGGTGGGCCAGACCCAACAGCTGCACCGCGGCTTCCATGCTGGGCACGGCGGCCCAGGCGGTCAGCTGCGCCGCAGGTTGTGGAAAGAGCTTCATGGTCGCGGCGGTGATGATGCCCAAGGTGCCTTCGCTGCCGATCATCAGGTTGCGCAGGTCATACCCCGTGTTGTCTTTGCGCAAGCCAGACAGGCCGTGCCAGATTTCGCCTTGAGCAGTGACCACTTCCAGGCCCAGGCACAGTTCGCGGGTGTTGCCATAACGCACCACCTGTGTGCCGCCCGCATTGGTGCCTAGGTTGCCGCCAATCGTGCAGCTGCCTTCGGCGCCCAAACTCAGGGGAAACAAAAATCCAGCCTTGTCTGCCGCAACCTGCAGGTTTTGCAACACGCACCCGGCCTCGACGGTGATGGTCAGGTTGGCCGGGTCGATGGCCCGCACGGCGTTCATGCGCGTCATGCTCAGCACAATTTGCGTGCCGGAACTGTCCGGCACACCGCCCACCACCAACCCGGTGTTGCCGCCTTGCGGCACGATGGGGGTCTGGTGTGCGGCGCAGGTTTTGACCACGGCGACCACTTGCGCCGTGTCACCCGGGCGCACCACGGCCAAGGCCCGGCCGGTCACGCGTTTGCGCCAGTCTTGTTCCCAGGGGCTCAGGTCGGTGGCCGGGTCCTCGTGGGTGAGCACGTTGGCAGGGCCACAAATGTGACGCAATTGTTCTAACAAGGTCATGGTCATGGTGTTCAGTCCCGGGGCACGGACACAAAGTTGCCCGTGGCTTTGGCGGCTTTGAAGCGGATGCGGACATGCAGCGCACATGCCACAAACAAAACGATGCACAGCAGGGTTTGGCCACCTGCCAGCGCGTTGGACGGCCAAGCGTCGCCCCAGGCCCGCACCACGCCTTCAGTGAAGTAGAGCCAGACCAGCATGCTGACCCAGCGGTAGGTGTACATGCGGTTTTTGAGCAGGCCTGCCAGCGGTATGCACAAAGGCAAGACCTTGATGGCCCACCAAGAACCACCGGCCCGCAAGGGGGCCAACCAAAGTTCCCAGGCCAAGCCCAGAAGGATCAGGCCCAGCAGGCTGCACACGGCCGTCCAGCGGATCAAGTCGATGCCAGCGGGCTGGTTTTCATTGTTTGTGCTCATAGCGATGGCATCATACCGGGCATGTACTCTTCGCTGTCCAAGACCACTTTGCGTGCCCACGCGGCGCTTTGGTGGCAAGAAATGTCGGTTTTTCCATGGCGTCAAATGGCCGGGGTGTTGGCCGAGCGCTTTCGCGATGCCCGCTTGGGCGTGAGCGCCAGTTCGCTGACTTTCACCACCGTGCTGGCCCTGGTGCCTTTGTTTGCGGTGGTTTTGGCCGTGTTTGCGGCGTTCCCGGTGTTTGGCCAGTTTCAGGACACGATCCAGCGTTGGCTCATCGAAAGCCTGGTGCCCGAGAGCATTGCCCGGCAGGTGCTGAGCTACCTGACGCAGTTTTCCCGCAAGGCTAGCCGTTTGGGCTCGGTCGGCTTGGTGGTGGTGTTGATGTCGGCGGTGTTTTTGATGGTCACGATCGAGCGCACCCTGGGGCAAATTTGGGGCTTGCAGCGGCAGCGACCCTTGGCGCAAAGGGTCTTGCTGTACTGGTCGTCCATCACCTTGGGGCCTTTGTTTTTGGGGGCGAGCCTGGCCATCACCTCCTATGTGGTCACCGCTTCGCGGGATGTGGTGGATGTCTTGCCAGGTTCCATCCGCTGGTTGCTCGACAGTTTTGAGTTTGTTTTGCTCACGGCCTGTGTGAGTGGCTTGTATTTTTATGTGCCCTATACCCGTGTTCGTTGGCGGCATGCCATCACAGCTGGTTTGTTCGTGGCGGGGGCGCTGGAGTTGGCCAAAAAACTCATGGCCTTGTACCTGCTGCAGGTGCCCACCTATTCGCTGATTTACGGCGCATTTGCGGCGCTGCCGATTTTGTTGGTCTGGATTTACGTGACGTGGTTGCTGGTGTTGCTGGGTGCAGTGCTGGCCGCCAGCCTGCCCGAATTGGGCCGCCCAAGCTGGCGCAAGCCAGACGGTGCGGGCTGGTCCTTCAGGCTGGCCCTGGAGGTGTTGGGTGAGTTGAATGCCGCCAAGCAGTCGGAGCTGCGGGGCTTGAGCACCGATGAACTGGCGACGCGTTTGCGGGTGGAATTGAGCGAGTTGCGCCCAGTGCTGGAGGTGCTGCAAAGCCTGGATTGGGTGGGTCGCCTGACCGAGCAAAGCGACCTGGGCCAAGCCCGGCAGGTCTTGCTGGTGGACCCTGCAGCGGCCACGGTGGCACCCCTGGCCGACCGCTTGCTGGTGTTGCGAGGGGGGGCAAGCGATCCGGTTTGGTTGCAAACGGGTTTGGACCAGATCCGCTTGCTGCAGCTGTTGCCGGCTGGACGCGCTTAAAAGCTCACCCGGCCGCGCCACATGTCGCGGTACATCACCCAGTCACCCATGAAGCTGTAAAGCGGGCGTTTGAAGCTGGCAGGTTTGTTTTTTTCGAACACAAAGTGGCCGATCCAGGCGCAGCCATAGCCGCACAGCAAAGCATAGACAAAGTACTGGGGTTTGCCGGTGATGGCCAACATGGCCAAGCACATCAGACTCAAGGTGCTGCCCACAAAGTGCATGCGCCGGCAGGTGCGGTGGCTGTGTTCACTCAGGTAAAAAGGGTAGAACTCGGCAAAGTGGGTGTGCCGAGGCGCGGGTGTTTCGCTGGGGTCCATGGCTTGCCTCCTGGGGGTTATCGGATCGAAAACGGCGCATGCAAAAAGCCGCGAAATCGCGCCCGGCCGCCACGCACCGGGGTCTTCGTCAGCTGGATATCGGGAAAGCGCTGCAAAAAGCGGCCAATGGCGATGCGGCCTTCCAGACGCGCCAAGCTCAAACCGGCGCACTGGTGCACACCAAAGCCAAAGGCCAGGTGTTTGTTGCCGGTGCGGCGCAGGTCCAGCTGTTCGGGCTTGTCGTACACCGCCGGGTCGCGGTTGGCCGCACCAATGCACAGCGTGAGCAAGGCCCCGGCAGGCAGATCGACACCGTTGACCTGCGTGGCCTGCAAGGCGCGTCGGTTGCCCAGTTGGTTGGACGATTCAAACCGCAAAAACTCGTCCACCGCCAAGCCCAGCACGCTGGCCTGGGCTTGTTCATCGCTCGATTGCTTCAAGTCGGCCAAGAGATTCAGGCGCTGCTCTGGCCATTCTTGAAGGCTGATGAGCGCATTGCCGATCAGGTTGGTGGTGGTTTCGTGCCCGGCGTTGAGCAAAAACACGCAGTTTTGCAGCAACTCGACTTCGCTCAAGGCCTCGCCATTGACCTCGCCCTGGATCAGACGGGTCAGCACATCGTGTTCTGGATCGCCCGGGTGAAGTCGGCGGTGGGCCACCAGCTTGCGCAGGCAGTCCAGAAACTCGGTCACGCTGCGGTTGCCCAGTGTTTCCTGTTCTGGCGTGAGGGCGGGCTCGAGCGCGCCCAAAATGGCCAGCGACCAAGCGCGCAAAGGCGCTCGGTCAGCGTGGGGCACATTGAGCAGGTTGCCGATGATCTCCACCGGTATCGCTGAGGCAAAGTCCTCGATCAGGTCACCACCACCTTGAGCCTCGATCTTGTCCAGCAGGCTGTCCACCAGTTGCACCAGCCCGGGCTCCATGGCTTCAATGGCGCGGCGGGTGAGGGCGCCCATGATGAGGTGACGCACCCGGGTGTGCCGCGGCGGGTCGTTGAACACCAGGCTGTTCGTGTGGTGCTCAAAGAGCGGTGCCACGCCACCGGGCGAGGCAAAGGGCGGCTCGTTGAAAGGGGTGTGGTTGTATTTGGGACCGAATTCGACCTGTTTGTCGGAGCTGAAAACCTTGGCGTCGCGGTACACCGCCACCAGATCGGCGTGGCGCGTCAGGAAATACGAGCCATCGGGCATGCGCTTGAAGGGATCGGACGCGCGCAGTGCGGCATAGACCGGGTAGGGGTTGTTCAGAAAGTCGGCGGGCAAAGCCCGCAGGTCGAGTGACTGGGCGATCTCTTGGGCCCTGTCGGCCGACAGGAGTGGGGTGATCGGGACGTTCATGGCTTGAGAAAATCCTTGAGCGCCTGCAACACGCCTTCGGGTGCCTCGGTCATCAGGGAATGGCCTGCAGGCAGCTTCACCACGGTCGGCTTGGCACAGAGGTCGATCAGGCTTTGTGCCGCTTTGGGCGGGGTCATCTGGTCGGCTTGGCCCAGCACAAACAGGGTGGGGCAAGTCACTTGGGGCATGGCGGCTTCTGCGCCTCGGTAGGCGTCGCAGGCCTGGAAGCCGGCGTGGAACAAGTTGACCTGAACGTTGCTGGCCAGCACGCGGCGCATCAGCGCTTTGCTGCCACCATACAGCCAGGTGCCCGGGCCCAAGGCCGAGGGCGGTGGGGCCAGGGTCGAGTGTGAAAAACTGTTGACCATGTCGATGGCCTTGAATGGGGCGCTGACCGACAGCTCGAGCAAGGCGGGCGACACCCGCATCGGATAGGCCGTGCCCACCATCACCAAGTGGCGCACACGCCCCGGGTGGGCGGCTGCGTCGCGGGCGGTGGCTTCGAGTGCGATGAGCGAGCCAAAGCTGTGGCCGATCAGTACGGCTTTGTCGATGTTCAGGGCATCGAGCAAAGCCACGACGGTGTCAGCCGCTTCCTCCACGCTTGGGGGCGGGGTGCCCTCGCTTTTGCAGTGCCCGGGCAGGTCAATCGCCAGCACGTTCCAGCCGTGGTGCGCCAAATAGCGGGTTTGCAAAATCCAGACGCTGTGGTCATTGAGCACGCCGTGGATAAAGACCGCGGTCGGCTGAGCAGGGTTGAATTGTTTGCCGCCGGTGTAGGCGTAAAGGCTGTGAAGAGGCAATGGGATGTGCATAGGAGGTCCTGCCCTCAATGGTCTGGAATCAGCCGTTTGCCTAGGCAAACCACGACGTCTTCTTGGTAGCCCAGGGCCTGGTAAAAGGACACCACTGAGGTGTTGCCGGCGCGGACCAGCAAGCTCATTTTGGGGCAGCCCGAGGCAAGCAGCAGCAACTCACCGTGTTGCATCAATGACTTGGCATGACCTTGGCGCTGGTGTTCAGGGGCTACAGCCAGGTAATTCACCCAACCTCGGTGGCCTTCGTAGCCGAACATGGCAGTGGCCATCACCAGGCCATGGACTTCACCCACCAAAAAAAGGTCGGGTCGCACTTGCAGCTTGCGGGCAATGTCTTTGTAAGGATCGTTCCAAGGGCGGGTCAAATCACAGTATTGCCACAAAGCGACCACGGCAGCTTCATCTGGATTTTGGTAGGCGCGAATGTGCATGGACATCAATTCTTCTCCGCGGCCTTGAGGGCCTTTTTCAGGTCGTCCATCAAATCGGCAGGGTCTTCCAGGCCAATCGACAAGCGGATGGTGCCGGGCCCGATGCCGCTGGCGGCCAGGGCCTCGTCGCTCATGCGAAAGTGCGTGGTGCTGGCCGGGTGGATCACCAGGCTGCGGCAGTCACCCACATTGGCCAGGTGGCTGAAGACTTTGAGGGCTTCGATGAATTTCTGGCCTTGCGCACGGGAGCCCCGGATGTCGAAGCTGAACACCGAGCCGGCACCGCGCGGCAGCAGCTTTTGCGCCAGCGCGTGCGAAGGGTGGCTTTCCAGCAGAGGGTGACCCACACGGCTGACCAGTGGGTGTGCGGCCAAAAATTCGACCACTTTGACCGTGTTCTCCATGTGGCGGGCCATGCGCAGTGGCAGGGTTTCGATGCCTTGCAAAATCAGCCATGCGGTGTGCGGGCTCATGCAAGCACCAAAGTCGCGCAAACCCTCGCGCCGCGCCCGCAGCAAAAAGGCACCCACGGTGCTTTCCTCGCTGAACACCATGTTGTGAAAACCTGCGTAGGCTTGGCTCAGTTCGGCGAATTTGCCGGACTTGTCCCAGTCAAAGCTGCCGCCGTCCACGACCACACCGCCCACCACGGTGCCGTGGCCCGATAAAAATTTGGTGGCCGAGTGGTAAACGAGGTCGGCCCCATGGTCAAAAGGCTTGATCAGCCAGGGCGAGGTGAGGGTGGAATCCACCAACAGCGGCACACCCGTTTCGTGCGCAATGGCGCTGACGGCTTCGATGTCCAGCACGTCCATGCCGGGGTTACCCACGGTCTCCCCAAAAAAGAGTTTCGTGTCTGGCTGCACAGCGGCACGCCAGGCGTCCAGGTCGCCGGGTTGGACAAAAGTGGTGCGGATGCCAAAGCGGCTCAGGGTGTAGTGCAGCAGGTTGTGCGAGCCGCCATAAAGGGCCGACGAAGCCACGATGTGCGAGCCCGCGCCCATGAGGGTGGCAATGGCTAGGTGCAAAGCGGCTTGGCCGCTGGCGGTGGTGATGGCCCCAATGCCGCCTTCGAGCGCCGAGATGCGCTGCTCCAGCACCGCGTTGGTGGGGTTGCTGATGCGGCTGTAAACATGGCCAGGGCGCTCCAGATTGAAGAGAGCGGCGGCTTGGTCCGACGATTCAAAGACGAAGGAGGTGGTCAGGTGGATCGGCACCGCCCGCGCGCCCGTGCTGGGGTCAGGCGCTGCCCCCGCGTGCAGGGCCAAAGTGTCAAAACCGGGATCGCTGTAACCAGCCATGGGTAACTCCGTGAAAAGAATGCGCTTGCACCGGCTCATAGCCTACATGCAGCATTCATTGTGGGCTATATTGGTATCCAATCCAATTCAGAACGACCCTCAGGAGACACACCATGAAAGTCAGCGACATCCTCCGCGTCAAAGGCGGTACCTTGTTCACGGTGCAAACGGACGAACTGTTGGTTCGCGCCATGACCGACATGGCCCAAAAAGACCTGGGTTCCCTGGTGGTGATGGCCAAGGGGGCGTTGGCAGGCATGTTGACCTTCCGCGAGGTGATTCTCCAAATTGTCAAAAACGGGGGGCAAGCCGGCGACTCGTTGGTCAGCGATGCCATGGACAGCCAGCCGATGACCTGCACGGGTGAGACCGACATCGATGACGTGCGCCGCATGATGCTGGAGCACCATGCCCGCTACATGCCGGTCATGGAGGGCGCCATGTTGATGGGCGTGATCAGTTTTTATGACGTGGCCAAAGCGGTGGTGGATGGCCAAAACTTCGAAAATAAGATGCTCAAGGCCTATATCCGCGACTGGCCCGATGGCTCGGCGCCCGAGGCTGAGGACGTCAAGCTTTGAGCTGAGGTTGCGCCGCTCTGGGATAATCCTCAGCCATGAGCGGCAATACCTTTGGAAATCTCTTCGCGGTCACCAACTTTGGTGAATCCCACGGCCCAGCCATTGGCTGCGTGATCGACGGCTGCCCTCCGGGCATGCCGCTCAGCGAGGTCGACATCCAGCCCGACCTGGACCGCCGCCGCCCCGGCACCAGCAAATTTGTCACCCAGCGCAACGAACCCGATGCGGTGCAGATCGTCTCGGGCGTTTACCAAGGCCTGACGACCGGCACCCCGATTTGCTTGCTGATCAACAACACCGACCAGCGCAGCAAGGACTACGGTGACATCCTGCAAACCTTCCGGCCTGGGCATGCCGATTACACCTATTGGCGCAAATATGGCTTGCGCGATCCGCGTGGCGGCGGCCGTTCGTCGGCCCGCTTGACGGCGCCCATGGTTGCGGCCGGTGCGGTGGCCAAAAAATGGCTCAAAGAAAAGTGGGGCACCACCTTTGTCGGCTGCATGACCCAGATCGGCGAGGTACCCATTGGTTTTGAGAGCTGGGACCATGTGCCCAACAACCCGTTTTTTGCGCCTGTGGCCGACGTGTCGGCGCTCGAGGACTACATGAACGCGCTGCGCAAATCCGGCGATTCGTGCGGCGCGCGTTTGCGCGTGGTGGCGCGTGGCATGCCCGTGGGCTTGGGGCAACCGCTGTTTGACAAGATCGACGCTGACATTGCGTACGCGATGATGGGCATCAACGCTGTCAAAGGTGTTGAAATCGGCGCGGGCTTTGGCTGCGTCACCCAAAAAGGCAGCACCGCTGGTGACGCTCTGACGGCAAAAGGCTTTGTGGGCAACAACGCGGGTGGGGTGTTGGGTGGCATCAGCACGGGGCAAGACATCGAGGTGTCGGTGGCCATCAAGCCCACGAGCTCGATCTTGATTGCCCGCGACTCGATCGACTCGCAAGGGCAGCCCACCGAAGTCATCACCAAAGGCCGCCACGATCCGTGTGTGGGCATCCGCGCCACACCCATTGCCGAGGCCATGCTGGCCTTGGTGGTCATGGAGCATGCCTTGCAGCACCGCGCTCAGTGCGGCGATGTGACGCACGACTTGCCGCCCATTGCTGCCAGCAAGCCTTAAGGCATGACACCGCGTCGGCAACTTTTGCCGTTTGCCGCGCTGTCGGCCAGTTACTTTGCGCACATCGGCTTTTTCAACCCCTATTTGCCCCTGTGGCTCAAAGACATGGGTTTGAGTTTGCTGACCATCAGTGTGCTGACGGCCGTGCAGGCGGCCACGCGTTTGTTTGCGCCTTATGCCTGGGGCGCCTTGAGCGACCGAACGGGCGAGCGTGTGAAGTTGCTGCGCATTGGGGCTGGGGTGGCGTTTGTCGTGTCTTGTGGCTTGTTTTTTGACTGGGGTCCGGTGGGTTTGGGTGTGTTGCTGTTGGTCATGTTTGCCCACACCAGCGCCATGATGCCCATGAGCGAAGCGGCCATGGCCCATTTGGTCAGTCAAGGCGGTGCTTTTGACACCAAGCGCTACGGGCGTGTGCGCTTGTGGGGCTCGATGGGGTTTTTGGTCACGGTGTTTCTGGCGGGGGCTTGGTTTGAGGCGTTTGGCCTGAAGCATTTCCCGGGCTGGACCGTGCTCAGTTTGGCCGCGGTGTTGGTCAGCGTGTGGTGCTTGCCAGACCTCAAGGAAGCGAGTCACCATTCGGGTGCGCATGTGTCCGTGTGGCCGGTGCTGCGGCAAAAGCCCGTGCAGTGGTTTTTGGCGTCCACTTTTTTCCATGTGCTGTCGCACATCGGAATTTATGTGTTTTTCTCGCTGTACCTCGATGCTTTGGGTTACAGCAAAACCATGATCGGTGTGCTGTGGGCGGTGTCGGTGGCGGTGGAAATTGGTTGGTTTTTCACCCAATCGCGTTGGTTGCCGCGCATGCCCTTGACGGCTTGGTTGGTGCTTTGTTCCGCATTGATGGTGGTGCGCATGGGCATGACCGCGGCTTGGGCCGATATGCTGTGGGTCTTACTCTTGGCGCAAGCCATGCACGCCATCACCTTTGCCACACACCACACGGTGTGCATCGCCTTGCTGTCGCACCATTTTCCGGGGCGTTTGCGTGGGCGTGGTCAGGCGCTTTACACCGTGATCGCTTATGGTTTCCCGGGGGTGCTGGGGGCTTTGCTGGGCGGTGTGATCAGTGAACGTTGGGGTTTGGCCAGTGTGTTCGTGGTCAGTGTGGGCATCGCCTGTGTGGCCACGGCCTCGGCTTATCGGGTTTGGCGGCTGCAACACCCCCGCCAGGAGCTGGTATGACGCAGACCCTCCTGTCGCCGGCTGTGTTGCCTGGCTTCTTGTCACCTGATTTGGCCGCGGCTTTGGCCGGGGCGCAGCGCTGCACCACCTGGTGTGAGGGCGCTCAAACGGTTTGGCATGTGTGGGGTGAAACCCATCAACCCACGGTGGTTTTGTTGCACGGTGGCAGTGGCAGCTGGACGCATTGGGTGCGCAACATTGCCCCCTTGCGCGATGCGGGTTGGCGCGTCTTGGTGCCCGATTTGCCAGGTTTTGGCGATTCGGACTTGCCCGCAGGTTGTGTGGACACCGATGACATGCCTCATCATTTGCACGCGGGTTTGGTGCAGCTGCAGCCCACTGGGCCGGTGAGCATGGTGGGGTTTTCCTTTGGTGGCATGACGGCGGCGCTCTGGTTGGCCGCACACCCCCAAGATGCGCAACACCTGATCTTGGTCGGTGCGCCGGGCATGGGCTTGACGGTGACCGACCGCATCCCGCTCAAAGGCTGGCGGCATTTACCCACTCCCGAGGCACAAGAGCAAGTGCACCGTTACAACCTGATGGCCTTGATGCTGGAGCGGCCCGACAGTCTGGACGATTTGGCCTTGGCGGTGCACACGGCCAACGTGAGGCGTGACCGCGTCACCCGCAGACGCCTGTCATCGACCGACATTGTGGCCCGAGCTTTACCCCAGTTGCAGGCCAAAGTCAGCGCCATTTATGGCGAGCACGATGCCTTGTACCGTGGCCGATTGCCCGAGTTGCAATTGGCCATGCAAAGCTTGTCTCTGCAATGGGGCCTCTGGCACACCGTGAAAGGTGCGGGGCACTGGGTGCAGTTTGAAGATGCTCCCGTCTTTAACCGGCAGCTCAAAGCAATGCTGGCCTCAGGCAATGCCTGAGGCCAGCAGCACAACTTCAGCGACGGTAAATCAAGCGGCCTTCATGGTGACCGTTTTGCCCAAGGTACTGGTGAAGGTGCGGTTGGTGATGGTGTTCACAAAGAACCATTCGCCCTTGGCTTCGGTGGCTGTGAAAGTCATTTGCAGGTAACCGCGCTGCGAAGAATCCATCCACTTCAGATCATCCACCACACCTTCAAAAATGGCTTTGAGTTGAGCGGGTGGAATGGTCGAGAGGGACCCTTCAAAACCTGGCGAACTCACCGAGCTGGTGGCAAACTCTTCGCCCGCTTTGGTCCCGGCCGGCAGACCACCAGGGATTAGACCTTTCAAGGTCAGATGGCTGTGCCAAGCGTTGTGCGTGTCACCCGCCAGCACCACCAAGTTCTTTTTCAACTGCAAAGCTGTAGAAAGCAAGATCTCACGTGTCACTGGATAACCATCCCAACCGTCCAGGTTGTAGCCCACTTTGGGATTCTTGGTGGTGTCCATCAGCTCAGTTTGAGCAGCGGTGCGAAAGCTTGCTGGCGTGTTCTTGGCCACAATGTAATCGGTCACTGCTTTGTTGCCCGCAGCTTGTGCAGCGGGGGATGTATCGGTGCCGTTCAACGCAGCCAACGTCGATCCTGGGAATTCCATGCGGGCCATCAGCACTTGCTGACCCAGCACTTGCCAAGTGGCTGTGCTGGTCGCCATTTGGGTGGTCAGCCAGTCCATTTGGTCTTTGCCAAGCAATTGACGTGTGGGGGAAGTGATGGCGTTGTAGGCGGCCCCTTGGGCTGTGGCGCCCTTGAGTCCGAGCAAGTCGGTGATGACGATCTGCTGATCGCGGCCGATCAAGCGGGTGTCCAGCATGTGCAGGCTGACCAATTTGCCAAAGTCGAAACTGCGGTAAATCTTGGCCCTGTCAGCACCTGTGCGAATCGGCATCCATTCGTGGTAAGCCTGCAATCCTGCTGCGCGGCGTGCGGCCCATGAGCCTTCAGTAGCAGGTGTGTGGTTTTCAGCGCCGTCTTTGTAGGCGTCGTTGGCGGTCTCATGGTCGTCCCACACCGCGATCATGGGCTTGAGGGCATGCAGGTTTTTACTGTCCGGATCGCTTTTGTATTGGGCGTGGCGGGTGCGGTAATCGGCCAGCGTCAACAATTCATTGCTGGGAACGGAAACACGGCCCAAAGTGGCCGCTGAGGAAGAGGCATAACCCGTAGCAGCGTATTCGTAAATGTAGTCACCCAGATGCAAGGCGTATTCGGCGTCGCTTTTTGATACTTCTGCATAGACGTTGAAAAAACCGGCAGGGTAATTGGTGCAGCTCATCACGGCCAATTTCAGGCTGGTGGCGGTGGTGGGCAGGGTGCGGGTGCGGCCAACGGGGGATGTGGCCGTACCGCATACAAAGCGGTAGAAATAGTTGGTGCCGGCCATCAAGCCCGTGGCATCGGCCTTGGCTGTAAAACCTGTATCGGGTTTGGCTTCGATATCGCCTTGGGACACAATTTGGGTGAAGGCGGCATCGCTGGCCACTTGGTACTGCAAAGGAACGGCAGTGTCCGAACCAGGAAACTTGGCATGGGTCCAGAGGATCACGCGGTCCGCCAAAGGGTCACCACTGGCCACACCGTAAAGAAATTCAGGTTGAGCGGACGATCCGCCGCAAGCAGAAAGACTGGCACCAGCGGTCATGGCGGCAGAGACGCTGGCCACTTTGATCATGAATTCACGGCGAGAAGGGTTGTGCGACATGCGCGGCTCCAATGGCGTTGATAAAAAGATTCAGTAAATACTCT
Source organism: Limnohabitans sp. Rim8 (assembly GCF_945869175.1). Lineage (GTDB taxonomy): Bacteria > Pseudomonadota > Gammaproteobacteria > Burkholderiales > Burkholderiaceae_C > Limnohabitans_A. Next base: position 16,146 of record NZ_CAMBNZ010000025.1, on the reverse strand, counting down.
GACGGTGCTCAATGAACCCTTGATGACAGGGCGCAATGTCTTTTGGGTTTTGAACGCCTTTGGCAAATGCGGCAAGATGTTGGCATTGACTTTGTGAGACATGCATGACCACCACTTTGAAAATCGATTTTGTTTCCGACATCGCCTGCCCCTGGTGTGCCGTGGGCTTGGGCGCCCTGGAAACGGCGTTGGACCATCTGAAAGGTCAGGTGCAAGCCGATCTGCACTTCCAGCCCTTTGAGTTGAACCCGCACATGGGCCCTGGCGGGCAAGACTTGGGCGAGCACTTGACCGAAAAGTACGGCTCGACCCCTGAGCAACAGGCGCAAATTCGCCAAACCATCTCGGCGCGGGGTGCTGAAGTGGGTTTTGAGTTTCACCCTGGCGGCCGCGGCCGGGTGTACAACACCTTCAACGCCCACCGCTTGTTGCATTGGGCTGGCGATCAAGGCGCAGGTGCCCAGCATGCGTTGAAGAAGGCTTTTTTGCAGTCTTACCAAGGCCGCGCCGAATGCATTGACGATGCCCAGGTGCTGTTGTCGGCGGTCAAAGCCGCTGGACTGGACGCCGCCGCCGCTGGCGAAGTGCTTGCAAGCGACGCCTTTGCTGCCGAGGTGCGCGAGCGCCAGCAGTTTTATGCCCAAGCGGGCATCCGCTCGGTACCCGCCATCATCATCAATGACCAACACCTGATCTCGGGCGGGCAGCCGGTCGCCGTCTTTGAGCAAGCTTTGCGCCGCATCGCTGCTGGCGAATAAACGAAAGCTCCCATGCAACGACGTGAATGGATTCAGAGTGTGGGTGTTGCCACTGCAGGCACCCTGTTGGCTTGGCCTGCCCAAGCTGCCGCAGACAAGGCCCACGCCGAATTGGCCCAACTGTGGCGACGTGAAGGAGGCGCGTTGATCGTTCGCCACGCTGTCACGGAGTCGGGCTTGGGCGATCCGCCCGGGTTCGTGTTGGGGCAATGCAGCACCCAGCGCAACTTGAGCGATGCGGGTCGTCAAGCCTCGCGCGCCATGGGCGCTTGGATGCAGGCCCAGCAAATCAAGCCCGACGCGGTGCTCAGCAGCCAATGGTGCCGTTGCCAAGACACGGCGCGGTTTGCCCTTGGTGCGTATGAAGACTGGCCCGCTTTGAACTCGACGTTTGGCGGCCAAGGCGATCCCAATGCGCAGCAAAAAGCCTTGCGTGCACGCTTGCAGGCCATGCCCAAGGGCCAACGCGAGGTATGGGTCACGCACCAGGTCATCATGACGGCGCTCACGGGCGCTTACCCAGAAATGGGTGAGGGCTTTTTGGTGGACAGGCAAGGCCGCTTGCTGGCCCGTGGACGATTGGCCGTATGAGCACCTCTCCGCTGCTCACGATGTACTTCGATGGCTCGTGCCCCTTGTGCCGGGCTGAGATCGCCATTTACCGTCGCCTGCCCGAGGCCGCCCACATGGCTTGGGTGGATGTGAGCGCTGGGCAGGATCTGGGCGAACTCAGCTGCTCTGCGGCCATGGCGCGTTTTCATGTCCGTGACAGCCAGGGGCGTTTGTACAGTGGCGCGGCGGCGTTTTCCCGAATGTGGCGGGCGTTTTCGGGCTGGCGTTGGCTGGGTTGGTTCACCGCCTGGCCCCCGATGTCGTGGTTGTCCGAAGGCGTTTATCGTTTGTTTTTGGTGTTTCGCCCTTCATTGCAAAAGTGGGTGCGGCGCTGGTCTGACAAGGGGGCTGTGTGAACATGTGGATGCGACGATTCAAGAAGGGCCTGCGTGCCGGTGTTTTTGCAGGCGCTTGGGCTTTCATGGCCTGCGCCCAAGCGCAAGTGGGCGACAAGGTGCCGTTGGGTGCTTGGGCCATTGACCGCACCGAAGTGACCATCGGCCAGTTTGAGCGCTACGTGCGCGCTACGGGCACGGTGACCCGCGCTGAAAAAGAGGGTGGCGGTTTTGAGTATGTGGGCGGATGGGTCCGCCGTCCTGGCTGGTCTTGGCGCAAGCCCGACGGCGTTTCGGCAAGTACTGATTTGCCTGCTGTGCACCTGGACTTTACCGAGGCGCAGGCTTACTGCCGCTGGGCAGGGGGCCGCTTGCCTACAGGCGCGGAATGGCAAAAGGCGGGCTTCACCGAGTTGCGCGATAACCCCCCAGCGCCTTGGGTGAAAGGCAAGACTTATCCCTGGAGCACGGGTGACAGCCCGCAAGGCGCGAACACCAGCGATCCAGACCCTTGGCCCCGCGCAGCACCTGCGGGTGCCACGCGCCAAGGCGTGAATGGCCTGTACGACATGGGCGCCAATGTGTGGGAGTGGACCACCGATGAGCAGAGCGGCCAGCGGCGCACCGTGGGGGGTTCGTGGTGGTACGGCGCTTACAACATGAAGGCCGATGTGCAGGCCTTCAAAGCCGCTGACGTTTATGTGGTCTACCTCGGCTTTCGCTGCGCTTATGACCTCTCGCCCAAAGGCACCGACCCGAGCAAGACACCCTCATGATGCAGTCCTTGTCTGAGGGCTACCGTGCTTTGGTGTTCGGCGCCAGTGGCGCCATCGGACAAGCCTTCGTGCGAGCCTTGCAAAGTGACCCGCGCTGCGCTGCAGTGTGCGGCGTGTCGCGTCAAAGTTCGCCCGGCTTTGATTTGCTGGACGAGTCCAGCATGGCGGCATGCGCGCACACGCTGACCGCGCAGGGGCCGTTCCATTTGGTGCTCGACGCCACCGGGGCGCTCACTTTGAACGGCCGCGGCCCTGAAAAACGCCTGGAAGAATTGGATGCGGCGCATGTGCTGCATGCCTTGCACCTGAACGCTGTGGGGCCGTCCTTGCTGCTCAAACACTTCTCGCCCTTGTTGGCATCGGGTGAGCGTGTCATCTGGGGCAAATTGTCGGCGCGTGTGGGCAGCATCGAAGACAACCGCAAGGGTGGTTGGTACGGCTACCGCGCCGCCAAGGCCGCGCTCAACATGCTGCTGCAAACGGGGGCCATCGAAATCGCGCGGCGCAGGCCGTTGGCCGTGGTCGCCGCTTTGCAGCCGGGCACGGTGCAATCGGCCTTGAGCCAGCCGTTTTTGGGCCATGATGCCCTGCGTCCGGACGACGCGGCGCAGCGCTTGCTGTCTGTCTTGAACGGCTTGCAGCCCAACGGGCGGGCGCAGTTCGTGGACCACCAAGGGCAGCCAATTCCCTGGTAAAAAGAGTCGGCGTCATGTCATCTGGGCGTCGCTCGCATTCGCTACAAAGGCCAAGTGAACAGCAAAAACCTTTCATCGCTCGACATGGATTTCGTGCCCACGCCTTGGCACGGCCAGATCGCCATGTCTTCCTGTCCAGGAAGGGGTGATGCCGCCGCTGCACCCGAAGATATTTTGGTCGCAGACGTTGAGCATTTGAAGCGGCAGGGCATTCGCACCGTGGTGAGTTTGCTCGAAACCGCTGAACTCGAACGCTTGGGTGCGAAAACCCTGTCGCACCATTTGGGATTGCACGGCATCACTTGGCACCAACTGCCTGTGGTGGACTTTGGTGTTCCCAGTTTGGCGGTTACAGCCCAATGGTGTCGCTTGATTCCTGAACTGACCCAAACTTTGCAGACGGGCCCGATTTTGGTGCATTGCGCGCACGGCAAGGGCAGATCCGGCACCTTGGTCGCCACCCTTTTCAAGGCTTGGGGTTGGACCTCTGACGAGGCCGTGAAGCATGTCCGCAGGCACCGCCCCGGCGCGATTGAAACGCTCAAGCAAGAGTCTTACGTTTACGCCTTTGAGCTGCCCTTGTAGACCTCAAAGCGCTCTTTTGACGCAGTTGGAAGCGCTGCAGGCGGTGTCAACCCAGCAGTCTTGTATTGACACCGCCTCGTTGACCCATGGTGCTTGCCCATCATTGAAGGGGCTGACCAATCACCTGAAAACGCAGTTTTGAGCACAGCCAGTCGATGACCGAGACGGTCGCCAAAATCATCAAAATGACAAATGAAACTTGCTGGAACTCCAGCGTGCGAATTTGCTCTGACAAAATGAGTCCGATGCCGCCAGCGCCCACAATGCCGATGATGGTGGCACTGCGGGTGTTGGATTCAAAGTAGTACAAGACTTGGCTCAAGAAAACAGGCAAGACTTGCGGGACGATGCCAAACCGAATCTGCTGAATGCGGCTGCCGCCTGTGGAGGCAATGCCTTCCACCGGTTTTCGATCAGCGGCTTCAATGGCTTCAGAGAACAACTTGCCAAATGCGCCCAAGTCTGAGCAAATGATGGCCAGCACGCCGGCAAATGGTCCCAAACCCACCACGTTGATCCAGATCAAAGCCCAGATCAGCGTGTCCACGCCGCGCAAAGTGTCAAAGGTTCTGCGCGCCAAAAAGTGCATCACGAGGTTGATTCTGGTGTTGCGGGCCGCCAATGAGGCCAGTGGAAAAGCCAATATCGCCGCAACCAATGTACCCAAAAACGCAATCGCCACTGTCTCGCCCATGGCGTGCAGGTAACGCAGCAAAGTCGGGCCCCAACCGGGGTCCGGTGGGAACATCAGGCGGGTGACGTCGAACAGTTTCGAGACACCGCTGAAGATCCGCGCCAGGCTGAAATCCAAGCGATAAAAACTCAAAATCAACAAGGCCAGCATCGTCAGCAGCAGCGTGATGGTGATCACGCGGCGACGGGTCACCGTGCGGAAATGCTGGGGGTATTTGGCGATGTGGGCGTCCGTGGTCATGCTTTGCTTTCGGGGCCCGAGCCGATCAATTGGTGGCGCAGTTTTTCAGTCAAGCTGTCGATCACCACCACGGTGAGGATGATCAAAATCAAAAGCGCACTGACATCTGCGTAATAAAACTTACGAATGGCCGAGATCAGGGTCTCGCCAATGCCGCCTGCGCCTACAAAACCTAACACAGCGGCTCCCCGCACGTTGATCTCAAAGCGCAGCAAGGCGTAACTGGTAAAGTTGGACAAAACCTGGGGCAGCACCGCGAAGCGGATTTTTTGCACCCAGTTGGCACCCGTGGCCACCACACCGTGGACGGGTTTCATGTCGATGTTTTCGACCACTTCGGCGAACAATTTGCCCAAAGCACCCATGGTGTGGATGGCGATCGCTAAAACGCCGGCCATGGGCCCCAAGCCAAAAGCCACCACAAAAATCAATGCGAACACCAACTCCGGAACGGTTCTGCAAAACTCCATGAAGCGGCGTGTGGCAAAAACCAAGGCCGTTGAGCGCGTGATGTTTTTGCTGGCCATGAAGCAAAACAGCACGGCGCCCACTGCGCCCAAGAGCGTGCCGACGTAGGCCATCATCAAGGTCTCGCCCAGCAGCGCCATCCACTTGTTCAGACCCCAAAACCATTCAAAGGGGTCGCGTATCACCGCTTGCCCAGATTCCAAATAAAAGATCCGGCCGATGTAGCTGGTGAAGTTGCCGATGTTGTCGTAAAACTTCGCCAGGTCCACTTCGGCCATCCACGCGGCCAGCATGGCCAGCAAAAAAACCATGGCCATACCCATCCCGAATTGCTGGCGACGCCAATGGGTCGCCAGTTCGTAGGCCTGCAACAAGGCCTTGTGTTCAGGTTGATTGACCATGGTGAGTGTTGGGATGGCAGGAATTACTTCTTGCGCAGGTTGTCCACAAACTTGTTCATGGCCACCACAGGCTCAAACGCAGCGTGGGTCACTTTGACAAAGGGTTCGTTTTTGCCGTCAGACAGCTTGTCAAAAGCAGGCTTGTTTTTCACATGGGCTTGCAAGAAGGCTTGTTCGATTTTGACTTTCAGATCGGCTGGCAAGCTGTCCAGGTAAGCCACTGGCGAAGCCGGGATCAAGTCGGACTTGAAGATCATGCGGAAATCGTTTTTCTTGACCATGCCCTTGGTGACCATGCGCATGAGTTCAGAGTCTTCTTCGTTGTTCCACCAGTTCGCGGCGGCGTCCACAGTGCCCTGGTTCAGGGCCATCACGGCATTCACATGGCTGCCGGTGTAAACCACTTTGCCGAAATAGTTGTCGGGGTTGATGCCCATTTTGTCCAAGGCGAAACGTGGCACCACGTTGCCAGATGTGGAGTTGGGGTCGACCAAACCGAAGTTTTTGCCCTTCAGGTCTTCGATCTTGTTGTATGCCGAGTCGGCTTTCACATACACCACTGCGTAGTAACCGCGCACGCCACCTTTGGCTGTTTCGGTGACAAAGGGGGTGATGTTTGCACCGGTCATGCGAGCACGGGCGTAAGCGGTCGGACCGTAGTAACCAATGTGGATCTGACCAGCACGTTGGCCTTCGATCACGGCGGCATAGTCAGCGGCCACGCGCAAGGTGACTTTCACGCCTGTTTCTTTGGACAGGTAATCCAAAAAGTCTTTGTAACGGTCGGCCACCATGGAGGCGTTTTCAGCGGGGACAACGGCGAACACCAGCTCTTTGGGGGCGGCGGTTTGGGCTTGTGCGCCCGTGGCGAGCACGGCAGCAGCAATGGCTATCAGGTTGCGACGGTTCAACATGGGAAGTCCTTCGGATAAAAAAATGCCAAAAATGGCGTGGGGAGAAAAAATCGGGGGAAAGCTCAGGCGTGGACAAGCATCTCGACGCTGGCCATGTCGGTGTCGCTCACTTGAGAGGCCTCTACGCCATAGAGTTGGCGCACAAAAGGCTCGGTCAGCTGGGCGGGGGCGCCGTCAAACACCACTTCGCCTGCGGTCAAGCCCACCAAACGGTCGCAATATTCACGGGCAATGTCCAAAGAGTGCAGATTGCACAGCACGGTGATGCCGTAGTCTTGGTTGATGGTTTTGAGGGCGTCCATCACCGCTTTGGTGTTTCGCGGGTCAAGAGAGGCGATCGGTTCATCGGCCAGTATGATTTTGGGTTCTTGGATCAGGGCCCGGCAAATGGCCACGCGTTGCTGTTGGCCGCCCGAGAGCTGATCGCAGCGCTTGGCGGCAAACTCGGCCATGTCAAAACGCTCGAGCGCAGCCAAGGCACGGACTTTGTCTTCGTCGGACCACAGTTGCAGCAATGATCTCCATGTGGGGACTGTGGTGAGGCGGCCCATCAAGACATTCGTCAGCACGTCCAGGCGACCCACCAGGTTGAACTGCTGGAAGACCATGGCGCATTGACGACGCCATTCGCGCAAAGGCGCCCCAGTCAAATCTGATACAGAAGTCAAATCCATCTTGATGCTGCCGGAGGTGGGGTCCTCCAGGCGGTTGATCATGCGCAACAAGGTGGACTTGCCCGCACCGGAGCGACCAATCACGCCAACAAAACTGCCCGCGGGCACCGAAAGGCTGATGCCATTGACCGCATTTTGGTTCCCGTACCGCTTGACCAAGTTGTCGATCTGTAACATTGCCCGTACTTTAGGTTGGTGCTAAAAGTCGAATCATGTTTTCTTTTTGTGTCAAATTCATGAAATTGATTGGTTGTCATGATTTTGACGAATGCACCCGGCGCAGCGCAGCAAGGCTTGGCACCATTGCTTTGCCGGGCGCGAACGCTCAAAACGCACCGCGGCCCAAGGGCTATCGAAGGCCTAAAGATTGCGCAATTTTTTGGCGAGGCACTGTGGTTTTGGGGCATTGGCCCTTGGGCAACTCGAACCACTGGCGCACATCGTTCTCCACGCCCACCCCGTGCATGAAGTTGTAGATGGCTTTCTTCAGGCCTTGGCCCAGCAGGTCGTGGTCTACCCCCGGGGGCATGGGGGTGGGGTCGACAAAGCCCACATCGTTTTTGGCAAAGGTGCCTTCGGGCAGCGGCAGCAGCGTCACGCCATAGGCCTCGGGGTTCAGACCCACGGGTGAATGCACGGTGCAGACAAATCGGTGAAAAAAGCCGCTGTGGATGCAGCCGTTTTCAAACAACTGGCGCACGTATTCGAGCGCGTCTACCGTGTCTTGCACGGTCTGCGTCGGAAAGCCGTACATCAGGTAGGCGTGCACCATCACCCCGGCGTCGGCAAAGCCTTTGGTGACCTGCGCGACCTGCTCGACCGAGACGCCTTTTTTCATGAGGCTGAGCAAGCGGTCGGACGCCACTTCGAGCCCGCCCGACATGGCGATGCAGCCGCTTTGGGCCAGCAGCTCGCACAGCTCGAGGGTGAAGGTTTTTTCAAACCGGATGTTCCCCCACCAAGAGATTTGCACGCCCCGGCGCAGCAGCTCTTCGGCCAGGGCCTTGAGCGCCTTGGGAGGCGCGGCTTCGTCCACCAAGTGAAAGCCCGTTTGGCCCGTTTCGGCCACGATTTGCTCGATGCGGTCCACCAGCGTGCTGGCTTGCGCGGTTTCGTAGCGGCTGATGTAGTCCAGGCTCACGTCGCAAAAGCTGCACTTTTTCCAGTAGCAGCCGTGCGCCACGGTGAGCTTGTTCCAACGCCCGTCGCTCCACAGCCGGTTCATGGGGTTGAGCATGTCCAAAAGAGACAGGTACTGGTGCAGTGGCAGACCATCCCAGGTGGCGGTGCCGACCTCTTCAAACGGGATGTCGGGCTCAGCCAAGTTGATGTATTGCACCAAGCCTGCACCGTTGCGAATGAAGGTGCGTTGCAGGCGCTGCCCGCTGCGCTGGCCTTGCAGGTGCTCGATCAGGCTGAGCAGCGGGCGTTCACCGCCGTCGAGCGTGACGAAATCCACATGGTCAAAGACCCGTGCGTCTTTCAGTTCGCGCAGTTCGGTGTTCACAAAGCCGCCCCCCAGACCCATGCGGATGTTGGGGTGCGCACGTTTGATGCACTGGGCGATGCGAAAAGCCGCGTACACCGAGCCAGGGAAGGGCACGGACAGCAGCACCAGGGTGGGCTGGTGGCGCTCAATCGCTTGCAGCGCCAAGCTCTCTAGCGTGGTGTCAATCAGATTGGGGGGCTGGGCCAGCGCTTCAGCCAGCGGGTCAAAGCTGGGCTGGCTGGCGGCCAGGCGCTCGGAGTAACGCACGAATTCAAAACCTTCATCCACCGCATCGCGCAGCACATCGGCCAGGTCGTTCAGGTACAGCGTGGCCAGGTGCCGGGCCCGGTCGGTTTGGCCCAGTGCCCCAAAAGCCCAGCCAATCGGGTCGCCTGTGCCATCGTCGTCATATGCATCAAGGGCTGCAAAGCGCGGGCCTTCGGGCAGAAAGCCCCGGCCTGCGATCCGGTGGCTCAGGGTGCTGTCGCGGCCTTGCAAAAAGGCGATCACCGGGTTAACAGTGACAGCGTAATCGTGGAAATGGTCGAGGAAGAAATTCACCGGGCCCGAGCGCTCTTCGACGGGAAGGGCCAGTGCTGCGTCACGCAGCTCGGTCAGGCCTTTTTTGTTCAGCAAGGCCAGAACCGTGGCCAGCGCCAGGTCTTCTTGCACCGCATCCACCCCCCGCGAACGCAAAAAACCCGTGAGGTATGCCGTAGAGGGGTAGGGGGTGTTGAGCTGCGTCATCGGCGGGATGAGGCTCAAAACTTTGAACGGGGCGGGGCGGGTCATGCTGGGATGTTTTCGAGTCGGTGCATGATTATCAACGGGCACAACCCCTGCCCGCACTTGGCAGAGCACGTTAACATTCGGCAGTCCTCTCAGTGCCTGCCCGATAGATTTCTAAGATGTCCTCTTTGCCCGAAGCGCCGTCAGACGCTGCACCTTCCTTGACTGCCTTGATGGTGCAAGCCGCTTCACAAGCCAAGCTCTCCCCTGCCCAGCAACGTTTCAATGAACTGTTGGCCCACATTGAGCGACTGTCGGGCCAGATCCATCGCTTAGAGAATTGGTCAGACCGTCACCGCTATGCGCACATCCAGGCGTTGCGTGAGTCGGTGCAACAAGCGCAGGTTCACCGCAAGGGCCTCATGATGTTTGTGCACGAGCGCTTACAAACGGCCGATTTCACAGCCCGGCAGCAACGCATGGCTCGGGGCCTTGTGCGCGGCTTGATTGATCAACTGTCGGCCACAGCCGATCCCCAAATTCAAGCCATGGCTGACTTGTACGTGAGCGAAGAAGACACACAGGAGATGGCGTATGAGCAGGCTGAAGCTTCAAAACGGCTGCGTGAACGCATCGAGGAAGCGCTGGGCCAGCCACTCAACAAACCCAATCAGTACCAGACGCCTGAAGAGATGATGGCAGCCGGTATGCGGCAGTGGCAACAACAGCAAGAGGCCAACGAGGCCAAAAAGAACGCCAAACGCACGGCCCGAAAAGCCCAAAAACAAGCGCAAAAGAAAACCGTTGCGGCCGAAAAAGGGGTGGTGCCCGTCGCCCTGATGCGCGAGCTGGACGCCAAAAGCGCCATCCGCACGATTTTTCGGCAATTGGCCAGCGCCTTGCACCCGGACCGTGAACCCGACGAACAAGAGCGCCTGCGCAAAACCGCGCTGATGAGCGAGGTCAATGCCGCCTATGAAAAAAACGACCTGACCACTTTGTTGCGCTTGCAAATGCTGGTGACGCAGCTCAACCCGAAAAACACATCCGGCACGGCGCGCATGACTGACGACAAGCTGATCGCCATGTCCTTGTTGCTCAAGGAGCAGGTGGCCGCGCTCGAAGACGATCTGGACCAGTTGGAAAGCCGCTTGAGCCGGGAGCTGTGTGTGCCGGTGCGTGCCGATGTTGACGAAGCCGCCCTGAGCGAGTCACTGCAGCGCATCCAGGCCGATCAGCGCCACAGCGCCGACAGTCTGGCCGCCGATTTGCGCCGCATCCAGAACGATGCTGAACTCAAGCGTTGGCTAAAAGAACAATGGCAGTTGGCTAAAGCCACTTCTGCATGAAGCTGGCTTGGCCCGCTGCCGGGTCCAGGGTGTAGGCTTCAAAGCCAAAGCCCAAGTAACTTTTGAGGGCGCGGGCATTGCCCGTCAGCACCTCCAGCGTCAGCTTGCAGCAGCCGCGATCCTTGGCGTGACGCTCGGCAGCCGCCAGCAAAGCCTGACCGACGCCCGCACCCCGTTGGCCCGGCAGCACGGCGATGTCGTGGATATTCATCAAGGGCTGTGCCTTGAAGGTCGAATAGCCCTCGATGCAGTTGACCAAGCCCACCGGCGCATCGCCAAGCCAGGCGATGAAGCTGGCCGCGTCAGTGCGTGTGGCCAGGTCATCACACAAGCGCGCTTTCACATCTTGCGTCAGGGCTTCCCCGCCGCCCATGGGGTCTTGGGCATAGGCGTCCAGCAACATCACCAGTGCGTTGCGGTGGGTGGGGTTTTGGTAGTCAACCGGCAAGATTTGAAGGCTCATCGTCAGGCCGTAGCAGGGGTCATGAAGGAACGCACATTGTCCTTCATGCCGACCATCACATGGCCTGCCAATTGGTGCGCCGTGATGGCCGACAAAGTCCAGCCCAGGTGGCCGTGGCCGGTGTTGTAGAACACATTGGTCTTTTTGCCCGCCCCCACCCGAGGCAGCATGTTCGGCATCATGGGTCGCAGGCCCGCCCAAGGCACCACCTTTCGGGTGTCGATGTCAGGGAAGCACTGGTTGACCCACTGGATCAGGGGCTGGATGCGGTCGGCGCGGATGTCCAGGTTGATACCGTTGAATTCGGCGGTGCCCGCGACGCGGAAGCGGTCATCGCCCAAGCGGCTGGTGACCAGCTTGGTTTCGTCGTCGAGCAGGCTGACTTGCGGCGCTGCAGCCTGGCTGGCACCGTTGGGAAGGTTCACAGTGATCGAGTAGCCCTTGACGGGGTAGATGTTCAGACGGTCACCCAACTGCGCGGCCAGGTGGCGGCCATGCACGCCCGCACAAATCACGATACCGTCAAAGGTCAGCGAGTCGGTATCACCGGCATGCTTGACCTGCACAAAAGCGCTTTGGCCGTTGGCGGCCACGCTCAAGACCTCGTGTTCGTTGAGGATCTTGACGCCCAAGCGCTCACAAGCTTTGGCCAGGCCGTAAGTGAACTTGTGGATATCGCCTGTCGAGTCGCTCTCGGTGAAGTAGCCACAGTAGTAATCGCCGTGCAGTGTGGGCTCAATGGCCTTGATTTCTTCGGGCGTCACCGCACGACGCGGCAAGCCGCCCTGGGCCAACAGTTTGGAGACTTGACCGGCATGGTCAAAGCCTTTTTTGTCGCGGTAAAAATGCAGAATGCCTTCGCGGTTGTGGTCGAATTCGATCCCCTCGGCCTTGGCCCAGGCAAAGTGGTGCTCGCGCGATTCAATGGCCAACCGGGTGGTGGCGATGGTGTTGTCTTTGTATTTGGGGATGGCCGCCACAAATTCGGCCATCCAGCTGAGCTTGTGCCAGGTGGGGGTGGGGTTCATGAGCAGTGGGGCGTCATTTTTGAACATCCACTTCAGCCCCTTGATGATGGTGGAGGGGTGGGTCCAGACTTCGGCGTTAGATGCCGACAGCTGACCGCCGTTGGCATAAGACGTTTCCATGCCGGGATAACGGTTTTTCTCGATCAGGGTGACTTCAAAACCCTGTTGAACCAAGGCATACGCGGAGGTGACGCCCGTGATGCCGCCGCCGATGACAACCATGTGCTTTTTCATGAAGCTTCTCTCGTTTCAACGTCTCAAACAAGTGGGCATGCTGCGCACCGGATGTGCATGGCATGACCCCCTCTGTTTGAAACCTGAGAGATTCACCGAACGGTTTTCGGCTTGCTCCTGCGGTGGTCCCGGATGACGAACCCGGGGCGCTCTTCAGAGTTTTTGACACGGTTGTGTCGACCTGCATCGGTCCTTTGGCCTGAGAGTTTCCGGGGTGGTTGCTCCTTCGGCGCTGTCTGCTTTGGCGGACAGTCTCTCCCGATGCGGGTATTTGATTTTGAGGCGTGGGTCTTCCTTTGTGGGTGGATCAGGCGTAGTCGCTCAGCGGAATGCAGCTGCAAAACAAATTGCGGTCACCGTACACGTTGTCGACCCGACCCACTTGCGGCCAGTACTTCACGCTGCCGGGTACACGCTGGGCTTGGGCTGCACCGACCTCGCGGCTGTAGGGTCGATGCCATTCGCTGCCCAGCAGGCTGTCTGCGGTGTGTGGTGCATGTTTCAGCGGGTTGTTGTCTTGCGGCCAGATGCCATTCTCGACCTGTTTGATTTCTTCGCGGATGGCGATCATGGCGTCGATGAAGCGGTCCAGCTCTTGAAGGGTTTCGCTCTCGGTGGGCTCCACCATCAAGGTGTTGGCCACCGGAAAACTGAGTGTGGGCGCATGAAAGCCGTAGTCCATCAACCGCTTGGCCACGTCTTCGGCCATCACGCCGCTGCTGTCCTTCAGGCCACGCAAATCCAGAATGCACTCGTGGGCGACGCGACCGTTCTCACTGGCGTACAGCGTGGGGTAGTGTGCGCTAAGGCGCTTGCTGATGTAGTTGGCCGCCAAAATCGCCGCCTCGGTGGCGTGTTTCAGGCCCTCGGCGCCCATCATGCGGCAGTACATCCAGCTGATGGGCAAGACTGCAGCGTTGCCCAAAGGCGCGGCACTGACAGCGCCCACGCCGTTCACGGGCAAACCGCCCGTGGCATGGCCCGGCAGGTAAGGCACCAGGTCTGCCACCACACACACCGGACCCACACCGGGGCCGCCACCGCCGTGCGGAATACAAAAGGTCTTGTGCAGGTTCAGATGGCTCACGTCACCGCCAAACTCGCCGGGCGCAGCCACACCCACCAAGGCATTCATGTTGGCGCCGTCCACGTACACGCGTCCGCCGTGTTGATGCACCAGCTCGCACAAGGCTTTGACCTGCGTCTCAAAAACCCCGTGTGTGCTGGGGTAGGTGATCATCACTGCGGCCAGGTTGGTGCTGTGCTGTTCGCACTTGGCTTGCAGGTCGGCCATGTCCACGTTGCCGTTTTCGTCGCATTTGGTCACCACCACGGTCATGCCCACCATTTGGGCGCTGGCCGGGTTGGTGCCGTGCGCGCTGGACGGGATCAGGCAGATGTTGCGGTGGCCTTGGCCTTGGGCCTGGTGGTAGGCCTGAATGACCAAGAGGCCTGCGTACTCGCCTTGAGAGCCGGCGTTGGGCTGCAAGCTGATGCCTTTGTAGCCGGTGGCCTGGCACAGCCAGTCGCGCAGTTGCTGGTCCAGCAGTTGGTAGCCCGCCAGTTGGTCGGCAGGGGCAAAGGGGTGCACGCCCGCAAATTCTGGCCAGGTGATGGGGATCATCTCGCTGGTGGCGTTGAGCTTCATGGTGCAGCTGCCCAGCGGGATCATGCTGCGGTCCAGCGCCAGGTCTTTGTCGGACAGCTGGCGGATGTATCGCAGCATGCCGGTCTCACTGTGGTAGCGGTTGAAAACAGGGTGCGTCAGGAAAGCGCTGGTGCGGCGCAGCGATTCAGGAATCAGGGGCTGGATGCCTTTCTCGAACGACTCGAAGCTCGGCAGTGCCTGATCTGGGTTGGCCGATTCACTGGCGAACACCTGCCAAAGGGCAGTGATGTCCTCGCGGGTGGTGGTTTCGTCCAGCGAGATCGAAACGCTCTTGTCGCAAGCCTTGCGCAAGTTGATGCCCGCGTGCAGGGCGCGTTGGATGAGCGAGGCCGAGGACTCGCCGATGGCGATCCATACGGTGTCAAAAGCAGTTTCTTTGCGCAGCTTGTACCCCAGGCTTTGCAGGCCTTGCGCGAAGATCGCGGTACAGGTCGCCACGCGGCGCGCAATGCGCTTCAAGCCCTCGGGGCCGTGGTGCACGGCGTACATGCTGGCCACCACGGCGGGGAGAACCTGCGCGGTGCAAATGTTGCTGGTGGCCTTTTCGCGGCGAATGTGTTGTTCGCGAGTCTGCAGGGCCAAGCGGTAGGCGGGTTTGCCGTGCACGTCCACGCTCACACCCACCAGGCGGCCTGGCAAGGAACGCTTGTATTCATCGCGGCAGGCCATGTAGGCGGCGTGCGGACCACCCGCGCCCATGGGCATGCCAAAACGCTGCGTGGTGCCCACCACGATGTCGGCGCCCATCTCGCCCGGAGGCTTGAGCAGCGTGAGCGCCAGCAGGTCAGCGGCCACGATGAATGCGGCCAAATGCGAGTGGCTCTGCGCTGCATAGCCGCTGAGGTCTTCCACCAGCCCGGTGCTGCAGGGGTACTGCACCAGCGCGGCAAAGTGCTCGGCGTTCAGCGCCGCAGTGAAGGCGTCGGCACTCTGCGGCACCAGCACCTCAATGCCCAGCGGTTTGGCGCGCGTCTGGATCACCTCGATGGTTTGCGGGTGGCAGGCGCGTGATACGACAAAGACTTTGCTCTTGCTTTTGACCATGCGCATCGCCAAGGTCATGGCCTCGGCGGCCGCTGTGGCTTCGTCCAGCATGGAGGCGTTGGCAATGTCCATGGCGGTCAGGTCGGTCACCATGGTCTGGAAGTTCACCAGTGCCTCCATCCGGCCTTGGCTGATCTCAGCTTGGTAAGGCGTGTAGGCGGTGTACCAAGCGGGGTTTTCCAGGACGTTGCGCAAGATCACGCCAGGCGTGTGCGTGCCGTAATAGCCTTGGCCGATGTGGCTTTTGAGCAAGCGGTTCTTTTGCGCCAGGGCCTTGAGTTCGGCCAAAGCGGCCGCTTCGGTGATCGGTGCGGGCAAGACCATGTCTTGGGCGCGGGCGATGCTGCGCGGCACGATGGACTCGATCAAGGACCGGCGTGATGCCTCACCGATCACGCCCAGCATGTGCTGTTCGTCTGCACCGCTGATGCCGATGTGGCGGGCAATGAATTCTGACGGGTTTTCGAGCTCGGCCAAGGGCTTGAGGGTGGACATCAGCATGTGTGGCTCCGGTTAATCGTTCAAGCTGCAGAAAAGGCTTTGTAAGCGGTCTCGTCCAGCAGGGCATCGGTTTGCGCTGGGTTGGACAGCTTGACCTTGAAGAACCAGCCTTTGCCCAGCGGGTCGGTGTTGGCCAGCGACGGGTCGCTACGCAATTCTTCGTTGACTTCGGTGATCTCGCCGTCCACGGGCATGTAGACGTCGGCCGCGGCCTTGACCGACTCGACCACGCCTGCGGCTTCTTTGGCGGCAAAGGTTTTGCCCACTTCGGGCAGGTCGACAAACACCACATCGCCCAGCGCATCCTGCGCGTGGTGGGTGATGCCCACGACAGCGGTGTCGCCGTCAATTTGCAACCATTCGTGGTCTTCGGTGTACTTGATCATGAGGGGGCTCCTTGTGTGATGAATCGGGGGGCATCAATCGGGGTCAGATCCCAATTGTTTGGCTTCATCAATCGGGGTCAGATCCCAATTGTTTGGCTTGAA
>NZ_CAMBNZ010000024.1 GCF_945869175.1 Limnohabitans sp. Rim8 | reverse complement strand
AAAAGAAACTTCTTTATTTTTCCAATTTTTTTGTATAAAGTCAATGATCATCTTCATGATGACAATCTGATTTGCCCATTATTTGGGTGATTTCCAACGTTATTGATACAGGAGTTTCGTATGTCAGACAGTCTGCAAAAGTGGGTAGGACGTAACCGCCCCCCGCGTGTCCAAATCACCTATGACGTTGAAATTGGTGATGCAATCGAAAAGAAAGAGTTGCCTCTGGTGGTGGGCTTGATGGCAGATTTGAGTGGTCAGCCTTTACTGCCGCCGGCCAAGATGAAAGACCGCCGTTTTGTGGAAATCGACCGAGATAACTTCAACGAAATCATGGGCAAGATCGCCCCACGCCTTGACCTTTCTGTGCCAGACACATTGAAGGAAGAGGGCAATTTGAAAATTGAACTCAATTTCACTGAGTTTGAGCATTTCCACCCTGAATCGATCGTCAATCAAGTTCCTCGTTTGGCACGCCTTTTGGAAGCGCGTCAACAGTTGCGTGACTTGCTCGGCAAACTCGACGGCAATGACGAACTGGACGCCTTGTTGGGCAACATCGTTCAGAACACCGAAGAACTCAAAGCCTTGCGCGGCAGCGAAGCCGCTGAAACAGCCGCCGCCAGCGCAGATGCGCCTACTGCTGAGTAAGCCGCGGCTTGCTTTAGTTTCCATTCATTCTTAGGTAGAACACCATGGCCACCAAACAAAAATCCGACGCTGCAGGCGCCAGTACCACCACAACCAACGAGCTGAGCTTGCTCGACCGCATTGTCCAAGAAGGCAATATGGCCGTTGAGCCATCGCAAGACCAATACGCCAAAAAATTGCTGGGCCAATTTGCCACGCAAATTTTGGACGAGGGCATGAAAACCAGTCCTGACAAGGGCGTGGTTGCCATGATCAACGAGCGCGTTGCAGAAATCGATCAGATTCTGTCTGCGCAGCTCAACGCCATCATGCACGACGAGAAATTCCAGGCGCTCGAAGCGTCTTGGCGCGGTCTGCACGACATGGTTTTTGGCACAGAAACAGGTCCCCGTCTGAAGCTTCGTTTATTGAACGTGAGCAAAAAAGAGTTGCTCAAAGACTTGGAGACCGCTGTCGATCACGACATGAGCGCCTTGTTTAAGAAAATCTACGAAGAAGAATACGGCACATTCGGCGGCAATCCCTTCTCTTTGCTGATTGGCGACTACCAGTTTGGCCGTCACCCGCAAGACCAAGCATTGCTCCAGCGCATGTCCAAAGTGGCTGCCGCATCTCATGCGCCATTCATTGCGGCTGCAGCGCCTGCCATGTTTGACATGAAGTCATTCACAGAACTGGGCGTTCCTCGCGACCTGTCCAAGATTTTTGAAAGTGCCGAACTGGCAACTTGGCGCGGCTTTCGCGAGAGCGAAGATTCACGTTATGTGGCCTTGGTTTTGCCAAGCTATGCTGCCCGCCTGCCATACGGCGCCAAAACCATTCCAGTTGAGGGCTTCAATTTTGAGGAAGATGTGGACGGCTCCGACCACAACAAATACCTGTGGGCCAACTCGGCATACCAGCTGGGACTGCGCATCACAGGCGCATTTGCCAACTACGGCTGGACCACAGCGATTCGTGGCGTTGAAGGCGGCGGTAAGGTTGAAGCACTCACTGCCCACGCATTCAAAACAGACGAAGGTGACGTGCTGCTCAAGTGCCCAACCGAAGTGAGCATCACCGATCGGCGTGAAAAAGAACTCAATGACTTGGGGTTCATTTCTATCGTTAACTCCAAAGGCTCTGATTTTGCGGCTTTCTTTGGTGGACAGACCACCAACAAACCCAAGGTCTACAACAAAGACAACGCCAACGCCAACT
Source organism: Limnohabitans sp. Rim8 (assembly GCF_945869175.1). Lineage (GTDB taxonomy): Bacteria > Pseudomonadota > Gammaproteobacteria > Burkholderiales > Burkholderiaceae_C > Limnohabitans_A. The sequence continues at coordinate 30,742 of NZ_CAMBNZ010000024.1, read as the reverse complement.
CTGAGCTTTCTTCACGTCTGCCCTATGTGTTGGCTGCATCACGTTTTGCGCATTACATCAAGGTGATCATGCGTGACAAAGTGGGCAGTTTCCAAACGCGCGGAAGTGTGGAGGAATACCTCAACAACTGGATCGCTGATTACGTCTTGCTCAACGATGCTGCCCCACAAGCGATGAAAGCCCGCTTTCCTTTGAGTCAAGCCCGCATTGATGTGACAGACGTGGCTGGCAAGCCCGGTGTTTACAACGCTACGGTCTTTCTCAAGCCGCATTTTCAAATGGAAGGCCTGACAGCCTCTATCCGTTTGGTGGCGGAATTGCCCGCTGCTGCGGCTTGATCAATACACGTCCACTCACCTCAACCCAAGGCGATGGCCCTAGGCCTCGCCTTTCATAAATCATTGAAAGCTGTTCATGGATACCATCATTCTTGAAATCAAAGACATCAAAGGCAATTGCGAATTGGATGGCAATATTGGCCAAATCATCATCCTGTCGTTCAGCCACAGCGCGTCCATCCCCATGCAAATGGACCGCTCCAACACAGAGCGCACAGCAGGTCGTCCCAACTTTTCGGAAATGAACTTTTCCAAATCTGCAGACATTTCTACGCCAGCTCTTTACAGCGCTTGCGTGGCTGGCACCAAGTTGGGCGATGCCAAAATCCACATTGGCCGGACCGAAGGCTCGAAGTTCATGTCATTGATCGAATACGTGTTGACCGATGCCATGGTCTCCAACATTTCGACCAGCGGTGGCGGCGGCCAGCCCAGCGACTCGTTCTCTTTGAATTACAGCGCCATTAGTCTGGTGTACTCACAGCAAAACAAGGATTCGACGAAAAAAGGTTCTGCTGGTTTTGGTTGGGATCTGGTTAAAAATATTGCAGCCACACCCAAATAATCCGAGTTGCGCTAGCCCATGTCTGAACTGTCCCGTAGCGCAGCCATCCCCCTGTTTCAGCGCTTGTGTGCTCGGGACGGTGAGATGGGTGACGCTGCGGCTTTTGACGCGGCGGGGCTGCAAGCATCGATTGCCAATGAGATCGCCAGTTTGCTCAACACACGCTGCGGTTTGACCATGGCCGAATTTTTGAAATGCCAAGGCACCGTTCTGGACTTTGGCATTCCTGATTTTTCATCTTTGTCCTGCAAATCTTCTGACGATTTGGCTTTGGTGAGTCAAGCCGTTCAACATGCCATTGCGCTGTTTGAGCCGAGGCTATCGCATACCCAAGTTGTTGCAATGCACGATGACAGCAGCAACCACCGCGGGCAAGCCAAGTTGCAAATATCAGGTGCAGTTCGCTTGGGTATGACCTTGCGCAGGGTTGACTTCGATATTCCAGTGAACTTGTCCGATGGCGTATCGGAGACTGTCTGATGCTTGCCGACGATGACCTGATTGAATATTACAAACGCGAGCTGGCTTATTTGCGTCATCAAGGCGCTGACTTCTCAGCCCGTTACCCCAAAGTAGCCTCCCGACTGGCTTTGGGCGGCGCAGAGTCTCCTGATCCACATACAGAACGCCTGATCGAAGCCAACGCATTTTTGGCCGCACGCGTGCACCGCGATCTGGACCGTGAATTTCCCCAAGTCGCAGCCGCTTTACTGGAAAGTCAGTGCCCGTCGTTGATGCAGCCAGTCCCGTCGATTTCGGTGGCGCAACTGGCGTTGGACCCCACCCAAGGCAAGGTCACAGCAGGTTATGTGGTGCCTCGCCATACATCCTTGGTGGCGCGCACGGCCAGTGGTGAAACCTGTCGCATGCGAACTGCTTGGGACAATGTGCTGTGGCCACTGGACATCACCGATGTGCGCTTGTCTGGCGCATCCACCTTGTGTTTACAAGTCAGCTGTTCGGAAGGCCTGACTGCCAATGAGTTGGCCTTGGACAGTCTGCGTCTGCACTTGCATGGCGACTGGATGAGCACCATGCCACTTTATGACTTGTTGGTCAGCGCCGTGATGGGGGTCGATGTGGTCGATGCGCAGGGCCATGTTCGGCATTTGCCGCGCACTGCTTGGCGAGAGGTGGGTTATGACCTTGATCAATCTGTGCTGCCCAATCCACCGCATGCTGCAGCCGCGTATGGTTTGCTTCAAGAATATTTTTCATTCCCCGGGAAATTCCATTTTTTTGACCTCACGGGCCTGTCGGGTCTGACGGGTCATGGTGAGCATTTTGAGTTACGTTTGCAATTGGACCGCAGTGCCCGTGGATTGCGTGGGTTGGATGCGGAAAGTTTCAAACTGGGGTGCGTGCCCATTGTGAACTTATTCAACCGTACCAGTGAACCGATGACGATTGATCACCGACATCATGAGTACCTGCTGGTTGGAGACCGTCAATTTGAAAGTACCACCGAAGTTCATTCCATTTTGTCGGTCGTAGCATCCGACCCAGACGCTGACCGACCGCAGCGCATAACCGCCTTCGCCGCTTTGGATTCGCAAGATACATCTGGCGCAAGCGCTGGCGGTCAACAAGACAGCGCTGAAGCACGGCCTGAAGTTTTCTGGTCGGCCAGGCGAGAAACCAGCTTGCGTGCCAACCTCACGGGCACAGACATGTTTTTGTCTTTTGTGGATCCCAACAACACCCGCAGCGTACCGTCTGAGCCTGTGGTTTTTGCGCAGCTTTTATGTACCAATCGCCGCTTGGCCAGTCAGTTGCGGCCTCAGACACGCTTACGTGCTGAAAACCTGTCCTCTTCCTTGGCCATCACTTGTTTGTACGAGCCTTCCGAACAGCGCGACCCACCTCTGTCGAGCGCCACAATGTGGCGCTTGGTTGGCTTGCTCAGGCTGAACCACCAGTCGTTGGTAGGCGGCACCAATGGGGTTCAAACTTTGCGCGACATGCTCAGTTTGTTTGCCTCCAGTGGCGCACGGGACTTGGCGCAAATCAAAGGTGTGCGCACATTGCAAGCGCGCGGTGTCACGGCCCGCTTGGGAAGCGACGCCTGGCGTGGCTTTTGCCGTGGCACCGAGGTGCAACTGGGTTTTGACGAGACTGCTTTTGTGGGTGGCTCGCCCTTACTTTTGTCGGCAGTTCTGGCGCGCTTTTTTGCGCTTTACACCACCGTCAATTCATTTGTACGTTTGACAGCCCGCCGCAATGGCGAGGACTGGAAGCGATGGGAGCCCATGTGCGGCCACCAGAACTTGCTTTGATTGACCGGCTGTACAGTCGGCCACAAGGCTTTAATTTGTTTCAGGCGATCAGCCTGCTCGAACGCCATGCTCCCGAGCGACTTGCCCTGGGTACGGGCGTGGGTCTCGACGAGGCTGCGTTACTGCGTGGCAATATATCTTTGGCTTTTGCACCCAGTGACGTTGTCAGCGTACAGCCAGCGTCTACGCCAGAAGATCGAAGTACCCTGACATCTGCGGCCATGAGTTTGGCTGGCGCTAACGGCCCGCTTCCCCTGCCTTTTACAGAAATGCTGTTGCAGCGCCGTACTGCCAAAGACCGCGCCGCATTGGATTTTCTGGATATTTTCCACAGCCGATGGTTGGCCTTTTTGTATCGAAGTCGCAAAAAACACCACATCGGTTTGAACTGGCGGGCCAGCCAACAAGACAACCCACTGGCCAAAACCATAGATGCCATCAGCGGCCTGGGACGCGCCGAAGGTGCGCGCGGACCAGTTGGTGAGGTGGCACGTTTGAACCATGCAGGATTGCAAAACGCAGCCCCGCGGTCCATGCTCAATTTACTCACCTTGCTGTCTGATCGGCTGAGCCTTGTTTTGAAAGGTCGGCAATTTGTGGGTGGATGGCAAACTCTGGACTTGGCAGACCAACCCCCTTTGGGCCTTGCTGTGTTGGGTTACCAAGCCGTGTTGGGTCAGCGTGCTTGGGACGCCGCAGCTGGCATCGAACTCATTGTTTTAGAAACACCCATCAACCGTTTGCAAAGTCTGCTGCCCGGAGGGCAAGACCATGTTCTCATGTCTTGGCTTGTGCGCCGCCACACCCAGTCGGAGTTGCAAGTGCGCTTGGTGCTCCAACCACAAGCACAAGCCAGCGCCAGTTTGCCGCGCCTGGGCCAAGCTCGCTTGGGCTGGACCAGTTGGTTGACGCAAAGTGGCGACCCACAAGCTCCCAAAGCCTTTCAGTCCATCAAAACGCTGCTCATGCCCGCGCATTGCGAAAGATAGCAAAGAAAACAATGGAAATAGACATTCGCACCCTGCTGGCCAAGCTCAACCCGGAATGCAAGCTGGCCATGAAGCAAGCGGCCGAACTGTGCGGCCGACAAACCCACTTTCATGTGGACATTGAACATTTGCTGTTGCACTTGGTGGACGATCGTTCGCCTGACATGGCCCTCATCCTGCCTCAGTTTGGCGTTGACGCTGGCTTGGTCGTCTCGCAGTTGCAGCAAAGCCTAGACCGTTTTAAGCGTGGCAATGGCCGCACACCCGCTTTATCACCGCATTTCGCACCTTGGTTTCAAGAGGCTTGGCTGCTCAGCTCTATGTTGTTGGGCGAACAACAAGTTCGCTCGGGTACTTTGCTCTTGGCCTTGCTGGAAGTGGACAGCCTGCGGGGTTTGCTGCTGGAGACCGCACCTGCTTTGCTGGATATTCCGCGCAAAACTCTTCGCGAGCAACTGCCCGCCTTGCTGGCTCAGTCGGCAGAAGATGCGGGCGGCGCCACGCGTGCCTCAGGCGACCCAGCAAGCTTGGCCGATGGTGCGCCATTGAAAATGCCTTCCATGCGACAAGGGGGTTCGGCTACCCCATCGCTGGACCAGTTCACAACCGACATCACGGCCCAAGCCCGAGACGGCAAGATGGACCCCATACGTGGTCGTGACAATGAAATCCGCCAGATCATCGACGTCTTGCTGCGCAGACGACAAAACAATCCGATCCTCACTGGCGAGGCGGGGGTGGGCAAGACGGCAGTGGTGGAGGGTTTTGCACAGCGTGTAGTGCGCGGTGAAGTGCCACCGGTTTTGAAAGATGTATCGGTACGTTCGTTAGATTTGGCTTTGCTTCAAGCCGGAGCAGGTGTCAAGGGTGAATTTGAAAATCGCTTGAAGTCGGTCATTGCCGAGGTTAAATCTTCCGCCACCCCAGTGATTTTGTTCATCGATGAGGCTCACCAGCTGATTGGCGCTGGAGGTGCAGAGGGGCAAGGAGATGCCGCCAATTTGCTTAAACCGGCGTTGGCGCGCGGCGAGTTGCGCACCATTGCCGCCACCACTTGGGCTGAATACAAAAAATACGTAGAACGCGACCCCGCCTTGGCGAGGCGCTTTCAGGTGGTGAAGATTGACGAACCTTCTCCCGATGTGGCCATCGAAATGCTGCGCGGCATGGTCGCTGCTCTTGAAAAACACCACGGCATCGAAATTCTGGATGAAGCGGTTTGCGATGCGGTCAAGCTGTCGCAGCGCTACATCACCGGCAGGCAACTGCCCGATAAAGCCATCAGCGTGCTGGACACCGCGTGCGCCCGTGTGGCCGTAGGGCAAAGTGGCTTGCCTGAGGGTGTGGAGTCCTTGCAACGTCAACAAGGCAATACAGAAAGTCGATTGCGCGTACTTCGCCACGAACAAGCCACTGGAATTGATCGCCTTGAAGCGATTGCCAAGGCTGAACTCAGTTTGAAAGATGTGCAAATCCGATTGGTGGCTTTGCAAGACAAGTTGGCCCGTGAAAAAGAAGCTGTGGCTGAAATCGTGGATTTGCGCCGTCGAATTGCCAACGGCACAGCCACGGTTTCAGACGGTGACGACGAGCAAGACCCACAACTCGTGACCATGCAGTTGCAGCGACTGAACAAGGGTCTTGAAGCTTTGCAGGATGACGACCCCTTGGTGACGGTCTGCGTTGACTCAGGCACGGTGGCCTCTGTCATTTCAGCTTGGACAGGGATTCCCGTCGGCAAGATGATGGCTGATGAGTTGCATACTGTGCTGCATCTACAAGACCGCATGGCTGAACGACTTGTCGGTCAGCCCCAAGCCCTGGACGCCATAGCCCGGCGTGTTCGCACCTTCCGTGCAGATTTGGATGACCCCGGCAAGCCTGTGGGCGTTTTTATGTTGGTTGGACCCAGTGGCGTAGGAAAGACAGAAACCGCGATTGCTTTGGCTGACCTGCTTTATGGCGGCGAGCGCAACATGGTCACCGTCAACATGTCCGAGTTTCAAGAGGCCCACTCTGTCTCCAGCCTCAAGGGCGCGCCACCGGGTTACGTAGGCTACGGGCGAGGAGGTGTGCTGACCGAGGCGGTGCGTCGGCGTCCCTACAGCGTGGTGCTTCTTGATGAAATGGAAAAAGCCCATCCCGATGTGCTGGAGCTCTTTTTTCAGGTCTTCGACAAAGGCGTCATGGACGACGGTGAAGGCGTACAAATCGATTTCAAAAACACTTTGATTTTGCTGACGTCCAACGCTGCACAAGACATCATCACCGACGCTTGTGCAAAAGGCTTTAGGCCATCGGCCGAGGAATTGGTCGAGCGCCTTCGACCCGCCCTGCTCAAGCAATTTAGCCCAGCCTTTTTAGGTCGGTTGGTGTTGGTGCCCTATTACCCGTTGGGTGATGAGCAGATCATGGGCATCGTCAAACTCAAGCTGGCCCGACTCGCAGAGCGCATTCATCTGAACCACGCTGCACATTTCATGTTTGACGATTCAGTGGTTCGCGCTATCACCGAACGTTGCACAGAAGTTGACAGCGGTGCCCGAAATGTGGATTACATCCTCACCCAGTCGGTGCTGCCTGAACTCTCCAGCCTGGTGCTTGAGCGGATGGCTTTGGACCTGCCTTTTGCAGCCATTGCCATGACACTGGATGCTCAAGGCCGTTTTGCTTATCGTTTCAGTACCGACACCCGCGGCGCCATGCCATGACAGCCGGATTCGCACAGACCAACACTTTTTTAAAGGTCAGTACCCCTTTGGGGACTGACGAGTTGGTGCTGGACGCGATGGAGGCCACTGAGGGTATCTCAGAAATGTTCAAACTCATGTTGCACATGCGCAGTTTGAACAGTGATGTAGATCCCAGCAAAATTATTGGCAATGCAGTGACCGTCACCTTAGAAATACCAAATGGTCCAAAACGCTACTTCAATGGCATTGCCACCCGTTTTATTCAAAGCGGCGGTGAAGATGGGCTGGCCCACTATGCCGCTGAAGTGGCGCCCAAACTGTGGCTACTGACACTTAGCAGTGACCGTGCCATTTACCAGACCAAGACCATTCCAGACATCATCAAGGCGGTGCTGGGCGATTTCGGTATCACCTTCGAGGCCAAGCTGACGGGCACTTACACCGCGTTGGACTACTGTGTTCAGCATGATGAAACCGCTTTCGCATTCATCTCCCGCTTGATGGAGAGTGCGGGTATTTTCTACTTTTTCACATTCAAAAACGGTGCACATACCCTTGTGCTGGCCGATGCATCCACTGCCCACCTGGCATGCACTGACGCGGCCACTGTGCGCTTTTTTCCCGAGTCAGGCGCTGACCACATGATCGACACGATCGCGTCATTTGAGTTGGAAAATCGGTTGGTGCCGCAAAAGCACAGCCAGGGAGACTACGACCCCAGCAAACCCAGCACGTCGCTGGACGTGAGCGCCAGTGGCACTTTGGGCAAGGGCGAGTTGTTACATTGGCCGGGTAAGCATGAGACGGTGGCTGCAGGCAATGCGCTGGCCAAGTTGCGGGTCGAAGCCAGCCAACTTCAGGCCCAAGAGCTGCGTGGCAACGGCTATGTTTATCCATTCACGGCAGGCACCAAATTCACGTTATCTGGACATTTTCGTTCCAGTCTGAACAAGGCTTATGTTTTGCGTCGTGTGCATCACATCGCTCGCAACGACACGTACCGCAATCGTTTTGAAGCTTTTTTGGCCACGGTACCGTTTCGCCCGCAGCGCCTCACCCCGCTGCCTCGTGTGGCGGGCAGCCAGACGGCATTGGTGGTGGGTCCAGCGAACGAGGAAATCTGGACCGACAAGGAGGGCCGTGTCAAAGTTCAATTTTTTTGGGATCGCGTCGGGGTCAAAAACGAAAAAAGTTCATGTTGGGTGCGTGTGTCGCAAAGCGCTGCAGGCAAAGGCTTTGGCACGCTGTTCATGCCCCGGGTGGGGCAGGAGGTGGTCATCAGTTACATCGATGCCGACCCTGACCGGCCCTTGATCACGGGCAGCGTTTACAACGGCGAAAACGCCACACCGGTGACTTTGCCGACGAACCAGACTCAAAGTGTCATCAAAACCAGATCTTCACCCAAGGGTACGGCGGGTAACGAGATTCGTCTTGAAGACAAAAAAGACGCCGAAGAGTTTTACATGCATGCCCAAAAGGACATGAAAGTAGAAATTGAAAACGCGCTGACTACGACGCTGACCAAGGGCGCGGAGATTCATACCCTGACCGAAGGTGATCGCACCGTCGACGTAAAAAAAGGCAAAGAAATCCACAAGGTCAAGGGCACGCGCGCTTTGACCATCACGGGCGACGAAACGCACGACAACGAGGGCGACTTCAAGCACACTGTCAAGGGTGACTTCACGCTGAAAGTCACGGGTGATTTTTTGTTGGATGTCACGGGTGGCATCACCATCAAGTCGGCCAAAACCGTTTTGCTCAATGCTGGCACCACGTTGACTGCCAAAGCCGGCACTGCTTTAACGAATGAGGCCGGTACTGCCTTGACCAACAAATCCGGAACCGCCTTGACCAACCAGGCGGGCACAGCGCTGACGAACAAAGCATCGCTGGGCTTGGTCAATCAAGCAGGGACCACTTTGGACAACAAAGGCGCCATGATCACGCACAAGGCCTCGGCCATGCAAACGGTTGATGGCGGTGGGATGCTGACCATCAAAGGCGGCTTGGTCAAGATCAACTGAGCCTCAAGAGCAAACAGACATGGTCACCGCCCCCATCCCCTCTGAGCCATCCATCGGTCCCAACGATGGCTTGACACCGTTGCAAAGTCTGGAACCGGAGCGCCTGGACGAGCACGATGAAAATGGCGGTCTGATCAGTCGGACGTGGTTGCGTCAGGGCCAACTGCACGGCCGTATGGACCGGTTTTGGCCCAATGGCAAGCCGCAACTGAGTGCCAACTATGCCGCTGGCCAATTGGACGGCTTGTTGTATCAATTTGACGAGCAAGGTCAGCCTTTGCAAGTCGCCGCTTATGTGCAGGGTCGTCAGCATGGCTTGACCCGCGTGTTCGTTCAAGGACGCTGTGTTTCTGAACAAAATTTTGTCGATGGCACACCTCATGGCCCAGCAGTCACTTACCACAGCGATGGTCAGCCCAGTGCCAAGATGCATTTTGTGAAAGGCCAAATTGAGGGGTCAACCCGCTTTTTTCACGAAGGTCGGGTGGTGCGCAAAGCGGTTTACCTCGAAGGCCTTCTCGAAGGTGAGGTCAGCGATTTCGACCGTGATGGTTCCCTGATTCAAGTGGCCACCTACCGAGCCAATGTGCTCGAAGGACCGATGCGCCGTTACTGGCCAGGCGGGGCATTGATGGAAGAGGTCGTCTACAAACAAGGCGTTCCCGTAGGTCTCCCGCTTCGCTTTGACAACAAAGGCCACCAGCTTGACAACGACAAAGCCCAGCCGGGTTTGCTGGCACGGTTAGAAAAACTGGTGAGGGGCTAAGGGCATGGGACAACAAGTATGTACCGGTGCCATGACGAAATGCACTTTTGGTGTGGCCCCAGGCGCATTGATGGTGATTCCCATCAGCAGGGTCATGGCCGGCGGCCCCCCTGCAGCCAACATCATGGACAACAAACCCATGGCCAATGTCATGCCCTTTGGCATGTGCCAATCCATGGCCAACCCCATGGTGGCCGCCGCCACGGCAGCTGCATTGGGCGTATTGGTTCCAATGCCTTGCATTCCCATGACCATGGCACCTTGGGTGCCAGGCGCGCCCACGGTATTGCTTGGCAACATGCCCGCTCTGAACAACAGCTCAAAGCTCATGTGCATGTGGGGTGGCGTGATCTCCATCAACCTTCCGGGTCAATTCACCGTCATGGTGCCTTGACCTCATTTTTATTGTTAAACCCAACACCACCTCTGCAATGGACTATCGTTTCAACATGACTCCCCGCTTGATCGCCATCGCAGTGATCGGGTTTATATCCCTGATGGTGCTGCTTTTTGCCTTAGGGTTTCAGTTCGGACAGCAATGGGGTGCACAAGAGGCAAGGCAACCCGCTGCACTGACAGCGCCAAGTCAACTCAATTTGCAGCTTCCAGTGACCGCAGTACCTCCGGCACCGGCACTGAGCATGCCCGTTTCGCCACCGACCCCAGCGCTACCACCGCTCCCGCCTGTTGGTGGTGCGATACCCTCACCTGTTGTCAATCCAACTGTCACGCTTGGCAGATCCAATTGATGAATCCACGTAACTTGATTGATCTGAAAATGAACTCTGAAATATCCCGCTCATTGCGACCTGATCCGCAACGCATGCGCCAAGCAGGTCGTGTGTCTTGGCTTCAGTGCAGCTTGCTAGCGCCTGTCTTGGCCTTGTTCAGTAACGAGTTCGAGATCAAACGCCCGCTGAGAGAGGCGCCGTCCGCAGCCCTTAGGCTTCGGACGGTCACCCTGAAAGACCTCGAGGACACTTTGGGGATTGCCTTGGGTGTGAACGACATTACCTTGCTTGCCTTTGCCAACCAAATGCTGTCGCAAAACGTGACAAGTTGGACATCCAAAAAGTTCTGAACGCACTGGAGTCCAATCCGTGAACGCACAAAAAATTCAACAACTCATACTCAATCCTTGGATCATTCTGGCTTGCCTTGTGATTGGGTTCACTTTGGGTTGGGCGTTGCCATCCGTTGGTTTGAAGTTGGCCGTCGTGGGCGAGATTTATGTTGATTTGCTCAAGATGATCGTACTGCCTTTCATGGTTTCAGCAATAGTCTTCAGTGTCCAAAAACTTTTCCAGGAGGGTGGTGCCAGGCCCATCGCGGGTCGTGTGGTTCTGGCATTCGCGGGCTTTTCCGTGGTGGCTGCGATTGTTGGCATTCTGACTTTCAGCGTGACACAACCCGGCTCTAACTTGTCTGAGGAGACGTTGGCGACATTTGGTCAAATTGTTGACGACGATCTGTCCAAGACCTATACGACGATGGAATTGTACGGTGTCGACGAAAATGCTCAGAAGGGTAAATCTCTGGAAGAGATGGTACTGATTCTGATTCCTTCCAACATTTTTGAAGCCTTGGCCAAAGGTGAAACACTCAAAGCTTTGATTTTTTCACTGCTGTTTGGCATGGCCTTGGGCTATGTTCCTAACCGCATCGCTGGTGGCTTGTCGCAAACATTGGAGACGGTCTACCAGACATGTCAAACCCTAACAAAATGGCTGAACTACCCTTTGCCTGTAGTCCTGGTGTGCATGAGCGCCGCGCAGATTGCCGGGTCTGGAATTGAGCCCTTGAAAGCCATGGCCAATTTTGTGCTGGCCTTCGGTGTAGCCAGCTTGATTTTCTTGGCGCTGGCTGTTCTCATTATTTGGAAGCGCGGTAACGCCAGCCTGAGCGAGACCATGGACGCTCTGCGAGGGCCTTTTGCCTTGGCGATTGCCACGCGCAGCAGTGTGACCTGTATGCCCGCCATGATTGAAACGCTCGCCCAGCGCCTGAGCTTTGCCAAAGCCAGGGTCGAGCTATTGGTGCCACTGAGCGACTCCATTCTGCGGGTGGGACCCATTTTGTATTACGCCTGCGCCACTTTGTTCATTGCCCAGCTTTATGAACGCAACTTGGAAGCACATGAGTTGGCTTTGCTGTTGGCCGTATCGGTCTTGGCCGGGTTCGCCTCGGCTGGCATGACCGGTTTGGTCACCATGTCTCTGACCAGCATGGTCTGCGGTTATTTGGGTCTCCCCTTTGAGGCGGCTTTCATTTTATTTTTGGCTGTTGACCCCGTGTGCGACATCTTGCGTACGATGGTGCTGGTCATTGGTAACACCGCTGCAGTCTCCATGATCTGTCCACGTCCGCTGAAGATTTGACGCAACCCATGAAATTCTTGGCCACTCACGCGACTCACCCTTTGCTGCTGCTGCTGTGCGCTGCAGCAGGGACTTTGCTCGGCATGGGACCGCCGGCCTGGTCAGCACCCGCATGGGTGGTGGTGTATGTGAGTACAGCATTGCTTAACTTGATTTGCATGCCGCTTTTGGTGGTGGCCATCTTGTCTGGGTTAAGGCACTTATTGGGTTTGCCACATCCGGTTTATCGGTTGGGGATGATTGTCCTTGCGGGTGCAGCACTGATGTTGATTTTTGCCATGGCCGGTATTTTGACGGCGCAGTGGAGCCAAATTGGCGGGCAACTGAACCCCGAAGATCAACAAACGCTTGGCGATTTTGTCATGAGGCAAGCCCCTGCGGGCGAGTCCATGGACCTTGGGGGCGGTCATGGACCCATTCAGTCGCAGCCAAACTGGGCTTTGCCTGATAACGTCTTTTTCGCTCTGTCAAGCGGTGATCTTGCGGCTGTCATGTTTTGCACTTTGTTTTTTGGCCTTGCCTTTACGGTACAGCGGGGCCCAATGAGTGACACGGTTGTGAACCAGTTGGATGCTATTTCCCGCGCACTCGAAAAATCCATCAGCATGGTCAATTTGGCCTTGCCATTGCTTGTGTTGGCCTATGCCGCTCAGATGGCCAGTCAATGGGATGCCGTCTTGATGCGTGCGATGAGTGGCTATTTATTGACTTTTTGGATCCTGTGCAGCGTGATGGCTTTAATCATGTTGTTGGTGCTCATCAAATTGGCCAAGGCACCTTTTTCCCAAGTGCTGCAAGCCCTGAAAGAAGCGTCCGTGCTGAGCCTGATATCGGCCAGCCCACTTGCTGCAGTGCCTGCCAGTATTGAAGCATTGAGCAATCGATTGGGCTTTTCGCGGGGCATTGTTGAAATGCTGATGCCGACCAGTGCCGTTTTTCTTCGAACAGGTGCAGCTTTGCATTTCGCGATGCTGACGGTTTTTGTGGCAAATTTATACGGCCAACAACTCACACTGCTTGAAATGATGACCTTGGCACCCGTGGCGGTCTTTGCGGCCTTGGCTTCGGCGGGCGCAAGCGGCTTGGCCAGCTTGGGATTTGCTGTCGCTGTGGTTGCCCATTTGCAGTTGCCGTTTGAAGCGGCTTTACCGCTGTTTGCCGCTATCAACCTCTTTAGCGAGGGTCCAGCACGGCTTTTGTCATTTTTGTGCAGTTGCGTGCTGACCGTTTTTGTATGTGGCGGGCTGCCGATAGAAAGGCCCAAGGTTTCTCCGGCTGTTCGTGGTCTGAACGGTCCCGTGCGTTTTACCTTGAGCCGTCAATCGGCCATTCTCATGGTCAGTTGTTTCATGCTTGCAAGCCTGCTGAGCCTGATATTGGGCGTTGCATTCGGTATGCGCCAGAATGGCATGAACGGCTCAACAGCAACAACGTTATCACCAGCATTAACGCCCGCCTTGATAGCGGCTTCAGGACAATGACGGCTATTTTTCCTACTGTTTTTAGATACCAATTTCTGCGCTGGCTTGCCTGCTTGGGCATGGCTTGGGTGCTTGTGTCTGCCAGTGGTTGTGCCATGGTCGGCAGCATGGCCAACGTCATGGCATCTTCCACAGCCAATTTGTTCAGCGGTCCGCCTGGCCCGTCCTTTTTAGACTGGAAAGCCATGACTCTGGTGGCTGCGCCAGATGTGAACCAAAACAGTCCTCTGGCACTGGACTTGGTTTTTGTACGCGACTCTGCTGCCCTCGACAAACTGCTCACCATGCCGGCTGCCAAATGGTTCGCCAGCAAGGACGAAATTCTCAAAACATACCCCAATGCCCTGACCATCAAAAGCTGGGAATTGGTGCCGCAACAAGTGTTGCAACTGAGCGAAGAAGCTCTGGGCTCGCCTCGCGTCGCTGGCATGGTGCTGTTTGCTGACTACCTCGCCCCCGGAGACCACCGGGCCCAACTGCCACTGGGCAAAGTCTCTTTTTTGGTGGACTTGGGTGCCCGCAGTTTCAGCTTCAAAACCAAGCCTCTTTGATCAATCAGTGTATAGAAATATTGCAGACATGACTTACCCATTTCCGCCCATTCCTGAGCGCATTCAGTGGCATGAAGGCATGCTGCTTGCGCCGCAGCACTTTCAGCAAACCCAGGCCCGCACCGATGCCCTTGCCGCTTGGCACGCGTTGGCAGCAGCACCTTTAGCATGGGGCGTTCGGCATTTGGAAGTGGATACAGGCTTACTGGCCAATGGGCTTTTGCGCGTTTTAGAAATCGATGCGGTCCTACAAGACGGTACCGCAGTCTGGCATGACGCCAATAATGCCGATCACGGTGTACTGGAGTTGGATTTGACCGAACACGCTGAGGCCTTGGAGCTGTCACCGCAAGAGATTTGGTTGACACTGCCTCGCGCCCGCGTCATGAACAGGCCTGGAGCGCCCTCACGATTTTCATCGGTGAGCATGCCCCCCATAGAAGACGAAGTTTCCCAAGCGCTAGAGGCCGACCTGCCTCGTCTGAGACCCGCTCTGGGTCTCAAAGCAGGCGCTCAGCCACCATCGCTGTGGCAACACCTGCGTCTGGGCAGTGTGCAAAAGGACAATAAACAAATTCGCATGTCCACCGAATTGCCGCCATTGATGTTGTTGCCCCGTAGCCACCCTTTGTGGGCACGCAGCTGGCAACTGGCCAATGAACTCAGAGGCAAGGCCGCCTTTGTTGCCAGGCAAATGCAAGTGCCTTCATCGCGCATCGAAGACCGCATCACCACCTTGGAACAAAAAGACCGCTTGCGCAGTTTGTTGCAAGGTCTGGCGCCTCTGGAAGCCGTGCTGCAAACCCAGCCGTTGCATCCTCACACCTTGTATCTGGCACTTTGTGGTTTGCTGGGGCCTTTGGCCTTGTTGAGGCCGGGTGCATTGTCTTTGCTGCCTCCCGCGTATGAACAAGCCCGACCTGGTGCTGCTTTTGGACCGCTGCTTGAATCATTGGAAGAGGCAGTGGCCGACATCAGTCAAGATCATTTGATGCACTTGTTTGAATTTGATGCCAGCCACTTCAAACTGGACATTCAACCTGGGTGGGTCACCCCACGATTGGTGATTGGGTTGCGCGGCAAACCCGATAAGGATTTGGTGGCTTGGATGGAAGGCGCAATCATTGGTGCCCAATCAACATGGGCTTCGTTGCGTGAGCGACGCGTTCTGGGTGCAGCGCGTCAATGCATTGAGGCCGCACCCGAGTTAGGACTGCGCGCCAGCAATGGCTACACCTTGTTCGCCATTGAGACCCCAGAATCCCTTATGCAAGAAGGCCAGCAGTTGGTTGTGAGCAATAACAATGAAACCTATGCGTCCTTGCGGCCGCAAGAGATGGTTCTTTTTGTCAAAGGCCACGAGGCCTAAAGTCCCTGCAACCCACACACGAGTCCATGCATGCCTAACCTTGCTCTTGAAACAGTGAATGACGACGCCTTGGTCCGCCAGTTCCGTCATTTCTACGAAGAACTTGAACGTATTTGGCAAGCCGCTCCGCCCTGCAGCAACCCCGCCGAGGCGATGGTGTTGGCGCGCCAAGTGAGTCGTCAATTGGAAAATCTGATTGAGATGCAGACACTTGAATACCGTCAAGGCAGTAGTCGGTTTGCCCAACAAGCGGCACAAGACGCGCGTTATCTCAAAGCTGCATTGGCCGATGAGGTGTTGTTGCGTCAGGACTGGCCATGCCGCGAGATTTGGAGCCAGCATTTGCTCGAGGCATCCATGTTTCGATCCAGCGTGGCCGGAGAAAAGGTGTTTGACGACATCAAACAACTTTTGCGCGCTCGCGAGCCCGCACAACGCACGCTGGCGCAGCTCTATTTGTTCACACTGGCCTTGGGCTTTCAGGGCCAGTACCGTGGTCAAAGCGCACAGGATTTGTTGGGGGGTCTGAGGCGCGAACTGTTTCAATTTGTTTTTCAGCGGCAAGCAGATTTGGCGGGGCGCGACCGCGTGCTGTCTCCGCAGCCTTACTCCAATACGCTTTCGCACATTGCGCCACGACGCATGGCACCTTTGAGCCGTTGGAAATTGATTTTCTTGGGCAGCGTGATTGGTCTCCTGGCCATTTCAGAGTTGCTGTGGCTGTGGCCCACTTGGCAGTTGCGCCAAGCCTTGAATGGCACAAACATCTCTTTGCAGGAGGTCAAACCATGAACCGGATGCAATTTGACGTCACTTTGTTGAGTACCCTATGTTTTTAAAGTCTGACCTTGTGATTTGGAGCTTGTTGGCACTGGTGGTGCTGGTCTTGCTGGTGCTCGGCTTTGTTGTCTGGGTGGCCAGTCGCCCAGAAAAAGAAAACAGAGGACAAGCCCGCCAACTGGTCAAAATGCGCAACGACAGCCTGCGTGCGTCCTTTCGACAGGCCATTGAGCTGATAGAAGCCAACATTGCGGATCGGTCTCAGCGCATGACCTTGCCTTGGGTGTTGGTGCTTAATGAAGGACTTGAGCCAGAACCTCTGCCACTTGGTCACTCAGGCATTGCACAAGCCTTGAGTGCCGACTCCACGGCCACGGCAAGTGCCCAAGGAATTTCATGGAACTTTTTCGACAAGGGCATTGTCATTAACATGCTGGGGGCCTACTTGGGTGCACCCGATGACGAAGACGATACACAACGTCCTTGGGAAGAGTTCCTGAGCCTTTGCCGTGACTACCGACCTGAGCGACCCTTTGACTCATTGGTGGTGACGGTGCCGGTGGATCTGCTGATGAGCAGCGATCCAAATGCGCGGCTGGAACTCAACCGCTTGGCCAAATTGGCCAACAGGCGTTTGTGGAAAGCACAAAACCGTTTTGCCATGCGTTTTTCTGTCTACGTCATGGTCTCGGGTTGTGAGCGTTTGCCCGGTTTTGCCCCTTTTGCGCGCGCACTACCCGAGCCCATGCGCAAAAGTATGCTGGGTTGGTCTTCGCCTTTCGAAATCACCGCGTCCTACCAAGACAACTGGGTCGATCTGGCGGTGGACCACACAGTGCAAACCTTGTCCGACACATCTGCTGAGCTCTATGTTTTGAACGTTGAGGGTGACAGCTCACCTTACTTTTTATTGCCTGGCCAGATTGACAATTTGCGCCCTCAGTTGCAGCTTTATGTGAATGAGCTGATGCGACCGAGTACGTACCATGAGCCGTTTTTGATGCGCGGCATTTATTTCACAGGCGATGCAGGAGAAGCCGCAGAGCGTGCGCTCAGCACCACAGACTTCGAAGTGGCCTCAGTGCAACGGATCAGTAATGAGGGAACAAAGCCTGACAACCCAGATGCCGAAAGTTCTGCGCCATCTGACACGCTGCCCACCCAAGATGAACTCAGTGGCCCGACATCCGGTACGGGCCAAGGCTTGGTGCCATCTGCGCGTGAGTTGGAGCATGCACGTCAAGGTTCAGACATCGGAAGTTGGCGAATGGAGCCCACACCGGTATTTTTACGTGATCTTTTTGAGCAGAAAATATTTGCCGAATATGGTTTGGCTCGGCCTTCGGGAAGTCAACTCACCAGTCGCCCCATGTTGGGGCGCGGTGCTCGTTGGGCCACTTTGACCTTCATTGGCTGCTGGAGCGTGGGTTTATTGGCAGGTTCGGTGATTTTGCACAAGCAAAGTGATGCGTTGCACAGTGTCATTTTAAAGTTCAAGCAAGACAATGATCAGCGCGAATTGGCCTTGCGAAATGGCGAAACCATCTCTACCGAAGTCCAAAACCGGCGAGCCATAGCGCTTTTAGGTGTCATGGAGCAGATGGATGGCAAGCGCCTGTGGTCTGTCTTCATGCCAGGTTCTTGGCCCATTGTCGACAGCGTATCTGACGACTTGCGCGAGTACTTGGAACAGGCATTTGGCGATATCGCCGCAGCCACCTTGCAACGGGCGCTCTACACAAAGGTGAGTCAGCTCACTGGGGTTCCGCAAGACAACAGCACAGGAGAATTGATTCAAGGTGCGAGTTGCACAGTTTTGAATTCGGATGCCGTTGATGTCTCTAGACCCCAGCAATTGGGATTCCAAGAGTTGCCTGAATTTGCTGCACTTTTGACGTATTTGAGCCAGGTGGAACAAACCGACTTGGCCTACGGTGCCCTACAACGTCTGCAAACACCCGGTTTGCCGCCCAACCCGCGGGATCTGCAACTTCTGGTGAAGTTGGTGTTCGGCACAGAGCTGACCTCGGTTTCACAACGAAATTCAGAGCTTTTCAGAAGCAAGGCCGCCAGTGAGCACAAAGTTCAACTTGCACCTGCTCAAGAAGCCCTGCGCTGTGGCTTGCGCCAAAGAAGTATGCGCTTGCAAGAAGCCGCATTTGACAATAACCCATTGCTGCTGAGCCAACGTGAATTGAACGCCAGCGTTAACTCATTAACCGAAACGGTGAATGACAATGGTGATGGCAAGGCGCAATTGGAGTTCTTGACCGAACTGTTGACCGATATCAAAGCGCATGAGTCATTGATGGCTTCAGGTGCCAGCAATGCCGCCTGGATGCGGCGTCCTAACTTCGCCCCAGGTGCCAGCTGGGACAACTTGTTGGCTCGTTTGAATGCCACGCAGCTTTTAGGCCCAGATTTGGCACTGGTGACCAAAGAGAAATTTGATGCCGCTTACAAAAGCTTCAGCATTGAGCTGACAGATCAACTGAGTGAGAATATCAACTCGGAGGTGGTTTGGGACGAGAAAGAAATGCGGTACCGGTTGGGCAACGATCTGACCGGTTTGCGATTGGGCCTGAGTGCTTTGTTGGTGGAGCCCTACATGGCCAAAGCCAACAACATCCCTGCTACGGACCTGAACAACAACCCAGGGTCCAACCAAGGCTTGAACTGGGAGCTGCCCCGATTGGATGAAGCTCTGGCAACACAAGAGCAACGCAAGAAGTTCAAAAGTGACATCTTGCCGCGATTCCCTGTCAACAGCCACCGCGCCATCACACAAATCGTCAACAGCAAGCTGAGCAATCAAGTGATGACTCACCTTAATGCTGCTTTGATGCCCGGCGCCAAGGTGCCGGGTCTTTCTGTTGACTTGTCTGTCATGGAAGCCGAGCGCACGCGCTTGAACCGCTTGCAATTGCTGTTGGCTGACTTGGGTGCACGACGAGAAGGCGAAGCACTGCGTACATTGCTCAACCGAGATGCCCTGCGCAAACTGCAAGCGCTGGATGATTCATTGAATCGGTCTGAACTTTATGCCGCCAGGGGGCGCAGCTTTGCCTTCTGGCAAGGTGAAAAAAGTCCGGTATTGGGCGCTTTTGGGTTGTCAGATGCATCAGGCCTTCAGCCCTATTTGGCGCAACAGAGCTTGCGCGCTGAACAACTGAGCAAAGAGGCAGACGCTGTGCTCAGCTTGCTCAATTCGGGAGCCCTGAACAGCACCCAAGCCCAGCGGTGGCAGGCCTTGTCAAAAGACC
This sequence comes from Limnohabitans sp. Rim8, assembly GCF_945869175.1. Lineage (GTDB taxonomy): Bacteria > Pseudomonadota > Gammaproteobacteria > Burkholderiales > Burkholderiaceae_C > Limnohabitans_A. Next base: position 11,263 of record NZ_CAMBNZ010000024.1, on the reverse strand, counting down.
TGGAGCGTTTTAAGCTCAAAAATCCCAACAGCAGCTTGTTGGGGTTAGAGCAGTTTCTCATTGCCATGGCGGGAGACGTGGATGCTCTGAACTGCCAAGAACGCCTTCAGGGCAAAGTGCCCAATGGTCGACCGACCGATTTCTTTGCCGAACGCCACGTCCAACTTGCTGCCTCACTCAGCCTGCGGTGCAATGAATTGCGCGCTAAAGAACAGTTGGCGCTTTGGAGTGCGTTTTCAAACGACTTCAATCAAACGCTGGCGGGCCGTCCGCCCTTTGCAACGCCTGGCTGGGCCGCTGAGGCCCCTGGGGTTGAGCTGGAGGAAATCACAAGCCTGATGCGCAGCTACGATCGTGCACGTCCTGCCATCCAAGCGCTGCTGCAAAATCAAAAGGGAATGGCATCTTCTGCCGCCGCGCAGCGTTTTGTGGACCAATTTGACCGCAGCCGTAGCTTTTTGGCACCCTTGGTTCCAGCCGAAGACAATGTGCCATTGGGCTACGACGTGTCGGTTGAGTTTCGCGCCAATCAAGGCGGTGAAATTCAAGGCAATCAAGTGATTGACTGGAGTTTGGACATCGGTCGTCAGCGACTGGGCCTGCGTGACGCGCCCAGGCCTCTGCGCTGGGAGCCTGGTCAGCCCATCACCTTGACCCTCAGGCTGGCCAAGGATGGTCAGGCTACCCCACAGGCTGACTTTAGACAACCGGCATTGAGCGTGGACGGTAAGACCGTGACCCTGCGCTTTGCTGATGCGTGGTCGTTGTTCAACCTGATTGGACGACAGAGAGAAGCTGAAGCCCGCAGCGACGGTCGCAGTCAGTTGTTGCGTGTCGAGTTTCCTTTGCTTATTGACACCTTGCCAGCCTTGGGCAGCGCGTCATCCGGTAAGAGTCCAATCACATCGACACCCTCAGCTGCTGCCACGGTGGCGCCAGCATCGGTTGCGAACGAAAACCGAGCCAAGGTCTATTTACGGCTGACATTGAGCCCACCGGGCAAACGCAATCCGCTGCTCTGGCCCGGGCCCTTGCCCACGCGTGCGCCAGAGCCCATCAAACCCTGACACCGCTACATTCTTCATCCCATGGAAAATGCCAATTCCCCGCTGTTTGACATTGTTGATGCCTTGCTCAAGCCTTTGGCGGGCGATGAACCTACAGGCGTATCTGCACGATACGACCCCGTGATTGCCGAGATCCGCATTGCACGTGAGTCTGACGACCCCAGTTTGCCTCAAGGTGAATGGGAGCGACCCCTGAAAAAAGCCGATTGGCCGCAGGTCGCATCACTGTGTAGTCAAACCCTCAGTGAACGCAGCAAAGACCTGCAAATTGCCGCATGGCTGACCGAAGCTTGGATTCACCTTCACCAAGTGGATGGCTTGCGCGCAGGCGTTCGACTGATTCATGGATTGTTAAACACTTACTGGGACGGCGTGCACCCTCGCCAAAGCGAAGATGGTGACTACGATGCCCGGGTGGCCCCTTTGGCCTGGATGAATGAAAGCATGCCTTTAACCTTGCGCCTGAATGTGGGACTGCTGCCTTGGCCTGACCGCAAGCCGTCTTACATCAGTTTGGAAGACTGGACCAAGGCGCCGCTGGTGGCACCGTCCAAATCAGAAAATGACCAAGACAAGGAACCCAACTTGGCAGCAACCCCTAGCCGCGACGAATTGATGTTGCTGGGCGCAACCACAGCGGCCCCACAGCTGATGAAATTGCGCGAATCGCTGGCCTTGGCCATGGCGGAGTGGAAGGCGTTCGACGTGATGGTTGATGAGCGGCTGAGCAAAGAGGCGCCCAGCTTGTCTCGCGTCACCGAAACCATGGGCTTGATCGACCGGGCCATCACCAGCCTGTTGTCCAATCGTCAAAATGTTTCGGCTTCAGCTTCGCGCACCCCTGCGGAGAAAGCCATGGACACAGACCAAGCCGTCGATGTCTCTGAAAGTGTAGAAGAGCCTGCGATAAAGCCTGCCGCGCCCGGCGAAGACTTTGTAGACCCGCGACTTGCCACGGGCCCCATCCGCTCACGAGCCGACGCTTATCGGCAGCTCGAAGGCATTGCCAACTTCCTGCAAAGCATCGAACCCCACAGCCCCACGCCCTACTTGGTACGCCGCGCCGTCAGCTGGGGCCGAATGCCCCTGCCTGAACTCATGCAGGAAGTGCTGCGTGAAGAGGGGGATTTGAATCGGTTGTTCACGGTGTTGGGGCTCAAGGCTGTTGAATGAATCATTTGATTTTTTACATTTTTTGTTGACTTTTTAATTTTTTGAAGAAAGACGGATTCAAGGAAGAAATGCAACAAAGATGAACCCGGTAATGGGTGGCTGAGGATGCGTTGGCATCCATTAATCGTGCACATGCGGGCGGATTTTCTTTCCGCGGCTGCAATTTTCAATTTTCTCAAAAGGATAATTTTATGGCTGAAAATAAAACGTTTACGCCTTTGCTTGAGGCGGAAGTGAGCAACCTTCGTCGAGTTTCCAGTTCATTTACCAATTGGTTCAGTTCAATAGGGCGGGACAGCTTCACGGCTGAAAATGCTTTCGATACAACCATGAATGTGGCTGGCAATGCGGGTGGCACCTTAGGCTTGGTTGCGGGTGCTGCCACGATTGCCGGATCTGCTGCTGCAGGAGGTGCTTTTCTAGCAGCATGTGCTGGCCCACAAGTGGCAGTGACAGCAGGTGTATTGGGGATTGTCGTGTTGGCAAAACAGACTTACTCCAACAGGGAGTCTGCGCACCGTGCGCTGGCTCCGTTGGTTTGGAATCTTGTTGACGACCAGGCTCCTTCTGCCTGCGGGGGTGGCAATGTGCAAAGTGTTGTCTACACTGCAGACCAATTAAACACAGGCGCATCTGCTGCCTTGGAATTGTTGACCGATGGTCAAAACCAGCTCAAGCTTATGGGTGAAAAACTAAATGCTGCGGACACTAAATTCAAAGAATTCAACAAACTTATTTTAGCTGACCAACAGCGGTTAGCTGTATTGGAAAACAGATTTAAGGCCGCCAGAACAACTGTTGAAAGAAATAACTTAATAGTTGAATTTAGGAAAATGATGGCAAAAAACATTGAACAATGGAAGACAAACGCTGAGTCAGGTGGTGCCATATTTGAATATGTCCGACGCCTTTCACACACCGGCAACTATATTCAAGCGCCTCATTTGCTGGCTTTGGCGATGCAAGAGAGAGCATTTCCCAATTCGGTCGTCGGCAAACCTCAGAAGGATTATTTCTCGGGCTCGCCCTTGGCGGCTTCGCGTGATGTGTTGAAAAATATCGATTCTTTTTATGAGCTCATGAGAGTCGGATATTACGCACCTGCACCGTAAAAACTAATTAAAAATAATAAAAATTCCGAATTTTAAAAGAGATATTTTTTAACTGCAACGTCCGCAGTCATTGAAAAACAGTCGTGCGCGCCATTGGCAATTTTTTGTGGTTTATTTTTGGCGGCGTTTTCATGGGCTTGGTGTTGCGACTGGTGTTTTTGATTGCGTTTTTCTCGATCATGGGCATTCCTTTGGAGCGGGCGCGCATGTTCATCGGCAACTTCACATTTTTTCAGTTTGAGCGGGAACCCATCAGTCGCAAAGAATTCAAGCAATAGGATGACCAGGGCACTGGCACTTTCGGCTTGATGGGCAACATCGTATTGTTATCTCAGGCGGGCATCGCGTAGGCCGCGGTAGGCAAGACCATTGAAAGCAAAGAAGTGACTGTCGCCACGCGTAACGCCGCGAGCGAGAGCAATGCACAGGCCGAGGTGGCCCGTTTTTGCGGCAATTGGGCCGTCCATTACCCTGTCAGGGCTGCGGACCCCAAGGCGCCGACAGCATGAGCTTGTTTTGTTGTTGCGCAATCAGTGGCCGGATTTTGGCAGCGAACGCCATGAAGTCGGCGTCGCCGTACACCCCAGCCCAAAAGGCGCGGCGGTCGGTGTCGTCGTCAAACTTCCAGACATGGATCAGCTCGTTCAACGCGCCCACGTCGCCTGTGAAGTAACCCACCAATTTCGGCGGGTGTTTGGCCAGCACCGGCCAGCCTTCGTTTTTGTAAAGCGAAACCAGTTCGGACATTTTCCCGACGATCGCGGAATAAGTGCGCAGTTCATAAATGGCCATGAGAACTCCAAAAGGTGAATGACCCGCCTACTTTAGGCGCACAAGTCGTGCCCCCTTGTCGGCAAGGTGACGCCAGGCCCATGGCATGGCCAGCGCGCGGCTGCCCGGCCCTGTAAGATGATATTTACGCACAAGGTGTGTGCCCCTTTCAACGGAGTCCCGCATGAACGCCCCACTTTCTCAAGCTGCCCTGTCCTCTGTGCAAGCCGCCGACCTGGCAGCCTTGCCACTGATCGAAAAATGGATTTCCTTTGCCACCGTCTCACGCGACAGCAATCTGGCTTTGTTGGAATGGACCGAGGCCTACCTGAACGATCTGGGCATATCTTGCAGCCGCACTTATGACGACAGCGGCCAAAAGGCCAACTTGTGGGCCACGCTGCCCGCGCACGATGGCGAAACCAAAATCGGCGGCTTGGTGCTGTCGGGCCACACCGATGTGGTGCCGGTGGACGGCCAACCTTGGAACACCGACCCGTTCAAGGTCGAGATCATCGGCGACAAGATGTTTGGCCGTGGCGTGACCGACATGAAGAGTTTTGGCGCCACTTGCCTCATGATGGTGCCCGAGTTGCTCCAGCGCAAACTCAAGCACCCGATTCACTTGGCTTTCAGCTACGACGAAGAAGTCGGCTGTATCGGCGTGCGCCGCATGATCGCCGACATCCAGGCCCAGGGCTTCAAGCCTGCAGGCTGCATCGTGGGTGAACCCACGGGCATGCAGGTGGTGATCGCGCACAAAGGCAAGCATTCGTACAAAACCACGGTGCACGGTTTTGAGGCGCATTCGTCCCTCACCCCCTTGGGTGTGAACGCGGTGGAGATCGCTTGCGAATTTGTCGCTAAGCTCAAAAGCATGCACCGCGAACTGGTGCAAAACGGGCCCTTCGATCCGATCTACGACGTGCCCCACACCACGGTACATACCGGGGTGATCGCAGGCGGTACGGCGCTCAACATCATCCCGCGCCAGTGCGAGGTGACCTGGGAAATCCGCCACCACCACATGAACACCCCCGAAGACCTGTTTGCACGCGCCCAAGCTTTTGGCGAGAGCCTGGTGCCTGCCATGCAGGCGGTGGCCCCGGGCACGGGCATCACGCATGAACTCAAATCGGTGCTTCCCGGCTTTGCCACGGCCGCCGACAGCGAAATTGCCCAGCTGTGCTTTGACTGCGCCGAGGTCGACCCGGCCAGCGGCGCGGGCAAAGTGTCGTTTGGCACGGAAGCTGCTCTGTTTCACCAAGCCGGTGTGCCCACCATCGTGTGTGGCCCGGGCCACATTGCGCAGGCGCACCAGCCCAATGAATGGGTCACGCTCGAACAACTGGCCTGGTGCGAGCGCTTCATGCGCCGCTTGGCCGACCGGGTGTGCCTGGGCTGATTTGTCAACGGTTTGATCGAACTTCAAGGAAACTCAGATGATGCAACGTCGTGAAATTTTGGCCTCCAGCCTCGGTATGGCCATGCTCTGCGCGGTGGGCTTGGCCCAAGCCCAATCCACCAAAACGGTGCGCATTGTGGTGCCGTTTGCCTCCGGTGGCGTGCAGGACACCCTGGCCCGTGCGTTGTCGCAGGAAATGGGGGCGGCCTTGGGGCAGACCGTGATCGTGGAAAACCGCGCGGGTGCAGGCGGCACCGTGGGCACCGGCTACGTGGCCCGGGCCGAGGCCGACGGCACCGTCATGGTGGCAGCAGCGGCCAGCCACAACATCGCTGGATCGCTGTACACCAAGCTCGCGTATGACCCGCAAAAAGATTTCACACCGCTGGCCCACATTGGCAGCGCCAGCTATGTGCTGATGGTGCACCCCGATGTGCCCGCCAAGACCGCCGCCGAATTCATCCGTTACGCCAAGGCCAACCCCGGCAAGATGAACTACGCCACCGCTGGAGTGGGCAGCGCCACGCATTTGGCCATGGCTTATTTCACGGGTTTGGCAGGGATTGATGTGGTGCACATCCCGCTCAAAGCCACGGGTGAAGCCATCAATGAGGTGTTGTCAGGACGTGCGCAGGCCGTGATTGCCGCCAGCATTGGCGCTTTGGCCTTTGCCAAGGACAGCCGCGTGCGTTTGTTGGGCGTGACCTCGCCCCAGCGCAGCAAATACCTGCCCGAGCTGCCCACCATTGCCGAGAGCGGCTTGCCGGGTTATCAGTTTGATTCTTGGTTCGGTTTTCTGGGCCCTGCGGCCATCCCGGCCGCCGAGGCCAACCGCATCAACGCGGCTGTGAGCAAGTTGCTCAAAGACCCGGTGGTGTTGGCACGCTTGGACAAGCAAGGCATCGAGCCCCGCGACATGAGCAACGCCGATTTCGGCAAGCTGCTGGCGGCCGACTATGTGCGCATGGCGCAGGTGGTCAAAGCTTCGGGCGCGAAGATCGACTGATCGTTCGGACCCACGGGTGCAGTTCAGTGAAAGGTGTAGCCATCCATGGCAATCACTTCGTCACTGATGCCCCGGAAAAAAGCTTCAGGCTGTGCATCGGCGCCTGCAGCACCCCAAGCGGTGAACAGCGGCAAGAGGTGTTCGTCGGTGGGGTGTGCACGCTGACCTGAAAGCTGCTGGCGGTAGGCCAACAAACCGGGCACATCGCGTTGCACCAACTGGGTGTAAATCCAGTCGGCAAAGGCCTGCACATAGTCGGGCGTGGCACCGCCTTGCATGCGCAAGACCATCAAATCACGCAGGTTGTGGGTGATGTTGCCCGAACCCAAGATCAAGACATTTTGCGCAGCAAGTGGCGCCAAGGCTTGTCCCACACGGTAAGCATGCTCGGGACCCAGGTGGCTTTGCACCGACAGGGGCACCACTGGGATGTGGGCGTCGGGAAACATTTGTCGCAGCGGTATCCATGCACCGTGGTCCAGGCCGCGCTGGGTGTCTTGGGCTGAGGGCAAACCGGCCGCTTGCAATGCTGACACCACTTGGGCGGCGACTTCCGGGCTGCCTGGTGCGGAGTATTGCATCTCGTACAGGCGTGGGTCAAAACCGCCAAAGTCGTGGATGGTTTCGGGTCTGCTGGCAAAGCCCACGGTGGGCACGGCGGTTTCCCAGTGCGGGCTGATCACCACGATGGCGCGCGGTGTGCCCAATTGGGGCACCAAAGCGCGCATGGCCGCACCTGCAGGACCGGGGTGCAGGGCGAACATGGGCGAGCCGTGGGGCACAAACAGAACGGATTTGAGGTGGTGCATGCTGTTTTTTCTCTTTCAATCTGGTCACTGTAGGCCAAGGCGCGCTTGTTTGGCCTGAAAACCTCCACAAATCAAGGCTTGTGGGGGTGGCAAGGCCTTGGTCTGTCTCGGGTTTGACCGAATTGTCGTGAAATCCGGCCACAATTTGGCCTCTGCCCGGGTGGCCTTGCCCTCGGAACCTGCGCAAACCGATTTCAGGAACACGACATGTCTTACCCCAACACCCAACTTTTCATCGGTGGCCAGTGGTGCGATGCCGCAGACGGCCGCACCTTGCCTGTGTTCAACCCCGCCACGGGCGCCGAAATCGGCCGTTTGGCCCACGCCGGAGTGCCCGATCTGGAGCGTGCCGCGCAAGCCGCGCAAAAGGGTTTTGAAATTTGGCGCGACACGCCGGCCAATGAACGCAGCGCCATCATGCGCAAAGCCGCCGCCCTGATGCGCGAGCGTGCCCCCCAAATTGCCGAACTGCTGACCCAAGAGCAAGGCAAGCCCTTGGGCGAGGCCAAGGTCGAGGCCATGTCGGCCGCCGACATCATCGAGTGGTTCGCCGAAGAAGGCCGCCGGGTGTATGGCCGCATCGTGCCGCCGCGCAACATCCAGGTGCAGCAGCAGGTGCTCAAGCAGCCCTTGGGGCCTGTGGCCGCCTTCACCCCCTGGAACTTCCCGGTCAACCAGGTCGTGCGCAAAATGTCGGCCGCTTTGGCCACGGGCTGCTCGATCATCGTCAAGGCGCCCGAAGAAACGCCCGCTTCGCCTGCCGAATTGATTCGCGCTTTCCAAGACGCGGGCGTGCCTGCAGGCGTCATTGGCTTGGTCTACGGCACGCCGGCTGACATCTCGAACTACCTCATCGCGCACCCCCTGATCCGCAAAATCACCTTCACCGGCTCTACGCCGGTGGGCAAGCAGTTGTCGGCTTTGGCCGGCCAGCACATGAAGCGTGTGACCATGGAGCTGGGTGGCCACGCCCCGGTCATCGTGGCCGAAGATGGCGACATCGCCTTGGCCGTGAAAACCGCAGGCGCTGCCAAGTTCCGCAATGCGGGCCAGGTGTGCATTTCCCCCACCCGCTTTTTGGTCCACCACACCATTGCCGACGAATTTGCCCGCCTGCTGGCGGCGCACGCCGAGTCGCTCAAAGTGGGTGATGGCCTGACCGCGGGCACCCAGATGGGTCCTTTGGCCAACGAGCGCCGACTGGTGGCCATGCAGTCCATCATGCAAGACGCGCGCGCCAAAGGTGCCAAGGTGCTCACCGGTGGTGAACGCATTGGCACGCAGGGTCATTTCTTTGCGCCCACGGTGTTGTCGCATGTGCCGCTGGACGCCGATGTGGTTAACAACGAGCCCTTCGGCCCGATCGCTGCCATCCGCAGCTTTGAAAACATCGAAGACGCCATCGCCGAAGCCAACCGCCTGCCGTTTGGTTTGTCGGGTTACGCTTTCACCAATTCGCTCAAAACTTCTCACCTGCTGAGCCAGCGGTTGGAAGTGGGCATGCTGTGGGTCAACCAGCCCGCCGCGCCTTGGCCTGAGTTGCCGTTTGGCGGCATCAAGGATTCGGGCTACGGCTCCGAAGGCGGACCTGAGGCGCTGGAGGCCTACCTCAACACCAAGACGGTGTCGATCTTCAACGCTTGATGTGGCGCAAGCCAACACCTGGCGTTGAGGTGGTTCAGCGCACATACACCTCGGTGGCTTTGGGCCGTGTGGATTTCCGGGAAAACTGTGCCAGCTGCCACGGCCTGTCGGGCAAGGGCGACGGACCGGTGCACTCATTTTTGGTCAAGCCACCCGCCGACCTGACCACCATCGCCCAGCGCCATGGCGGAAAGTTCCCGCAAGAGTTGATGTGGGACGTGATTGATGGCCGTTGGGCCGCCGAAGTCGGCCCCCATGGTTCGCGGGAGATGCCGGTCTGGGGCAGCGAGTTCAAGGCCCGCGCCATGACAGAGCCGGGTGACTCGCCCCGAACCGCTGCGTGGGCGAGCCGCAACCGCATCGTGTCCTTGCTCAAATACCTGGAGACCATTCAGCAGCCTTGAGAGGGTGGGCCATGCGCTGGCGTGCGCGGGCGGCTACGCCCGTGTCGGCAAAAGCCCAGGCCAGCGATGCGCCCATGCCTTGCAAGGCGGTGCGCACAGCGGCTTGCTCCAAAGGGCCGCTGCGCTCGCGTTCCAGCATGTCCAGGGCCCAATCGGGCAGCATCTGGAAAGCGGCCCGCACAATCAGGCCCACCAATGGCCGGTCCAGGGGTTCGCAAGGGTAGTGTTCGATCAGGGCAACCGTTTGCCGCGTACGTTCGTCCACCCGCAACTCGGGCCGATAGGCTTGCAGCTGCACCAGGGCTTGGTGCCGTGTCAGGGGCAAATCGTGCGCACCCAAACGCTGGCCCACTTGTGCCATTTCGGCAAAGTATTGGTCCTGCCTGGCCATGGGCAAAGGTTGCAGCGACAGGTCTTGGTAAGCCCGTAAAAAGCTGCTGGTTTCGCCCAAGTGCACCCAACGAATCAGCGCCGGATCATTGGCCACATAAGGGGTGCCATCGGGCAGTGTTCCGCGGATTTGCGCGTGGATGCGGTTGACCCGCTCAATGGTTTGCAAGGCGGCGGCCGTGCCACCGTAGGTGGTGGTGGCCACAAACAGGGCGGTGCGCCCCAGCCGCGCTTGCAATTGGGTCCTGAAATTCGAGTGGTCCCACACAGCAGCCAAAGCCCTCGGGTGCAAGGCCTGCAGCATCAAGGACGACAGGCCTCCGGTCATCATGGCCACAAAGTGCGCATGCACCTGCCACGCGGCAGAGTCCGGGCCAAACAAACCGGGGTCGCCCGCAGGCTGCAAGAAGTCCCGCGCATCGCCGGTGGCACCGGTCATGGCCCGCACGCGCTGGCCCAATTGGGTTTTCAAGGTGGCCGAAAACTGTTCGGCCAGCGGTGCCAGCGGGGCCAGTGGAGCCAAGAATGGGCAGTCCGCAGCCGGTCGGGGAGGCCAAAATCGGAAAGGATTGAACATGATGGACCCAATGGAAAACAAGCTGCAGTTTGGTTCAGCGCTTTGAGGTACGCTTTGGGCTTGGCAATGGCCGTGCAAAGGCTTGGGTTTTTCGGCAATACCCCGGCGATGAGCAGGCCTATTCGTGGGTAAAGGCGTCTGTGTTGTGCCTCATGACCGAACATGCTGCACTGTTTTGGAGACCCCTATGGCTTGGCTGGACTTTTTGAAAAATGGCAATGAACTGAGTGAATTGCTGATTGAGGGACAAAACCCTTATGGCGCGCAATTGCTCAAGCAAGCCGATGTGGACCAAATGCGCGACCACATCCAGCCCGACGAGCGGTTGCTGGGCTATGTGCTGGGCCGCGTGGTGCTGTCAGGCCGTGGGCTGTGGCTGCTGACCGAACGCCATTTGCTCATCTCCGAGAACGGCACTGGGAACTTGGTGCACCACTTCGCCCTGAAAGACATCACCCAAGCCGAGTGCGTCAAGGGTAAATACGGCTATACCCTGCGCGTGACCGCGGCGGGCCAGATGCGCAGCATATACGGTACATCTGCCCATTTGGCGGCGGTGTTTTACCGGGCATTGGGTCAAAAAGTGCGCTGCGCACCGGTTCACAAACCCACGGCGCTGGATGCCAACGACGTGGCCGAGGTGGTGCACCACTTCTCTGACGCGGCGCTGCGTTTGCAACCCGTGGCCATGGTCAACGCCGATGCCCGCGCCCTGATCGCTCAGATGGCACAAGACGCCGCCCATCAAGGTTGGTTGCAGTCGAGCGAAGCGGGCTTGGTGCGTGTGGCCGAAACGACCCACTGACATCAGGGTTTGCTGGTCTCGATGCGCTGGAGGTCAAAGCCCAGCTTTTCCAGCTTGCCCAACAAAGCCTGGTAAGTGGATGTAGGCATTTGCGGCGAGC
>NZ_CAMBNZ010000023.1 GCF_945869175.1 Limnohabitans sp. Rim8 | reverse complement strand
GGCCGGCTTTGCACAGCGGCAAAGTAGGCGTTGTGCCGTGCTGTCCACAGCCGCGTGCGCTCTTCGGGGGTGGTGGCCCATTCAAAGGCGTTGCCACCAAATTCGCTGGCGATCTCTTGCACCGTCTCGGCTTGTTCTTTCACGCCTGCCGGTGAGCCGTGGAACTCCATCAGCAGCATGGGCTCTTCGCGCAGGCCCAGCTTGGCGTAAGCGTTCACCATGCGAATGCTGTTGTGGTCCAGCAATTCCACCCGTGCGATCGGCACGCCCAGCTGAATGGTCTGAATGACGGTACGAACTGCCGCTTCGATGCTGGGAAAGGAGCAAATGGCGGCCGAGATGGCCTCGGGTAAGGGGTACAGGCGCACCGTGACTTCGGTGATCACGCCCAGCGTGCCTTCGCTGCCCACCATCAGGCGGGTCAGGTCGTAACCAGCGCTGGATTTTTTGGCGCGGGTGCCGGTGCGGATGACTTCGCCCGCAGCAGTGACCACTTCCATGGCCAGCACGTTTTCACGCATGGTGCCGTAGCGCACGGCATTGGTGCCGCTGGCGCGCGTGGCGCTCATGCCGCCAATCGTGGCGTCTGCGCCCGGGTCGATCGGGAAGAACAAACCGGTGGACTTGATTTCTTCATTCAACTGCTTGCGCGTCACGCCCGGCTGCACCGTCACCGTGAGGTCTTCGGCGTTGATGGACAACACCTGGTTCATGCGATTGAGGTCAATGCTGATGCCGCCTTGCACGGCCAGCAAATGGCCTTCGAGCGAGGAGCCCACGCCAAACGGGATCACCGGGACTTTGTGTTCGGCGCACAGCTTCACCGCGTCGGCCACGTCCTGGGTGTTTTCGGCAAACACCACGGCAGCCGGTGGCGGCACATGGGTGAAGGCCGACTCGTCGCGGCCATGCTGCTCACGCACCACCAGCGCGGTGGAGCAATTGGCGCCAAAGCGGGCTTTCAGGGCGATCAAAAACGCTTCGGGCACAGCGCGTTGCGCGATTGCGGGGGCCAGGTGGGCAGCGGGGGTGGGTGCGTTCATGGGGTGTCTCCGGTGAAGGCGGACGGGGCCCGTCCAACATGCAATGGCGCAGTTTACGCCCCAAATCCCGGGCTTGCTGTCCGCTGTCAGACAAGTTGCAGCCAGTTCGCGGACAATCCACCCACACAGCTGGGCCCCATCTTTGAGGGTGATTTTCCAGTCCTTGCACGCTTGCGAGAACCAACAGAGAGCTAAACCATGGGCAACCGACTCACTCAAATCGCCACCCGTACGGGCGACAACGGCACCACCGGCTTGGGCAACAACCAGCGCGTGTCCAAAAACAGTTTGCGCGTGCACGCCATGGGCGAGGTGGATGAACTGAACTCCCACATCGGTTTGCTGCTGTGTGAAGACATGCCCGCCGATGTGCGCGAGTTGCTGGTCGAGGTGCAGCACCAGTTGTTCAATCTGGGCGGCGAGTTGTCGATCCCCGGGTTTGAATTGCTGAAAGTGGAGGCCGTGGCCGCACTGGACGAGGCCCTCGAAAAATACAACGCCCAACTGCCCAAGCTCAAAGAGTTCATCTTGCCAGCGGGCACACGCGGCGCGTCGCAGGCCCATGTGTGCCGCACCGTCGCCCGCCGGGCCGAGCGCGCGTGTGTGGCGCTGGGCAACGAAGAGGCCATCAACGAGACCCCGCGCCAATACCTCAACCGCTTGTCTGACTTGATGTTCGTTCTGGCCCGTGTGCTCAACCGTTTGAATGGCGGCGATGACGTGTATTGGAAAAGCCAACGCATGAGCCAAGACGACCCGTCCAAGACCGTGGCTTGAGGTATTCATGCGCATCCAGATCGACCTGAGCACACGGCAATGGCAAAGCGATTTTCGGGGACAGGCCACCGGACAAGGACGCTGCGAAACCACGGCGGGTTGAACCGCCACAGCACTGTCACCTAGGTGCATGTTTCAGGGTTGTTGCGCGTGACAGCGGTGCACGGGCGCTGATACGCTGCACTTCATGAACACTGCCACAACCCCTTTTGTTTCTGGCCCTGACGCAGCCCCCTATTTGCCCCAAATTCGGCTCTACCAAAACTGGTTGCGCGATGAGCGCGGCTTGAGTTTTGCCACCTACAACGACCTGTGGCGTTGGTCTGTGACCGAGCTGGACGCGTTTTGGCAAAGCATCTGGGACTACTTCGATTTCCAGTCGCCCACGCCGCACACCGCGGTGCTCGCCAACAACGTGATGCCGGGCGCCAAGTGGTTTCCGGGCGCCCAAACCAACTACGCGCACCAAGTGCTGCGGCATGTGCAGCCTGCGCACGAGGCCGGGTTTTTGGCGGTCATCAGCCGCAACGAAAAAGGCCTGCGCCGCGAGATGAGCTGGCCCGAGCTGCGCCGCCAAGTGGCCGCCATGGCGCTGCACCTGCAAGCGCAAGGTGTGCAGCCCGGGGACCGGGTGGCGGCGTATCTGCCCAACATCCCCGAGGCCATGGTCGCGTTTTTGGCGACTGTCAGCCTAGGCGGGGTGTGGAGCATATGCGCGCCCGACATGGGCACGAATGCGGTGCTCGACCGTTTCAAGCAGATCGAGCCCAAGGTGCTGATCGCCGTGGATGGCGTGAGCTATGGCGGGCGCGACTTTGACCGCATGGATGTGGTGCAAGAGTTGCAAAACGCGCTGCCCAGCGTGCAACACGTCGTCATTCACGAAAACCTGGGCACGCTGGATTTGACCAACTGCGAGGTGGGGGCCAGCGCGCAGATGTCCGTGATCACGGCGCGTGACGATGCCCAGGTGCAAGCCTTTGAACCCCTGTGGTTGCCTTTTGACCACCCACTGTGGATCGTTTACTCGAGTGGCACCACTGGCTTGCCCAAACCCATCGTGCACGGCCATGGCGGTACCGTGATCGTGGCCTTGGCCAACAAGATATTGCACAACGACATTGGTTGCAGCTACCACCCCAACAGCTTTGGTGAGCGCTTCCATTGGTACAGCTCGACCGGCTGGGTCATGTGGAATGCGCAAGTGGCAGGCCTGTTGAACGGCGTGACCTGTGTGATCTACGACGGCAACCCCGGCGGCAGCAAAGACAAGCCCGATTGGGGCATTTTGTGGCGCATGGCCGCAGAAGAAAAAGTGACCTTTTTTGGCGCGGGTGCGGCTTTCTTTGCCAATTGCCAAAAAGCGGGGGTGGACATCTCGCGTTGTGGGGACCTGTCGCTCATCCGAGCCCTGGGCACCACCGGTTCGCCCTTGTCACCCGAAACCCAAAGCTGGGGCACAGATCAATTCAAGGCGATCGGGGCCGACATTTGGTGGTGCAACATTTCGGGCGGTACCGACTTTGCGGGGGCCTTTTTGGGCGGTCACCGCGAACTGCCGCAAGAGCCCGGCGTCATGCAATGCCGCGAGCTCGGCTGCGCCGTCGAGGCCTGGAACGAAGCGGGTGAGCCGGTCATCGGTGAGGTGGGCGAGCTGGTTTGCACCCAGCCCATCCCGTCCATGCCCTTGTACTTTTGGAACGACCAGAACAACGCCCGTTATCTCTCCAGCTATTTTGAGATGTACCCCGCAGGCCACGGCCGTCAACCTGGCGGCGGCGACGGCCCGGCCAGCATGGGCGGCGTCTGGCGGCACGGCGACTGGCTGCGCATTGGCGATGGCAACACCGAGACAAAGGGCCAGGGTGAAGGCTGCGTGATCTATGGCCGCAGCGATGCCACCATCAACCGCTACGGCCTGCGCATGGGCACCAGCGAGCTCTACAGCGCCGTCGAGGCCTTGCCCGAAGTCATGGACTCGATGGTCGTGGACCTGGAGTACCTGGGCAAGGAGAGTTACATGCCGCTGTTCGTGGTGCTGCGTCCGGGCATCGCCTTGGACGATGCGCTCAAGGCCAAACTCAACAACGCCATCAAGGTCGCGCTCAGCCCGCGCTTCATCCCGAATGAGATCTTCCAGGTGGCCGAGATCCCACGCACCCTGTCCGGCAAAAAGCAGGAGCTGCCCATCAAGAAACTCATGCTTGGCCAGCCGTTGGAAAAGGTCGTTAACCGAGACGCCATGGCCAACCCGGGTTGTCTGGACTGGTACGTGGACTTGGCCAAGCGGCATTTGGCCAGGGCGTGAGCAGCTCGCTCGTTCGTGTGCAGAGCGCTTTAAGCGCCCTTGGTCAAAGCGATTTGCGCGTGAACAAACGCCTCAAAGGTGCCAGCACAACGCTTTTGATACCAGACAGCATGGCACGCAGGCGGGCCATGACATCCTTTTTTTGAGCAAAGATGCGGCGCTGTGGATCGGGCGTTGGCTTAGGCAAATTCCAACGGTGTTCAGGTGCCCAGATGTTGGTCAGCACCAACTGCAGTGCCGCCAGCAGCAGCAGCACCTGCAAGCCAAACAACAAGAGAAAACCCCACGCAATCTCTGGCCACAGCTTGCGCATGAGCACCATCACCAAGGGCAACAACAAAGTGCCCAGGGCGATCAGCTTAAAGTTGAAGGATGGCCTTTGAAACATGGCATCAGTTCTTGTGCAACTCGGCGTTTAACTCGCCCCAGCTTTTGTTGCGTGGAATCGCGTGCAGCGCGCCCGACTGAGAGTCGCGGCGGAACAGAATGCCGTTTTTGCCGGACAGCTCTTTGGCTTTCATCAGGCTACCGTCAGGCAGTTGTACGCGGCTGCCGCCAGTGATGTAGCAGCCGGCTTCGACCACGCAGTCATCGCCCAGCGAGATGCCGATGCCGGCGTTCGCGCCCAGCAAGCAGCGCTTGCCGACTTTGATGACTTCTTTGCCACCACCCGACAGTGTGCCCATGATGGAGGCACCGCCGCCGATGTCGCTGGCGTCGTCCACCACCACGCCTGCGCTGATGCGGCCTTCGACCATGCTGGCCCCTAGGGTGCCCGCGTTGAAGTTGCAAAAGCCCTCGTGCATCACGGTGGTGCCGCTGGCCAGGTGTGCGCCCAGGCGCACGCGGTCAGCGTTGGCAATGCGCACGCCGGAAGGGATCACGTAATCGGTCATCTGCGGGAACTTGTCCACGCCTTTGACTTCGAGCACGCGGCCTGCAGCGCGGGCCTTCAGGCGAGCGGCGGGCACATCGGCCACAGCACAAGGGCCGAAATTGGTCCAGGCCACATTGGCCAGCAGGCCAAAGATGCCGGTCACGTTGGCGCCGTGCGGCTGAACCAGGCGGTGGCTCAGCAGGTGCAGGCGCAAGTAGGCGTCGTGCGTGTCGGCCGGCGCGTCGGCCAGGCTTTTGATGTCGGTGCGCATGGCCACCACGGTGGTGCCGCGCACAGCGCAGGCGGCGAGGGCTTTGGCCACGTCAGCGCCCAAGGCGGCGACGGCTTCGGCTTCGGAAAGGCGGGTGCTGCCGCTGGCGATCACATCGCTGGCCAGTTCGGGGGCCGGGAACCAGGTGTCCAAAACGGTGCCGTCGGCGGCCAAAGTGGCCAGGCCGGTGGCGCGTGCGCCGGTGGTGACGAGTGAGCTCATGTGTTGTTCTCCGCTGCGGATTCGTGAAAGCCATGATTATCGGGGAGAGTGCCGACTCACGTTGGACTGTGACACCCAGCCCCTGGCCCAGGTCGGATGTCACTTTCTGCCAATGCCTTTGAGGCTTGCAGCGATTGCACAAGCGCTCGGGGCTGGGTGCAATGCAGGGGATGCCGCCCTCGCCATCGAAGACCTGCGCAGCCCGGGCGATGTGGTGGCGGCCATCGTCTACACCAGTGGCACATCAGCGGCTACCGCCAAACCGGGCCAGGCCTGAGCCCTTCAGGTCCGCCAAAGATGGCCTTTCACAAAGACAGACCAGCCCCGGCCCGAACTCGGCGAAGATAGTGCCATGAACACACCGACAACTCTGGATGCGGCACAGATCACGAACCTGCGCAGTTGGGAAGGCCGCAGCGAAACCCTGGACGACGAGATCAGCGCGGCCCCCTTGCGCGGCCAAAGCGCCCTGCTGGACCGCGACGACGCCAGCCAGAATGCAGGCAGCGAGGTGCCACCCCTGTGGCATTGGCTGTACTTTTTGCCCCAGACGCAGCAAAACCAGATTGGGCCTGACGGCCACCCTTTGCGCGGGGGCTTTTTGCCGCCTGTGCCACTGCCGCGCCGCATGTGGGCGGGTGGTCGCCTGCAGTGGCAGACCGACAACCCCCTGCGCGTGGGCGATGCCGCGCAAAAGCACTCGCGCATCGCGTCGGTCCAACACAAATCGGGCCGCACCGGCGACTTGCTGTTTGTCGAAGTGGCGCATGCCTTCCACAACGCCCAGGGCCTGTGCCTGAGCGAAACGCACGACATCGTTTACCGCGCCGCCGCCGTGCCGGACGCACCCGAAGTGCCACCCACCGCGGCTGAAAAAGATGCCCCCTGGCAGCGCGAATGGGTACCCGACCCCGTGTCGCTCTTCCGGTACTCGGCGCTGACCTTCAACGGCCATCGCATCCATTACGACCGCAGCTATGTGACGCAAGAAGAAGGCTACCCTGGCCTCATCGTGCACGGCCCCTTGATCGCGACTTTGCTGGTGGACCTGGTTCGCCGGCAAGTGCCAAATGCGCGCGTGGCCTCGTTCCAGTTCCGCGCGGTGCGACCCACCTTTGACCTGAACCCTTTGCACCTGAATGGCCGACCGTCTGCCGACGGCAAGACCATTGACCTTTGGGCCTGCGACCACGAAGGCTGGCTCACCATGCAGGCCCAAGCCACCTTGGCCTGACGCTGTCAGGCCTGATACTTTTCACCGAAACAAAACCATGCACACCTCACCCGATCAGTACCAAGACATCCGCGACGCCGTGCGCGACCTGTGCGCCCAGTTCCCTGACGAGTACCACCGCAAGGTCGACGAAGCGCGCGGCTACCCCGAAGCCTTTGTCAACGCGCTCACCCAAGCCGGCTGGATGGCGGCCCTTATCCCGCAGCAATACGGCGGCTCGGGGCTGTCGATGGCCGAAGCCTCGGTCATCATGGAAGAGATCAACCGCTCGGGCGGCAACTCCGGCGCCTGCCATGGCCAGATGTACGTGATGAATTCCATCGTGCGCAGCGGCTCTGAAGCACAGAAAAACACCCTTTTGCCCAAGATCGCCGCAGGCGAGTTGCGCATCCAGTCCATGGGCGTGACCGAGCCCACCACCGGATCGGACACCACCCAACTCAAAACCACCGCCGTCAAGAAAGACGGCCGCTGGGTCATCAATGGCCAGAAGGTCTGGATCTCGCGCATCCAGCACAGCGATTGGATGATCCTGCTGGCACGCACCACACCGGCGGACCAAGTCCGACGCAAGTCCGAAGGCCTGTCGTGCTTTTTGATCGACCTGAAAAAAGCGATGGGCAACGGCCTGACGGTGCGCCCGATCCTGAATATGGTCAACCACGAGACCAACGAGCTGTTTTTTGACAACCTGGAAATCCCCGAAGACGCGCTTTTGGGCGAAGAAGGCAAGGGCTTCAAGACCTTGCTCGACGGTCTGAACGCCGAGCGCGTGCTGATCGCGGCCGAGTGCATCGGCGACGGTTACTGGTTCATCGACCGCGCCAGCAAATACGCCAAAGACCGGGTGGTGTTTGGTCGCCCCATTGGCCAAAACCAAGGTGTGCAGTTCCCGATTGCCGACGCCTTCATCGAACTCGAAGCGGCCAACCTGATGCGCTGGAAGGCCTGCGAAAAAATCGACGCGATGCAAAACGCCGGGGCCGAGGCCAACATGGCCAAATACCTGGCGGCCAAGGCCAGCTGGGAAGCGGCCAACGTCTGCCTGCAAACGCACGGCGGCTTTGGCTTCGCGTGTGAATACGACATCGAGCGCAAGTTCCGCGAGACCCGTCTGTACCAAGTGGCCCCGGTCTCGACCAACATGATCTTCAGCTACGTGGCCGAGCACATCCTCGGCTTGCCCCGCTCGTTTTGACATGACAGCGCCCAGACCCCTCGACGGCATCACCGTCGTTTCACTCGAACACGCGATCGCTGCGCCGTTTTGTACCCGTC
This sequence comes from Limnohabitans sp. Rim8, assembly GCF_945869175.1. GTDB lineage: Bacteria > Pseudomonadota > Gammaproteobacteria > Burkholderiales > Burkholderiaceae_C > Limnohabitans_A. Next base: position 25,347 of record NZ_CAMBNZ010000023.1, on the reverse strand, counting down.
AGTTGGCGGATTTGGGCGCGCGCGTCATCAAGATCGAGCGGCCCGGTGCAGGCGACTTTGCCCGCGCCTACGACACGCGGGTGCGCGGTCAGGCCTCGCACTTTGTGTGGACCAACCGCTCCAAAGAAAGCCTGACGCTGGACCTGAAGCACCCCGACGCCATGGCGGTGCTGCGCGACTTGCTCAAAGACGCCGATGTGCTGGTGCAAAACCTCGCGCCCGGTGCGGCCGCACGCATGGGCCTGTCGTTTGATGCGCTCCATGCGGCGCACCCCCGGCTGATCGTGTGCGACATCTCGGGTTATGGCGAGGACGGCCCCTACCGCGACAAAAAAGCCTACGACCTCTTGATCCAGAGCGAGGCGGGATTGTTGTCGATCACCGGCACGCCCGATGCGCCTTCCAAGGCCGGCAACTCGATGGCCGACATCGCAGCGGGCATGTACGCGTACACCAACATCCTCTCGGCCTTGCTTTTGCGCGGCAAGACCGGGCAGGGCAGCCACATCGACGTGTCCATGCTGGAAGCGCTGAGCGAGTGGATGGGCTACCCGCTGTACTACGCTTTTGAAGGCGCCGCACCGCCCCCGCGCACGGCCGCCTCGCATGCGAGCATCTACCCCTATGGCCCTTTTGCGGCGGGCGATGGCGGCACCGTGATGCTGGGCCTGCAAAACGAGCGTGAGTGGAAAGTGTTTTGCGAAGGGGTGCTGGGCGATGCAGGCTTGGCCAGCGATGCGCGCTTTTGCACCAACGCGCTGCGCAACACCCACCGCACCGAGCTGCAGGCCTTGATTTTGGGCATGTTCGCCGCCATGAGCACGGCAGAGGTCGAGGCGCGGCTGGACCAGGCGCAAATTGCCAACGCTCGCATGAACGACATGGCTGGCGTTTGGGCGCACCCGCAACTCCAAGCCCGCCAACGTTGGCAACCGGTGGGTTCGCCCGCGGGCGATATCCCGGCCCTGCTGCCGCCCGGGCGCAACAACCGTTACGACTACCGCATGGACCCCGTGCCCGCCGTGGGTGAGCACACGGGGGCCATCTTGCGCGAGTTGGGGCTGGACGATGCGGCGGTGCAGGCCTTGCGCGATGCCCGCGTCATTTGACGCACGCCCATTGCCTCCCGCCATTGGAGCCCAACCATAAAAGACAAAACACCAGGAGACGCCATGACACCCCACACCCCATCCCACACCGCCCAACTCGCCGCCTTTGCCGCAGGGCTGCGCTTTGAAGACATCCCCGCGCCCGTGGTCCGCAAGGCAGAAGACCTGTTGGTCGACTGGTTTGGCTCGGCTGTGGCCGGTCACGGCACGCGCCCGGTGGAGTCCATCACACGCTTTGCCCAAGCCATGGGCTCCGCCCAAGGACCGTCTGAAGTCATCATCAACGGCGCACGCACCACCCCCTATCTGGCCGCCATGGCCAATGCGGCCGCTTCGCATGTGGCCGAGCAAGACGATGTGCACAACGGCTCGGTGTTCCACCCGGCCACGGTGGTCTTTCCACCCGCCGTGGCGGTGGCGCAGGCGCTGGGCGCGAGCGGCCAGCAGCTGCTGACCGCTTCGGTGGTGGGCTACGAAGTGGGCATCCGTGTGGGTGAATTTTTAGGGCGCTCGCACTACCGGGTGTTCCACACCACGGGCACCGCAGGCACGCTGGCCGCCGCTGCCGCCGTGGGCCATTTGCTGGGACTGAACGCGCAACAAATGCAGCACGCGCTGGGCTCGGCCGGCACGCAGTCGGCAGGTTTGTGGGAGTTCTTGCGCACCGCCGCCGACAGCAAGCAGCTGCACACCGCACACGCGGCCGCAGCAGGCCTCATGTCCGCCTACTTGGCCCAAGACGGTTTCACGGGCGCGGCCGACATCCTGGAGGGGCCACAAGGCATGGCCGCAGGCATGTCGAGCGACGCCGACCCCAGTCGCTTGGTGGACGGTCTGGGCACCCGCTGGGCCACGGCCGAGACCTCGTTCAAGTACCACGCCAGCTGCCGCCACACCCACCCGGCAGCCGATGCACTGCTGCACGTCATGCGTACAAATGGCTTGCAGCTCAATGACCTGGCCCAAGTGGTGACGCATGTGCACCAGGGCGCGATCGACGTGTTGGGTCCGGTGGTGCAACCCACTACGGTGCACCAAAGCAAGTTCTCCATGGGCACGGTGCTGGCCCTGGTGGCGCAACACGGCCACGCAGGTCTGACCGAATTTGACCGCGACTTTTTGAGCCCCACCACCCAAACCCTGCGCGACAAGGTGACGATGGCGCTCGACGCCGAAGTGGACGGCGCCTATCCCCAACGCTGGATCGGTAAGGTCACGGTCACCACCACCGACGGCCGTGAGCTGCACGGCCGCGTGGACGAGCCCAAGGGGGATCCGGGCAACACCCTCTCGCGTCAGGAAATCACCGACAAGGCGCTGCGCCTGGCGGCTTTCAGCGGTGGTGCCACCCCCGAAGCCATGCGCCAAAGCGTGGATGCACTCTGGCAAGTGGCCACCTGGCCCCTGGTGGGCCATTTGCTGGTCCGTTGATAGCGCCTGCCCGACGCAAGGCAAGGCAACGAAACGGGGACGAGGCTGCGCGCAGGGCCATGGGCTTGAACCCAGCGGCTGGCACAATCGCCGCATGTCTGTTCATTTCGATCTGGTGGATTTGCGCCTCATGGTGCGGGTGGCCGAAGCCAACAGCCTCACCAAAGGGGCGGAGGCGTCGTTCATCTCGCTGCCTGCGGCCAGCACGCGCATCAAAAACCTCGAAGAAAGCATTGGTGCCAAACTGCTCAACCGCCACAGCCAGGGCGTGACCCTCACGCCACCGGGCCAAGCCTTTGTGCACAGGGCGCGGCTGGTGCTGGGCCAGATCGAACACCTGCGCGGCGATCTGCAGGAGTTCGCCAGCGGCATCAAAGGCCATCTGCGGGTCTACGCCAACACCACGGCCTTGGGCGAGTTTTTGCCCGAGGTGCTCAAGCGCTATCTGGCCACGCACCCCGATGTGAACATCGACCTGCAGGAAAAGCTGTCCAATGAAATCGTGCGCGCCGTCATGGATGGCAAGACCGACATTGGCATCGTGGCCGGGTCGGTGCGCACCGAAAGCCTGCAGACACTGCCTTACCGGTCCGACAGCTTGGTGCTGGTGGTGCCCAAAGGTCACCCGGTGGCCGAATTGCCCAGCATGCCGCTCATTGACGCGCTGGAGTTTGACCATGTGGGCCTGCACGAAGCCAGCGCCTTGCATGCATTCCTTCACCGCGAGTGCGAACAGCTGAACAAGCCGCTCAAGGTGCGCATTCAGGTCAGCAGCTTCGAGTCGGCCTGCCGCATGATCGAGGCGGGTGTGGGCGTGGGTGTGCTGCCCGAATCGGCTGCCCGCCGCCACGCCCGCAGCATGGCCATTGGCCTGGTGCCCCTGTCTGACCCTTGGGCGATCCGCTCCATGCAAATTTGTGTGCGCAGTTTGGAAGAGTTGCCCCATTTTGCGCGGGACCTGATCGAATTGCTGTCAGAGGATGCGCGGCAGGCGGTGGTTTAACCGCGAGGTGACGACATCTTCGACAACACATCAAACACCGCAGCGGTGTCGTGCTCGGCATGCCCGAGCGCCATGGCGGCGTTGTAGACAGGCACGGAGGCGGCAAACAGGGGTGCCGGCACTTGGGCCTCGGCCAATGCCGCGGCGATCAGCTGCATGTCCTTTTGCCAGATGCCGACTTTCATGGTGGGCGTGTTCCAGCCTTCGCCTTCCATCAGGGGGCCACGGATTTGCAGCATGCGCGAGCCACCCGCGCCGTCGCTGAGCACCTTCACCGCATCTTTGGGCCGTATGCCCCAACGCTGCCCCAGCAGCAGCGCTTCAGCGGTAGACACGTTGTGAATGGCCACCAGCAAATTGGCCATCAGCTTCATCTTCATGCCGTTGCCAAAGGCACCCAGGTCAAAGCTGTTTTTGGAAAAACCTGCAAAGACAGGCGCGAGTTTTCGGATCGCCGCTTTGGGGCCGCTGGCGTAGACCGTCAGGTCTTTGTGCACCGCTTGCGCGCCAGTGCCAGACAAGGGGCAGTCGAGCATCACGATGCCTTGGGCTTTCAAGGTGTCGCGTGCGGCGGTTTTGTCGGCGATGCCGAGTGTGCTGGTCTCCACCACCAGCAGCTTGCGCTGGCCGCAAGCGGCGATCTGCTGCGCGGCATCGTGCAGCGCCTCAGGGCTGGGCAAAGCACAGATGATGACGTCCACCACGCCGGCCAAGTCGCCCGCGCTGGCGCAAGGTGTGCCCCCGGCCGCTTTCAGGCGCTTCATGGCTTGGCGGTCCGGGTCGAAGCCGCTGACCGCAAAGCCTGCTTGGACCAAGTTCGCGGCCATGGCCCGGCCCATGATGCCCACGCCCAACATGCCCACGCGCTGCAGAGGCGCAGTGCTTGGTTCGGTGCGTGGGGTTTTCAAGGGGGTGCGCATGGCGTGGTGGGTCAATGGTGGTTGGCCTTGCGCTTACTCGACCTTGATGCCCAGATCGTTGATCACCTTGTTCCAAAAGGCGTAGTCGCCGTTGGCTACGGTGTCGAGCACGGCGGCACTGGTGCCGGTGGGCGTGAGGCCCAGCTCGATGAGGCGGGCCTGGATCTCAGGCAGCTTCACGATTTTGACGATCTCGGTGTTGAGCTTGGCAATGATGTCGTTGGGCGTGCCGGTGGGCGCGAAGATGCCGTGCCACGAGCTGCCGATGACGCCGTTGACGTCCAGGTTGGCTTCAAACTCGGTCATGGTGGGCACATCGGGCAGGGCCGGGATGCGCTGCGCACCCGAGATGCCCAAGGCCTTCACTTTGCCGGATTTGATCAGGGGAATGGCCGTGGTCGACGCCTCCACCGACAAACTGATCACGCCGCTCATCACATCGGGCGAGGGGTTGGTTTTGTAGGGCACATGGTTGAGTTTGATGCCCAAGCGTTGCGACCACACTTCCAGCGCCACATGGGGCTGAGAGCCGACGCCCAAGGAGGCAAAGTCGATTTTGCCGGGGTTCTTTTTGGCGTATTCCACCAACTCTTTCATGTTGTTGTAAGGCGCCTTGGGCGTGGCGGTCAGCACATGGGGCACTTGCAGAATTTGGCTGACGGCTTTGAAATCACGTGGCGGGTTGAACTTGGCGTCTCGGTACACATTGGGGGCGATGGCGTGAGAGGCCTTGACGCTGAAAAACAGGGTGTAGCCATCGGCCGGTGAGGTGGCCGCAGCCACGGCGCCGATCATGCCCCCCGCGCCGGGTCGGTTGTCGACCAACACGGGTTGACCCAGGGCCGCGCTCAACTTGTCGCCAATCAGGCGGGCCACCACATCGGGCGAAATCCCTGCTGGGAAAGGCACCACCAGCTTGATTGGGCGATTGGGAAAGCCCGCAGATTGCGCAAAGGCTTGGGGCATGGTGCTGAGCGTGGTGGCTGCAGCCAGGGCAATCAAATGTCGGCGTTTCATGGTGTTGTCTCCTTGGGGTGAATGAAAAAGGGGTGGCGGCGCGAAGCCTCAGAAGTTCACGTTTTCTACGCCTTTGAGTGACAGGATTTCCCGTGCCTCATCGGGTGTGGCGATCTCAAGACCTTGGCCTTCGATGATTTCGCGCACCTTGCGAACTTGCTCGGCATTGCTTTTGGCCAGGGTGCCTTTGCCAAGCCAGAGGCTGTCTTCCAGGCCCACGCGCACATGGCTGCCCATGCTGGAGCCCATGGCCGCGATGCGCATTTGGTGACGCCCCGCGCCGAGTACCGACCACTGGTATTGGTCGCCAAACAGGCGGTCGGCGGTGCGGCGCATGTGCATCACGTCTTCCGGGTGCGGGCCAATGCCGCCCAGAATGCCAAACACCGACTGGATGAAAAACGGGGGCTTGATGATGCCCTTGTTGGCAAAGTGCGCCAGGTTGTACAGGTGCCCGATGTCGTAGCACTCGAGCTCAAAACGCGTGTCGTTTTCGGCGCAAGCGCGCAAGGCGTATTCGATGTCCTTGAAGGTGTTGCGAAAGATCAGGTCGCGGCTGTTTTCCAGGTGTTCGCGTTCCCATGCATGCTCGAACTCGGTGAACCGGTCCAGCATCGGGAACAGCGCGAAATTGAACGAGCCCAGGTTCAGCGAGGCCACTTCTGGCGAAAACCGCATCGAAGGTTGGATGCGTTCGTCGATCTTCATGAAGGGCGAGCCGCCGCTGGTGAGGTTGAGCACGGCGTTGGTGCGGCTTTTGATGTGTGGCAAAAACTTTCCAAAGGCCTCTGGGCTTTGGTCGGGCTTGCCCGTGACCGGGTCGCGCGCGTGCAGGTGGATGATGGCGGCGCCCGCGTTGGCCGCTTCGACCGAGGCTTCAATGATCTCCTCGGGGGTCACCGGCAAATAGGGTGACATGGACGGCGTGTGGATCGCGCCAGTGACGGCGCAAGTGATGATGACTTTGTTCATCGCAGGGGCTGCTGAGGCCTGTTGGTTTGGAAGTGGGCCCATCGTAAGGACGAGTGACCAGGCCGCGCATCTGGTAAACCCGGATCATTGACGCCTGGGTTACAGCATGAAATCAATCCTGCTGACGGGGCCAAGACGCCAGTTGTTGCAAGGCCAGCAGCAGTTGTTGCCCGGCTGCATCCAACGATCTGTTGTTCAAAATTTCAATCGCCCCTTGGGGCACCACAAAGGCGCTGGCCCGCGCGACCCGTTGTTGGATTTGCTCGGGTGTTTCGCGTTGGCGCTGGGTCAGGCGCTGCACCAGCGTGGCGGGGTCGGCGGTGATGTGCACCACTTGCAAGCCCGGGTGGCTTTGCAAGGCCTGTGGCAAGTGGCCGCGTGAGCCATTGACCAACACCCAGTGCCCCTGCTGCAAGGGGGCCAACTCGGTGTGGCGCACGCCGTAGTGCAAACCGTTGGCTTGCCACGCCAAGGCCAACTGGCCCCGGCTTTGCAAGTCGAGAAAGTGGGGCGTGTCGATCGCTTCGTGCGCTTCGCCACCCGCCGACGCCGGCCGGGTGATGGTGCGCTGGGCCCAATGCACGGGCATGTGGGCGGGCAAGTGCGCACGCAACCAGTCCAGCACGCTGTCTTTGCCCGCACCGGAGGGGCCCATCACATAAATCAGCCGTGTGTTCATCCGTGCAGCTCCAGGGTGTCCAGCAACTCAAAGTTGGCACCGCGCCGAGGTTCAATGAACAGGGCGATGTGCGCAAAACGGCACACCGGCAGCGTGTCAAAACGCGCTTGTGCCGCTTGGAACAAGGCGGCTTTGACGGCAGGCGGGCAGGAGCCCAGTGGTCCGCTCAAGGAGAGGTGAAACTGAAAATGGTCCAGCACCCACGGGTAGCCCCAGGTGAGCAGCAAGTGGTCTTGTTCGGGAGACAGGGGGGCTTGACGGCGACGCGCCAACTCGGCATCGGACAAGGGTTGGGCCAGGGGGTGCAACTCTTGCACGCAGGCCGCCGCCGTGGCGTTCAGCTGGGCCAGATCACCTTGTGGGCGCAGGGCCAAAAACCCGCCTTGGTCGCTGACCCGCAGGGGCGGCAGGTCAAACGCGGGCCATTGGCTGGCCAGCGCCTGCATGGCGCTGCGCAGCGCGTCCAGGCTTTGCCCGCTGGCCAAGGTGAAGGGTGCTTTGAGGGTGGCATGCCAGCCGTAGCGGCGCGGATCGGCGGTCAGGGCTTGGAACAGGGTTGGTTCCACACCCGCCAGGTCGGGCGGGTCATAAGTCGCCCCACTGGCGGCGCAGCGCCCCAGCCATTGGCTGCCCGCTTGCCACCAGGCGCTGTGGACCTCGGGCACAAAATACACCGCACAGCGGTAGGGCAAAGGGGCGTCAGAGGCCATCGTTTTTCACCGTCAAGGTCACGCGGTCGCCTGCAAACCAGGCCAACGCAAACTCAATGGGCACGCCTTGCGGGTCCACGTTCACGCTGCTGACCAAGAGCACGGGCCGCGAGTTCACCTGGCAGAGCAAGGCTGCCACATCCGGACTGGGCAAGCGGGCGCTGATGCGGCTTTCTTGCCTTTGGTAGTCGCTCACCCCATGCTGGGCAAAGGCGTCGGTGATGGAGCCGCTGTGGGCCACGGCATCGGCCATGCCCGCAAAACGGGGCAGCGGAAAGTAGCGTTCGCTCACATGCAGGGGTTGTCCAGCCCCTTCTCCCAGCACTTGCAAGCAAAGCAAGGGGCTGCCTAAACTCACCTTGAGGGCTTGGGCCTGATCGGCCAGGGCCAGCACCTTGTGCGATTGCAAGATTTGCAAGCCCCCCCGGACACCCGCTTGTGCCAGGCTTTGCCGATGGCGCGTGCGTTTGCCCAGTGCCAAATCCACCGCAAACGCTTCGACAAAGGTGCCCCGGCCTTGCGTTGAGCGCACCAAGCCGCGTTGGCCCAGATGGGCCAAAGAGCGGCGAATGGTGTGGCGGTTGACGCCAAACTGTTCGGCCAAAGCGTGTTCGGAAGGCAAGCGTTCACCGGGGGTGTAGTGGCCTTGCCCAATGGCATCGGCCAATTGCTGGGCAATGCGCGACCAAAAGCTGTCGCGCTCAGGCTGCTCAGGACCCGATTTTTCGAGATGCGGTGGCGCGAGCGCAGAAGGAGTGGCCAAAGAAGTCTCCCAAAAGGTTCTGGTTTGTCATGAAAACATCACATGAATTGCCTAAGCTGACAAGCATAATTCAGTTGTCTAGACAAGCTACAGGGTGCCACAGCGATGTTTCAATCATTTGACAGTGCCGGCGTGCAACGGCCCACCACCCGTCCCGAGTGGATGGCTTTGCTGGCCCGAGCGCCGCAAAAATTGCTGGACGGTGCACTGCCCATGGACAGTGGTGCCGCACCGCAATGGCTGCGCAAACCCGAAACGGGTTTGATGATGGTACAGGGCCGAGCAGGGGGCACGGGCGAGCGTTTCAACCTGGGCGAGATCACCGTGACCCGCTGTGCTTTGCGCCTGCCCGGTGCAGACGCCCAAGCCCCGGTGGGTGTGGCCTATGTGTTGGGGCGCAACCACCGACAAGCGCAACTGGCCGCCGTCGCCGATGCCCTGTTGCAATACCCGGCGCATCACCAAGGGTTGGAAGACAAGTTGTTGACCCCCGTGCGTGAACACCTGCAACAGTTGCAGGCGGTGCGCCATGAACGCGCCCAGACCACCAAGGTGGACTTTCTCACCGTGGCCCGCGAAGCTGGCGGTGGTGACGACGAGGGAGAAGACGCATGAACGCCCCCCACACCAGCCCCCCCGATTTGCAAAACGTCGTGGCCGGGTTCGACCATGAGGCCTTTGGCAGCCAAGCGGTGTTCCGCGTGGCACTCGAGGCCTTGTCGCACCCTGGCCGGGTGTTGGGCATGCCGTTGCAAAACGCGTTGCCGCGTCAGGGCCATGGCGCCGCAGCGGCTTTGCTGCTGGGTTTGCTCGACGCCGACACCACTTTGTGGTTGTCACCGACGTTGGCCCGCAGCGATGCGCCTGTTTGGCTGCGCTTTCACACCGGCTGCCAGGTCGTGGCCGAAGCGTCGGCCGCGCAATTTTTGTGGGTCGCGCAAGGGGACGACATGCCCCAGCTGAGCAGCCTGCAGGTGGGCAGCGAGGCTTACCCCGACCAGTCGGCCACGTGTGTGCTCGAAGTGGGCAGCCTGCACAGCGATGCTGGTGGCTGGCGGTTGCAAGGCCCGGGTATCCCTTCAGAGCGCCGCTTGCGGGTGGATGGCTTTCAGCCAGACTTTGCCGCCGAATTGGCCTTGCAATGGGCGGACAACCATGCCAGCTTCCCCAGGGGCGTGGACGTGTTTTTGAGCACCACCAGCCACATTGCAGGCCTGCCGCGCACCACCCGCATCCTGCCCGACACGGAGTCCTGACATGTACGTTGCCGTCAAAGGCGGAGAAACCGCCATCCTCAACAGCTACAAGCTGCTCGCCGCCCAACGCCGTGGCGACCGCTTGCAGCCGGAACTCACGGTGAGCCAGATTTGCCAGCAGCTCAAGCTGTCGGTGGACCGCGTCATGACAGAAGGTTCGGTGTACGACCCCGAGTTGGCGGCGCTGGCCATCAAGCAAGCCAGTGGCGACTTGGTCGAGGCCATTTTTCTGCTGCGGGCGTACCGGGCCACTTTGCCGCGTCTGGGCAACACCTGCCCACTGGACACCACACACATGCAGCTGGACCGCCGCATTTCGGCCACCTTCAAGGACTTGCCTGGCGGACAGGTCTTGGGGCCCACTTACGACTACACCCAGCGCCTGCTGGATTTCAGTTTGCTGGCTGAAGCCCAAACGCTGGACAGCGCACCCGGTGAAGCGGCGGTCGCACCCCGGCTGGACACGGCCCCCGAAGCCGTTCCCCGCGTGGTGGACTTGCTCAACCAGGAAGGCTTGATCGAGACATTCGAGCCGTTGGCAGGTGACCCCGCACCCTCGGACCTGACGCGCGAGCCGCTGCGCTTTCCGGCCGGTCGTGCCACCCGTTTGCAAAACCTGGCGCGTGGCGACGAAGGCTTTTTGTTGGCCATGGCCTATTCGACCCAGCGTGGTTATTCCCACACCCACCCTTTTGTGGGCGAGGTGCGCTTGGGACAGGTGGCGGTCGAGATCGAACCCGAAGAACTGGGCTTTGCCATCTCGATCGGTGACATCGAGGTCACCGAGTGCGAGATGGTCAACCAGTTTGGCGGCAGCAAAACCGAACCCCCCCAATTCACCCGCGGCTACGGCCTGGCTTTTGGCCACAGCGAGCGCAAAGCCATGGCCATGAGCTTGGTGGACCGCGCGTTGCGGGCTGACGAGTTGGGCGAAGCCATCGAGTCGCCCGCCCAAATGCAGGAGTTCGTGCTCTCGCACAGCGACAGCCTGGAGGCTTCGGGTTTTGTGCAGCACCTGAAGCTGCCGCACTACGTGGACTTTCAGTCCGAGCTGGAGTTGGTGCGCAAGATGCGCGCACAGCGGAATGAGCCGCAAGTGGCTAGCCAAGCCGCCCCACGCCTGAAGGACAACCCATGAACGCCCCCAGCGAATGGCCAGCAGTGGCTGACCTGAGCGAAGCACTGACGCAGAGCACCGCACCCGACGTGAACTTCGCGTATCTGGATGAGCGCACCAAACGCATGATCCGCCGCGCCATCTTGAAGGCCGTGGCCATTCCGGGTTACCAGGTGCCGTTCGGTTCGCGCGAGATGCCTTTGCCTTACGGCTGGGGCACAGGCGGCATCCAAGTCACCGCCTCGGTCATTGGTCCCCAAGATGTGCTCAAGGTCATTGACCAAGGCTCGGATGACACGGTCAACGCGGTCAACATCCGTCGGTTTTTCGAACGCACAGCCGGCGTGGACACCACCACCCGAACCCACGAGGCCACGCTGATCCAGACGCGCCACCGCATTCCCGAAAAGCCTTTGGCCGAAGGCCAGATCATCGTGTACCAAGTGCCCGTGCCCGAGCCCATGCAGCGCCTGGAGCCGCGCGAAACCGAAACCCGCACCTTGCATGGCTTGGCCGAATACGGCTTGATGCATGTGAAGTTGTACGAAGACATCGCCCGCTATGGCCACATTGCGACCACCTACGATTACCCGGTCATGGTGAACCAGCGTTACATCATGTCGCCTTCGCCGATCCCGAAGTTTGACAACCCCAAAATGCACATGAACCCGGCGCTGCAACTTTTTGGCGCAGGCCGCGAAAAACGCATTTACGCAGTCCCTCCTTACACCGCCGTGGAAAGTTTGGCGTTTGACGACCACCCTTTTGAGGTGCAAAAGTGGAACGCTGCGTGCGCGTTGTGCGGGGCCACCGATTCTTTCCTGGACGAAGTCATCACCGACGACGCGGGCGCTCGCATGCATGTGTGCTCCGACTCCGATTACTGCCAAAACCGTCAGGACGAAGCAAAAAGTTGGGATCTCGCAGCGCCGGGAGTGCTGCCCTCATGAGCCTGCTGATCCGCGAAGCCACCGAGGACGATCTGCCCGCCGTGCTGGCTTTGTATGCCCAGCCTGCCATGGACAACGGCGAGGTGTTGACATTGTCCGAGGCCAAGCAACTCTTGGCCCAGTTTCGCCAATACCCCAGTTACCGCTTGTGGGTGGCGTGTGAGGCGGCACCAGACGATTCATCCGATGCCGAGAGCGGCGGCCAAGTGGTCGGCACCTACGCCTTGCTCGTCATGCACAACCTGGGGCACCAAGGCACGCCTTCGGCCATCGTCGAAGACGTGGTGGTCAGCGCCCAGCGGCAAGGCCAAGGCATTGGCCAACTCATGATGCAGCACGCGCAGCAGCAAGCCCGGGTGGCCGGTTGCTACAAGCTGGTGCTGTCGTCCAACCAAAAGCGCGAACGCGCCCATGCCTTTTACGAGTCGCTGGGTTTTCAGCGGCACGGCTTCAGTTTTGTGATCGGGATTTGAGATGGACACCCAGGACGACACATTGCACCAGTTGCCACTTTTGCGTGTGCGCGGCGTGGGCAAAAGCTACGGCGACCGCGTCGCCCTGCAGGACGCCAGCTTCGACCTGTGGCCCGGCGAGGTCATGGCCGTGGTCGGCGAATCGGGCTCGGGCAAAACCACCTTGCTCAACGCCATTGCCGCACGCAGTCGCCCCGATGCCGGGCACGTGGAGTTTTTGAGCCGAGAGGGTCAGCTTCAGGACATTTACCGCATGAGCCAAGCGCAGCAGCGCTTGCTGGCCCGCACCGATTGGGGCTTTGTGCACCAGAATTCGGCCGATGGCTTGCGCATGGACGTGTCGGCCGGGGCCAACGTGGGCGAGCGCCTGATGGGTTTGGGCGAGCGGCATTACGGCCAACTGCGCCTCACCGCGCAAGACTGGTTGCAGCGGGTCGAGATCGACCCGGCCCGCATCGACGATGCGCCACGCACTTTTTCGGGCGGCATGCGCCAACGCCTGCAAATTGCCCGCAACTTGGTCACCCGTCCACGCTTGGTCTTCATGGACGAGCCCACTTCGGGGCTGGACGTGTCGGTGCAAGCGCGCTTGCTGGACTTGCTGCGTCAGCTCACCCGCCAAATGCAATTGGCGGTGGTCATCGTCACGCACGACTTGGCGGTGGCCCGCTTGTTGGCCCACCGCATGATGGTCATGCAGGGCGGCCAAGTGGTCGAAGCGGGCCTCACCGACCAGGTGCTGGACGACCCGCAACACCCCTACACCCAGTTGTTGGTGTCGTCGGTCTTGCAACCTTGAACCACAGAGAGCTTTTTTATGCTGCAAATGAAACAGGTGTCCAAGCGCTTCACGCTGCACCACCAAAATGGCGCTGAACTGCATGTGCTCGACCAAGTGGACTTGTCGGTGGGCCCGGGCGAGTGCGTGGTGCTGGACGGTCCCTCTGGCATGGGCAAGAGCACCTTGCTCAAACTTATTTATGCCAACTACCGCGCCACCAGCGGCCAGATCGAGGTGCGCCAAGCCAATGGCCGCGTGCTGGACTTGACGAAAGCTTCGCCCCGAGAGTTGGTGCGCATGCGCCGCGACACAGTGGGTTATGTCAGCCAGTTTTTGCGCGTGATTCCCCGTGTCTCGGCACTCGATGTGGTGGCCGAGCCCTTGATCGAAGACGCCGCTGACCAGCCCGAAGCCCTTGAAGCCGCCCGAGCACAAGCCCGCGTGTGGCTGACCCGCTTGCGCATTCCCGAGCGCTTGTGGCACCTGCCACCCGCCACTTTTTCGGGTGGTGAACAACAACGCATCAACATCGCTCGCAACATGATCAAACCGCGCCCCATTTTGCTTTTGGACGAACCCACCGCTTCGCTGGACGCGGCCAACACCCAGACCGTGGTGGATTTGATCCGCGAAGCGGTCGGTCGGGGGGCCGCGTTGGTGGGCATCTTCCACGACGCGCATGTGGGGGCTGCTGTGGCCACCCGCCGTGTCGACGTGGCCCAGTTCAGGAGCGCCCCATGAGCCGCGTGATGGCGGCTTCAACCGCATTCAAAAATGCCCGTCTGGTTTTGCCCAACGAAGTGGTGCAAGGCAGTGTGTCTGTCCAAGATGGCCGCATCCACGCGGTGGACCAAGGCGCGGCCTGTGACGCACAAGCTTGGGACATGGAGGGCGACTACCTCATGCCTGGTTTTGTCGAGATGCACACCGACAACTTCGAGCGCCACCTGATGCCCCGGCCCAAAGTGCAATGGGCCGAAATGCCCGCGTTGATCGCGCATGACGCCGAAGTGGCGGCAGCGGGCATCACCACCGTCTTTGACGCGTTGGGCGTGGGCGATGCCGACCCAGAAAGCTTGCGCGGCAGCACTTGGGACACGGTGATCCACACCATTGGGCTTTGCGTCCGTGAGAACCTGCTGCGGGCCGATCACCACCTGCATGTGCGCTGTGAGCTGCCCGCGCCCAACACCATCGATTTGTTCAAGCCCTTTCACGGACACCCCCGCTTGTCACTCATCTCGCTGATGGACCACACCCCGGGTCAGCGCCAATGGGAAAACATCGACGTGGCGCGGGTGTACTACACCGGTAAAAAAGGCTGGTCGAATGAAAAATTCGAACGTCAAGTGGCCTTGTCGACCGAGTTGCAAAACCGCTATGCCCAGCCGCATCGCGCTTATTTTGTGGACTACTGCCGCAGCCATGGCATCGCCTTGGCCAGCCACGACGACACGACCGCAGCCCATGTGGACCAAGCCCATGCCGAAGGCGCGAGCATGTCGGAGTTCCCCACCACCGTGCTGGCGGCACGCACGGCGCACCAGCACGGCCTGCTCAATGTGATGGGCGGGCCCAACGTGGTGCGGGGGGGGTCGCATTCGGGCAACGTGGCCGCGTCCGAGCTGGCCCGTCATGGTCTGCTCGACATTTTGTCGTCCGACTACGTGCCCGGCAGCATGCTGAGCGCTGTGCTCAGGTTGGTGGACGACGGCATCTTGAGCTTGCCCCAAGCGGTGGCCACCGTCACGCACAACCCGGCGCAAGCCACGGGCCTGAAAGACCGGGGCCAAATCGCGCCAGGCTTGCGCGCCGATTTGATCCAAGTGCGCGTGGTGGACATGGCCCAAGGCCAGCGCCATGCGGTGGTGCGTTCGGTGTGGCGTGAGGGCGTGCGGGTTCTTTGACGGACTTGGGCGTTGAAGGTGACATGGCTTGTCACGGTTGTTTCACGCGCCGTTCATAAACTGTCATTTTTCTTGAATGCCTTGCCATTGCCTTTGCCCATGCCCAACCCATTTTCGCGTCCAAGCTTGTCCCTGTTGGTGTTGGTCCTGGCTTTCGGCTTGAGCGCATGTGTACCGCGCCAGTTGCTGGTGAATGGCGCGGCCGATGCCTTGACGGCGCAAGGCCAAGCCGAAGAAGAGGACATCGGTTTGGCCCGTGAGGCCAGCGCTTTTTACCTGAAGTTGTCCGAGTCTTTATTGCGTCAGTCGCCAGGGCATTTGGCCTTGGCCGAGTCGGTGGCTTCGGGCTTCACGCAATACGCCTATGCGTTTGTGGCCTCGGAGGCCGAACGCATGATGAACACCGATGCCAAGGCGGCCCATCAACTCAACGAACGTGCCCGGCGACTTTACCTGCGCGCCCACCGCCATGCCATGGCGGCTTTGGCGCAATCCAGCCCTGGCCTGGTGGCGTCTTTGGCCAAGACCTCGGGGCCCCTGGCTGGGCTGCTCAAGCCCGAAGAGGTGGGTGTGGCCTATTGGGCGGCGGCCTCTTGGGGTGCATACATCGCTTTGTCCAAAGACGACCCCGATGCGGTGGCCGACTTGCCTTTGGCGGTTCGGTTGGCGGAAATGGTTTGGCGCTCGGCACCGACCTTTGGCCAAGGCTCAGCCGCCAGCCTGATGGGCAACTTTGAGGCCGCACGGCCCGGCGGCTCCATGGCCAAGGCGGCGGCCTATTTCGATGAGGCCATAGCGGCCGGTGGTGGACAAAATCCGGGCCCCTTGGTGGCCAAAGCGGAGGCGATCGCTCAAGCCGCGGGTGACCGCCAAGCCTTTGAGGCCCTGCTGCAACAAGCCTTGTCTGTGAGCGCCAAGCGCATGGACCTGTCCAGCCAGGTCATGCGCCAGCGTGCGCAGTGGTTGCTGGACAATGTGGATGATCTTTTTTGAATGGATGGAATGATGCGTTGGATGCCAACCCCACTTTGGAAAAAATGTGCAAGCGCCGCTTTGCTGGGCTTGCTGGTTTTGAGTGCCCCATGGACTCAGGCGGCCGAGAAGTCTTTGCGCATTGGTTCATTGGTGCCCAAAAACTCGCTTTACCACCGCCAGTTGCTGGACATCGCGGACAGCTGGCGAACAGCGCAAGGTGCAGGCGCCAAATACCTGGTTTATCCCGATGGCAGCCAGGGCGGCGAGGCCGAGATGGCGCGCCGCATGCGCATAGGGCAGCTGCAAGGGGCTTTGTTGTCGGTGGTGGGTTTGCGTGAAATTGAGCCCTCCATCGCGGCCTTGCAGTCCATGCCTTTGCTGTTTCGCAGCTGGGAAGAGGTCGATTACGTGCGCGAAAAAATGCGCCCGGCCATGGAAAAGAAGTTTCTGGACAAAGGCTTTGTGGTGTTGGCTTGGGGCGACGCGGGTTGGGTTCGGTTTTTCTCCAAGGAAGCAGCCGTCAGGCCCGATGACTACAAACGCATGAAGTTCTTTGCGTGGGGTTCCGAGCCAGACCAGCAAGCCATCATGAAAAGCTTGGGCTACACACCGGTGCCTCTGGAGACCACCGACATCTTGCCGGCGATTCAGACCGGCATGATCAATGTGGTGCCCTCCACGCCTTATTTCGCCTTGGCCACCCAGATTTACAACACCGCGCCGCACATGCTGGAAATCAATTGGGCGCCGATTGTGGGCGCTTTGGTGGTGACCCGCAAAGCTTGGGACGACATGTCGCCTGCGGTTCAGCAAGCTGTTCGTGTTTCCAGTGACAAAGCCGGTGCGCAGATTCGCACCAAAGCCCGCCAAGAGGTGGAAGAGGCGGTCGATGCGATGAAAAAACGCGGCCTCACGGTCAACAAGCCCAACGCTGAACAAATGAAAGAGTGGAACGAGCTGGCCGAGAAGCTCTACCCGCGCATTCGCGGCACGATGGTGCCCGCTGAAACCTTTGACGAGGTCATGGCCCACATCAAAACCTTTCGCGCTGGCAAAACCAAGTGAAGCGCTTGTTGACCGTTTTGCAGCGTCTCCGGCGCTGGGCACCACTGGATGAAACCTTGTCCTCGGCGGCGTTGCTGCTGATGGTGTTGATTCCGGTGCTTGAAATTTTGATGCGGCCCTGGATGGGCAGCGGCATTCAAAATGCCCCGGTGTTGGTGCAGCACTTGGGGCTGGTGTTGACCATGTGGGGGGCGCTGGCGGCTGAGCGGCACGGACACTTGACGACCTTGGGCGGGAGTGGCTTGACCGACAAAGACGGCCGCAAAGCCTGGACGTACGCTTTGGGCAATGGCGGTGCAGCGCTGGTTTGCGGCATGTTGGCCATGAGCAGCTGGCGTTTGGTGGCCAGCGAGCGGGAGGTGGCCCAGGTGCTGGCTTACGGCATACCGACTTGGTGGGTGCAAGCGAGCATGCCCCTGGGCTTTGCTTTGTTGGGTTTCAAGCTGGGCGCACGCTGTTCCCTTGGCGTGACGCTTCGCAGCTGGCTTGGCCTGCTGCTGCCCTTGTGTGGTGCAGGCTTGGCCGCGCAGTTCGATGGCGCAGCTGTTCCGGTGTGGCCCCCTGTGTTGTTGTTGGTGTTGGCACTGCTGGCAGGCGCCCCGATATTTGCGGTCTTGGGCGGCCTGGCTTTGGCTTTGTTTTGGCAAGACGGCATGCCCTTGGCTACGGTGGCATTGTCGCATTACCAGATCACCGTGAACCCTTCCTTGCCAGCATTGCCCTTGTTCACCTTGGCGGGTTTGGTTTTTGCGCGCACTGGTGCGGCCCAACGCTTGGGGCACTTGTTCGTGGCGCTCATGGGACAAGGCACCACGGGCACGGTGGTGGCCACAGCCTTGCTGTGCTCTTGTTTCACGGCTTTCACGGGGGGCAGTGGCGTGACCATCTTGGCCCTGGGCGGCTTGCTTCTGCCTTTGCTGCGCAACGCGGGCTACCCAGAAGGGCGCGGCATCAGCTTGGTCACCAGTGCCAGTGCACTGGGGGTGTTGCTGGCGCCTTCGGTGCCGCTCATCATGTACGCCATCATCGCCCGCGTGCCCATCAACACCATGTTTCTGGCCGGCTTGGTGCCGGCACTGGTGATGGTGGTGTTTTTATTGGTCTTTGGCGGTTATTTGCGCCGTGCGCCCGCGAACGGTATAGCCACTGGAGCTGTTCCAGCCCCAGCCCAAAGCGCGACCACCCCCCCGCAGTTCTGGCCCGCGGCTTGGGCGGCCAAATGGGAGATTTTGGCGCCTGTGGTGGCCATCGGATCTTTGGTCAGTGGCTTGGCCACACCCACCGAAAGCGCAGCCGTCACCGCCCTGTATGCCATCTTGACCCAAGCTTGGGCGCACCGTGAGTTGGGCTGGCGCCTGCTGGGCAAATGCCTGAGCGAGTCGACCCAAATCATTGGCGGTGTTTTGTTGATTTTGGGCATGGCCCTGGCGCTGACCAATTACCTGATCGACGCCGGCATTCCGGATGCAGCCATTGAGGCTGTGCAAACGGCCATTCCCAACAAGTTCATGTTCATGCTGGCACTGACGGTCTTTTTGCTGCTCGCTGGCGCGCTCATGGAAATCTACGCCGCCATTGTGGTGCTGGTGCCTTTGCTGCTGCCAGTGGCCATGAGTTATGGCATTGACCCGGTGCATTTCGGCATTGTGTTCTTGGCGGCCATGGAGATGGGGTTTTTGTGCCCACCTGCAGGCATGAACATTTATTTTTCGGCGGCCATGTTCGGCAAACCCGTGCGGGAGGTGGCAGCGGCCGTTTTGCCTGCTTTGCTGGCCATCTTCTTGGGCACCTTGGCCATTGCTTCAGTGCCTTGGTTGGCCACAGGCTTGCCTGGTTTATTCAAGGCATGACACACAAGCTTTCCGAGACTGTCAAAAGCCTGTCACATTGAATGCTCAGACTCGGCTTGTATAGACATCTTTCGAATTCAACATGGCTTTGCGCATTCAAAACCTCAACAAACATTTTGCCAATGGCAAACATGCGTTGCGCGACATTGAGCTGAACATTGCCGACGGCGAAATGGTCGCACTGATTGGTGCATCCGGTTCGGGCAAATCCACCTTGCTGCGCATGGTGGCCGGGTTGTTGGTGGCCGATGCCGGGCCCGGCTCGGTGATTGAAGTCAATGGCCAGTGCGTCCAACGTGAAGGCCGCATCGTCAGCGACATCCGCAGCATTCGCTCGCAAGTGGGATTTGTGTTCCAGCAGTTCAACTTGGTGGACCGTTTGCCCGTGTTGACCAACGTGCTGGTAGGGCGCTTGCACGCCATGCCCTGGCTGCGCGGTGTGATGGGCTGGTTCAATGCACAAGAGCGTTCTGCCGCACGCAAGGTGCTGACATGCGCCCGGCCGAGTTGTTCCGTGATTCGGGCAACATGAGCCAATACGCGGCCGAGTTTTTCCCGCCCAATTTCCGGCAGTGGCGCATGTATGTGGACGAGATGGTCATCACTTTGCAAATTGCACTGTGGGGCACCGCCTTGGCCGTGGTGACTGCGGTGCCTTTGGCGCTGTTGGCGTCCTCGAACATCGTGCCTTGGTGGGTGTACCAACCTGTGCGCCGCTTGATGGATTCGTTTCGTGCCATCAACGAGATGGTCTTTGCCATGTTGTTTGTGGTGGCCGTGGGCTTGGGTCCGTTTGCCGGGGTGCTGGCCTTGTGGATTCACACGGCGGGCATTTTGGCCAAGTTGTTTTCCGAAGCGGTGGAGGCGATTGACCCGCAACCGGTGGAAGGCATTCGCTCCACCGGGGCATCGGCCATGCATGAAATTGTGTACGGCGTGATCCCGCAAGTCATGCCACTTTGGATTTCTTTCACGCTGTACCGTTTTGAGTCCAATGTGCGCTCTGCGTCCGTGGTGGGTATGGTGGGTGCAGGCGGCATTGGTGTGGTGCTGTGGGAAATCATTCGCGGTTTCCAGTACGCCGAAACCTGCGCTGTGATGCTCATCATCATCGTGACTGTGAGCGTCATTGATTTGGTGTCTGCACGGATTCGTCAATTCTTTGTTTGAGGTGCACCATGTCCTTGACCCTGTCTGAAGTGGTTTCCCTGCTCGAGCGCCGTGGCCAAAATCAATACGGCATGGAAGCCATCAACCAGTTAGAGCACGCACTGCAGTGTGCGGATTTGGCCGAAAAAGCGGGTGAAACACCACAGACCGTGGTGGCCTCTTTGTTGCACGACTTGGGGCATCTGTTGGCCGCTGAACGAGAAGGGGCGAAAGAGCACAACACCGAACAGGATGATCTGCACCAGTTCATGGCGCTGCCCTTTTTGCGTGGCCTGTTCACCGATGCTGTGCTCGAGCCCATTCGACTGCATGTGGATGCCAAACGCTACCTGTGCTTGATCGAGCCCTGCTATTGGGCGACTTTGTCCCCGGCATCAAAACACAGCCTCGAGCAGCAAGGCGGTGTTTTCACCGAAGCCGAGGGCCAAGCCTTCATGATGCAGCCGTTTGCCGCAGAAGCCGTGCGCTTGCGCCGTTACGACGACCTGGCCAAAGTGCCCGCCAAAGTGGTGCCCGATCTGGCCCACTACAACGCCCACTTGCAACAAGTGGCTTTGACGGCGGC
Organism: Limnohabitans sp. Rim8; assembly: GCF_945869175.1. Taxonomy (GTDB): domain Bacteria; phylum Pseudomonadota; class Gammaproteobacteria; order Burkholderiales; family Burkholderiaceae_C; genus Limnohabitans_A. Next base: position 4,634 of record NZ_CAMBNZ010000023.1, on the reverse strand, counting down.
TTGAGCAGCTGCCTTGGCCACAGTGGTGGCGCAACCTGAATCCAGCGCCGAAAATCAAGGAGTTGATTTGATGACTTTGGGCGTGCAGTCCCGGCACAAAAACATGCGTTGGTTCAGCAAGCGCGTGAACGTGCCCAGCGACCGTGCTTTGTGAAGTCCGCAGCGAAAGCAACTCATCGTCGACATGTTCGCAGAATCTTGAAAGGGGGAGCCTCCCCCTTTGAATTTGTAGCGCAGCCCGTCGGACGCCAAAATGGAATCGGGTTGGAGGTGAACAAGGGGTTTGGTGGGTGCTGACATGGGGCCGCTCGTTCAATGGGTGTGAATGAAGTCAAGCCACTTCACAAGCTGTGGCCAGCCAAAGCTCATCGATGGCACGCAGTTTCGCGCTGTCAAATTTCTCGGTCTCTTCCCAATATCGGCCGGATTCGACCCAGTATCCCAGCGCAGACTCGGCTTGCAGTGCGTTTTGAACGGCCTGTGCGTTCAGCAATGGTGGGCGGGGCGCTTGGGTCATGCTTTCGAACACCTGCCATTCGACACGCGGAACCAAAAGCCTTGAGCGCGGTTGCCTTGACAAATTGAGCACCGAACAGCCTTGCAGATGGGCCATTGCCTGAAAACGCAAAGATTTGGCTTCAAGGCTTTGGAGGGTGACATCCGCACGCAAAGGGTCGGCTGTGCCCGTGCCGTAAAAATGGGTGGATTGACCGCCAGGTTTGTCGTACACCATGTCGCAGCCGATGTAGGCAATGACATCGGGTTTCAGCGCGCCAAGTGCCCAATAGCCCGCAGTGAACGACATGGTGCCCCCTGCATAGACAAAACCACCCAATGCGTTTTGAACCGGTACAAATTCTTGGGCTGTGACGACGCTTTTACCGTGCAGCGCGTCGACCCCTGGGTGTCTGTCCGTTGGAAAGTCTTCCGGGTAGATCCAGCAATTCCAAGAAGGGCAGGCCATCCATGCGTTGTTGATCACAACCGTGTGACTCAAACAAGAGGTGTCCCAGTCCGCAGCCCTGATGGCATCCGGTGCGCTGCCGACGATCAAGACTTTTTTCAACGCAGTTTTCATGGGTGCTCAGGCTGTAGACATCTTTAGATGGTCTATTTTGGAGATGACACGGTGATGAATGTCGGAGGATGTAGATAAACGTTGAAACGCTGGGCTCATCACGCATTGTCGCGATGTTCACAGTGGGGTTGGTCACATATTTTTCACAAAATTTTCACATGTGACCGGTCAGTCACCCTGAAAATGGTTTTTTTATCAAAAAGAGCAGTCCATGCGCGCCATCAAAAAAGTTCGACAGGTCATTGAGCAAAATCCACAAGAGCAAACCGCTCAAATTTTTTCACGCTTGATTTTGTCTTTGGTGGAAGAAGTAGACTTTGCGGTCAAAGACCTTTATCTGTTGGACTCGTCCGATTTCCAGTTGGCCATGGACATCCTGCAAGAATGGCGTCTTGACCGTTACTACATGGGGAAAGCCAAAACCTTCGACACCGCACAGCAAGCCCTGTCCTTGGTTAAACCCAAAAACAAGAAATGAAGCTGGACTATATGGAGGATTTTGGCCATGCGGATTGCGTCATTTGTAGGGCAAAAGGGGGGTGTGGGGAAAAGTACCCTGGCCCGTGTCTTGGCTGTGGCGGCTGCGCGCGAGCAGCACAAGGTGTTGATCGGTGACTTTGATCTGGAGCAATTGACCTGTGTGGAATGGAGCGCCATGCGCTTGCGCCACGGGATCGAGCCCGACATCGATGCGCGGGCTTTCAAAAGCTTGAAGAAATTGCGCAAGACGGTGACAGACTACGACCTTGTGGTGGTGGATACCCGAGGCCTGGCCGATGAACTGACCGAGGATGTCAGCAAAGAAAGTGACGTGGTTTTTTTGCCCACCGGCACGTCCATGGACGATCTGCGCCCCACCTTGGCTTTGGCCCGCAGACTGGCCAAAACGCGATCGGTGAGCAACAAAATCGTGCTCGTTTTGTCCAAAACAGGACGGTCTGAACGGCTGCTGGAAGAGGCAGAAGCCACCATTTCCGAGGCGGGCTTCGACATGCTCAATGCCGTCTGGCCAGAACGTGATGGTTTTCAGGCCGATCTCGATGTGGGTCGCGCCGGCAGCGAGTCCAGCAACCCTCACCTGAAACAGGCCGCCAAAGAGGTCGAGTTGGCCATGATGACCTTGGCGCTGGGCCGGTAAACGAAAGATGTGGACGGCGGTTGAAGACGCCGGTGAAGGTCAAAGGCAGCGCTTTGACCGTCACCCCTTTCTGACCAATGCCTTAAACCGAAAAGGCCAACGCTGAAACGTCATCGCGCCTGGTTTCCAGACCACGCCACTGGTCCACCACTGTTTTGGTTTGCATCATCAAAGCCTCAGCACCCAAATGGCGTTGTGACTCCAAATGCTGCAACAGGCGGCGAGGACCGAAAGCGCGGCTGTTGTCACCACCGGGTTGGTCGAGCACACCATCGGAAGCCATGAAGAATGTTTGGCAGTTGTCCAAAGGCAACTCGTATTCTTCCAACGCCGTGTAAGGCACTTGACCGGGGTAGCCCAAGGCTTGTTTTTCACCCAACAAACGGACAATGGGGGTGTTTTCTTTGGGGACGATGAAGCAGTTGGTGCGCGCCCCTGAGAAAGAAACCGTTTTCTTTTGGGTGTTGATTTTGCACAAGCCGGCGTCAAAACCGTCATTGGACTGGCAGTCTTCGCGGTCTTGGTTCAGCGCCGTGCGAACCAAGTTGCCCAATTTGGCCAATGCTTCGCCCGGTCCGATGTCGGGCTTTTCGGAGTAGATTCGGTTGAGCACGCTGACGACCAGCATGGACATGAGCGATCCTGGCACACCATGGCCAGTGCAATCGATCAGCGCCAAGGTGAATGAACCCTCAAAGTCTTCTTCTGTGCGCCAATAAACGTCACCGCCGACCACGTCGCGAGGCTCCCACAAAACACCCACAGAGCGCAAACCTTCTTGCAGCGCAACACGGTTGGGCAGCAAGCTGGACTGGATGCGGCCGGCGTAGTTCACGCTGTCCATCATCTCGGTGTGCAATTCAGCCAGGGCTTCGGCCCTCGCGTGGTTGGCTTCGACCAGGTAGTTGAGCATGTCGGTGTTGATGCCGATGCCGGCATACGTCCCGCTTTCGGTGATGAGAAAACCACCGGTACTCAGTGACAGGCCCAATTCCATCATTTTTTGCGAAACCTCGTCGATGCTGGTTTCGATGTCAAAGATAGGAAAGACTTCTTGCACCAGCATTTTGGCGCTTCGGTTTTGATAGACCGAAAAGTGCAGGGGGTTGGAGGCTGTGGACAAAGCGGCTTGCCGGTCAATCAGGCCAATGGCTTGCTTGTCTGCATTGAAAACCGGCACCACCAGAAGGTCATCGTTTTTTCTGAAGTTGGCGATGATGGCACCGCATTTTTCGGTTTCTAAGATGCCCTCTTGCTGGCGCAAGATGGATCGGACTTTTTGCTCAATCATGGGACTGGATTCCTTCTAAAGTGTTGGCCATATCGCGAAGACGAGCCACGAGGCTCAAACGGTCGGGCATGGACAAGTTGCCGGGTTTGATGACCATCTTGTCCAAACCTTTTAAGTCGAGGCGCAAGTCCGATGTGTGAGAGCGGTTGCTGTCGCTCACTTTGACGACGGCATAGGTTTTCACGGGCAGGGCAATGCCTTTGAGTTCTAACAAATCTCGCTCGGACACTTCCACAAAGTCTTTGACTTGTGCATAAGTCTCGTGAGAGATCAAAACCCCACCGGGCTCACACTTGCCCTCGATGCGAGCCGCCAAATTGACCTCGCCACCCAAGATGGTGTAAGCCATGCGGCTGTGGCTTCCAAAATTTCCTACGTTGCAGTAGCCCGTGTTGATGCCTATTCGGGTGATGAAGGGGTGTTGCAAACCTTCTCGCTGCCACTGGATGTGCAACTCAGCCAATCGCTCTTGCATTTCGTAAGCCATGCGCACACAGGCCAGGGCGTCCTCTTGAGGGCCACGACTTTCGGGATCACCGAAAAAAACCATCATGGCGTCGCCGATGTACTTGTCGATGGTCCCACCATGCTTGGCAGCGATATCCGACATCTCGGTGAAATACGCATTCATGTAGTGAGTTAGCACCTCAGGCTGGATGACCGATGAGATGTGCGTAAAACCCTGAATGTCTGAGAAAAAAACCGTGAGCAGCTTGCGTTGGGTTTTGATCTCAATCGATTGGTCGCCTTTGAAGATGGAGTCGTAAATTTGCCGGGGTAAATACTTGGCCAACTGACCCGCTACACCTTCAAGTTTTTTCTTCTCTATCTCCAGCTCATCTGAAACGGACTGAAGCCGCAGCTCATTCCTGTCGCTGATACGAATGATGCGCGAGAAATTTTTCAGCAACCGAGCGTAATCGGCTGTGAGCTTTGCATAAGTTTCAGGCGTGACAAGTTCTGGGGAATCGGCCAGAAGCTTTTCGCTTTCAACCAAGACCTCGTTTTCTTTGCCTAAAAAAGAATCGGTCACGCCAAGCCTGGAGTGTCAGTTAAAAAGCCACCATCTCGAACTCGGCTTTATCGAGTTCTTCGGCGAACTCTTCACCCAGCTCTTGCATGTTGTC
>NZ_CAMBNZ010000022.1 GCF_945869175.1 Limnohabitans sp. Rim8 | reverse complement strand
ACGCAAAGCATGGAGCCGTTTTGGCGCTCGGCGGCGCGCAGCATGTCGAGAAAGGTCATGGCAAGATTTTAAGCGGCACCCCACGCGCGGCGCTTCACTGCGATGCCAGCAAATCTGTGGGCAAATTGAGGATGAAGTCGTTCAAACTTTTGGCATCCCGCCCTGGGCGCATGTGGTCACGCATCGACACAACGGCCGCATCGGCATCGCGCGCGTGCAGCGCCTGAACAATCAGTTCATGCTGCTCAAACGAGGCCTGCAAACGGCCCAAGGCACCGAAGGCGTGGCGGCGGTAAACGCCTGTGCGAAAACGGATGCGCAAGACTTCTTGCCGTAAAAACGGGTTGCGTGTGCCTTGATAAATGAGCTCATGAAACGCCAAATTGAGCTTTTGCCAACCCTGCAGGTCCTCGGCCCCGGCCACCAAACGGCTTTCTTCGTGCAATACAAACAACTTTTGCAGGTCTTCCTCAGGCATGCGCTCGCAGGCCAGTCGCACCGCCACAGCCTCCAGTTCGGCCAAAAGCTCCCAGAGGCTAAGCAGTTGCTGCAAATTCATCTTGGCCACGGTGCTGCCGCCCCGGGGCATGTTGCCGACCCAGCCTTGGGCCTGCAACTGGATGAGCGCCTCGCGAATCGGTGTTTTAGATACACCAAAACGCTCGGACAAAGCCACTTCATCGATCGGGTCCCCAGGCAGCAAATCACCTTTGGAAATGGCTTCTTCCAAGTGCAAACGGATTTGATCGCTGACTTTCATGGGGTTCTTCTAAGGGCAAACACCGATATTTTGTCATATTGCTTTGCATACAGTTATGGACTATAAATATATTTATGGGGATTAATTTTGTTTTTAAAGTCCCATGACACCTGATTTATGCCCAAAATTCAAGCTTCTCCTGCACTTTCACGCTTCAAAGTCATCGACTTGTCCCGCGTTCGCGCTGGCCCCAATTGCGTGCGGATCTTGACCGATTTTGGTGCCGATGTGGTGCGCGTGGAGCCCCCTGAAGGGGTGGACCCGAATGAAGCGATGTTTGCCGCCAACCGCAAGGGGGGGGATTTTCAGAACATCAACCGCAACAAACGGTCGATGACGCTCAACCTCAAAAAAGAGGGCGCGATGGACATCCTCAAGTGCATGATTGTCCAGGCCGATGTGGTGGTGGAAAACTGGCGTCCAGATGTGAAAGACCGGCTGGGGCTGGATTACCAGTCGCTCAAGGCCCTCAACCCGCGCATCATTTTGGCCAGTATTTCCGGCTTTGGGCAGGATGGTCCTTATGCCTGGCGACCTGGCTTTGACCAAATCATTCAGGGCATGGGTGGGTTGATGAGCGTGACGGGCGAGCCTGAGCACGGCCCCATTCGGGCCGGCTTGGCTGTGGCCGACCTGAGCGCAGGGCTGTACTGCGCCATTGGCATTTTGGTGGCCTTGATCGAACGCGAGACGTCAGGCCAGGGCCAGTGGGTGCAAAGCTCCTTGCTGCATTCGCAAATTGCCATGATGGATTTCCAGATGGCGCGCTACCTGAACGACAACGATGTGCCGGTGCAAGTGGGCAACAACCACCCCACCAGCTCGCCCATGGGCTTGTTCGAGGCCAGCGATGGCTGTTTCAATTTGGGTGCTTCGGGCGAAGGCAACTGGAAACGCTTTTGCGAAGTGCTGCAAAAACCCGATTGGTACCAAGACCCAGAGTTTGTGACGGAGCCGCTGCGTGTACAGAACAGGGAGCGCCTGAACCGGTTGATCGCCCAAGAGTTTCCAAAGAAAACCGTGCACCAATGGGTCTCGTTGCTCAACCAGGCCGGCGTGCCTGCAGGGCCGGTCTACACGGTGCCGCAGGTGTTCGAAGATGAGCAGGTCAAGCACCTGCAGGTCACCACCACATTGCCCACTCAGTTTGGCAAGGACATGCATTTCATCACCCAACCCGTGGTGCTCAGCCGCACGCCCTCCAAGGTGGTGGCCCCGGCACCCGGCTGGGGCGAACACACCGACGAGGTGTTGCAAGATCTGGGGTTTTCGGCTGCGGACATTGAAGGCTTTCACGCCCGGGGCGTTGTATGAGCGAGGGCTGCATCGATCTGAACCTGCAAGGCCATGTGGCACAGGTCACGATCGACGACGTGACCCGGCACAACGCGATGAGCCTGTCCATGTGGACGGCCTTGCTGGCGGCCTTTGAGGAGATTGACTGCCGCCCAGAGGTGCGTGCGTGTATGTGTGTTGCGCGGCGCGGGCGAGAAGTGCTTTGTGTCAGGCGCCAACATCAGCGAGTTCGAAACACAGCGCAACTCGGCGGCCTCGGTGGCCCATTACAACGACATGGTCAGACGCACCCAGCAATCGGTATTTCGCTGCCGCGTGCCGGTGATCGCGGCCATCAGTGGTATTTGCTATGGCGGCGGGCTGGGCCTGGCCTTGAGCTGTGACATGCGTTACGCCACACCGCATTCGCGTTTTCGCATGCCTGCGGCCTGTATGGGCCTGGGTTATGACTGCGAGAACATGCAAAGCATTTTGAACAAACTGGGGCCGCAGGCCACAGCAGAGGCTTTCTTTACCACCCGCGTCTATGACGCCGCCAGCGCACAGGCCATGGGCATGGTCCTTGCAGTGGTTGAGGATGTGTTTGCCCACTGCACCGCCTTGGCCTATGAGATTGCAGACAATGCGCCCTTGACCATCCAGGCTCCCAAGAAAACCTTGGTGGCCCTGGCAGAAGACGAAAAAGACATGACATCAGTGAAAACCGCCATCGACGCGTCTTTCAAAAGCAACCATTATGCGGGAGGCAGACTGGCTTTCGCACAAAAGCGTTCCCCTCAGTTCACCGGTCAATAACCACCAACCCAGGAGTATTCAGATGAAACTTTTGACTTCCCTCATCGGCTTTGCGCTGTCGGTCTCGACCGGCATAGCCTTGGCACTGGGCCCGGCGCCCGCCCCCCTCAAAGACAAAGCCACATTGACTGTCGGCTACGTCAAAGTGGGCCACCTCTCACCCATGCTCTTGGTCGAAGAAGAACTCAAGAAAATGAACATCGAAGTCAAGCGCGCAGAATTTGTGCGCTACGCCGATGCCCGCACCGCCTTGCTGTCCAACTCGGTCGATGTGTCGGCCGTGGGCGCGGGTGACTTGGCCATCGTGGCCGGGCAAGGCAGCAAAAACCTGGTGGGCCTGACGGGTGTGGGCAGCTCGCCCAAATACCTGGTGGTGCGCAAAGGCGTGAAGATCGATGACTGGGGCGACATTGCAGGCAAGAAGATTGCCATTGCCCCTGGCTCAGCCGTCTGGTTCCAGTGGGCCATGACCTTGATCGAGAGAAACATCCCCTACAACTCGTTCACCCCCGTGAACGTGCAAGGTGGCGGCACCGCTTTTGTGCAGGCGATGAAGCGCGGCGACATCGATGCCATGGTGTTGTGGGAGCCCTTTGAGTCACAGGCTGTGGCAGAAGGCGATGCCTACTTCTCGCAAAAACTGGAGTACAGCCAATCGCGTGCTGTGGGCGCCGAGCTGGGCATGCTGGCCGCCTCTGGCGAAGCCATGACACAAAAGAAAGAACTGGTTCGCCGCTTCCTCTGGGCTTATCTCAAGGCCGAAGAAACCCTGAGCAAGAACAAGGATGTGTTTGCCGATGCTTACTCCAAGTACACCGGCTTGCCACTCAATGTGACCAAAGAGTCGGCCAAGATCATCAAGCTCGGTGGCGTGCTGACCAAAGAACAAGTTTCGCGCTTGGCTGAAGCTGCCTTCAAGCAAGGCATTGTGCAAAAAGACGTGACCAAGGAAGCAGCCGCCCTTTACGACGACTCGATGGTCGTGGAACTCAAGAAATAATCAGGCAGCACCTTCATGGCAAACGCTTCTCTCGATACCCTTCGTCGGACAGTGCTTGGCCTGTTGGTGCCAGCGGTGGTTCTGGTCATCTGGCAGATCGCCGGCAGCAAGCCAGGCATGGCCGGCATCCTGCCCACCCCCGTGCTGGTTTTGGAAGGCTGGCACGGCTGGATTTTTGGCTCACCCGGCATGGGCCTGAACCCTTATCTGGGCTCTTGGGTGTCCAACGTCCAGTACTCCTCGATGCGGGTGGCGCAGGGCTTTTTCCTGGCGGCTCTGGTCGGTGTCCCTTTGGGTTTGCTGATCGGTTGGAGCCGTTTGGTTCAGCAACTGTTTGACCCACTCATCCAGAGCTTGCGCCCGATCCCAATCACGGCCTGGTTGCCGTTTTCGATTGCCCTGTTCGGCATTCGGGACATGGGGGCCATCTTCCTGATCTTTTTGGGCGGCTTTTACGCGATTGTGGTCAACACCACGCAAGGCGCGCGCGATGTCGAGCGCAACCTGGTGCGCGCGGCCCTGATGATGGGTGCCAGTCGCAGGCAATTGCTGTACCGCGTGGTACTGCCCGCGGCCATGCCCTCCATCTTCACCGGCTTGCGCATTGGTCTGGGCATTTCGTGGACGGCCGTGATCGTCTCCGAGATGGTGGCCGTCAAGTCCGGTCTGGGCTACGTGCTGTGGGACGCCTATTACGTGGGGCGCATGGACATCGTGCTGGCCGACATGGTGTCGATCGGCATCATGGGTTTTTTGAGTGATCGCCTGATCGTTTTCATTGAAAGCAGGGTTTTGGTCTGGCGCATGCTGCAAAGCCATTAAGAAACACCATGTCCGATATTTCCATTAAAAACCTTTACAAGACCTACCCGGGCAGCACGCCCGTCAAGGCCCTGGAAGACATCCAATTGCAGGTCGCTCCAGGGGAGTTGGTGGCCTTGCTGGGGCCTTCAGGCTGCGGCAAATCCACCTTGCTGAACCTCATTGCTGGGTTTGAGCAGCCCACAGCGGGACAGTTGTTGGTCAATGGGGGTGTTGTCAGCGCACCTGGTCCTGACCGCGGCGTGGTTTTCCAGGAAGCCGCATTGTTTCCCTGGCTGAGTGTCTGGGACAACGTGATTTTCGGCCCCAAGGTGCAGGGCATGGCGCGCAGCGAGTACGAAGACCGTGCCCACGAAATGATCAAGATCGTGGGCCTGAGCGATTTCAAGAACCATTTGCCGGTGCAACTGTCGGGCGGCATGCGCCAGCGCGTGGGCATCGCACGCATCCTGACGCTGGGCTCACGCGTGTTACTGATGGACGAGCCCTTTGGTGCACTGGATGCCCAAACCCGTTTGACCATGCAGGAGCTGCTGCTCAATGTGTGGCAACAGCTCAAGCCCACCATCATCTTTGTCACGCACGACATCGACGAAGCGATTTTTTTGGCCAGCACGGTTTACGTGATGTCGGCCCGCCCGGGTCGCATTCAAACCAAGATCAACGTGCCCCTGGCACGTCCTCGCACCGTGGCCGACACGGCCAGCGAAACCTTTGCATCGCTCAAGCTCGACATCCTCAACCTCATTCGACACTGACATGGCCAACCCCCGCATTCCTTACCGCTTCTCCAACGATGGCCCATCCCTCAAGGCTGCGCCTGGTGGGGCCATCATGGTGCACTTGGTGGTGAACGTGGAGCACTGGCAGTTCGAGTCGAGCATGCCGCGCACCATCATCACGCCACCGCACGGCAAAGAGACGGTGCCCGATGTGCCCAACTTCAGCTGGGCCGACTACGGCATGCGGGCTGGACTGCCGCGCATCCTGCGGGCCATTCAGGACCGGAGGCTGCCCGCCTCCACCAGTTTCAATGCGGGCGTCATCAATGCTTACCCCCAAGCCACGCAAGCCATGCACGATGCAAGCTGGGAATTCATTGGCCACGGGGTGCACCAAAAAAGCCTGAACCACAACCAAGGTGAGTCCGAAGAATCGCTGATCGCCATGAGCTTGGACATGATCGAGCGCTTCACGGGCCAGCGCCCCAGAGGGTGGCTCAGTCCCGGTTTGCGTGAAACGCACGACACGCCCGAGTTGCTGAAAAAGCAGGGCGTGGATTATGTGTTTGATTGGGTGGTGGACGATGTGCCCAGTTGGATGCAAACGCGCAACGGCCCTTTGCTGGCCCTGCCCTACAACCTGGAAATCAACGACTCGATCGTTTACGCCATCGAAAAACACACTAGCGACGAGATGTACGAACGCCTGGCACGTACCCTGGCCTTGTTTGAACGTGAAGCAGCCACACACCCCCGCGTGTTGGCCATTGGGCTGCACCCGCACCTGATCGGTGTGCCCCACCGCTTTGCCAGCTTTGAACGCATGCTGGACTTGTTGATGAAGTCGCCCCAGGTGTGCTTCATGAACGGAGGGCAAATTGCCGACTGGTACACCGCACAGGTGCCCGCACCTGGCGCTTGATGGGGCGTGCTTGGTTTGCAAACCAAGCCTTTGCCTAGATTTTGAAACCCGGGCCAGTGCATCGCCTTGCCCCATTTGCAGGCCTCTGCCATGAACCTCGAACTCGATCAAAAACAAGTCATCGTCACCGGTGGCTCCAAAGGCATCGGTCTGGCCATTGCCTTGAACTTTGCCCGTGAAGGTGCCCAACCGGTGCTGGTGTCGCGTCAGCGCAGCAACCTGGACGCCGCTCTGGACGCTTTTGCCAAGGCGGGCTTGCCTGCCCCTGCCGTCGCAGAAATCGATTTGTCGCAACCTGGCTCAGACCGCGCTTTGTTCAACCTGTTTCCTTCGGCGGACATCCTGGTCAATAACGCAGGCGCCATTCCGGGGGGCAGCATCCATGACATCGCCGAAGACGCGTGGCGTGCTTCTTGGGAGCTCAAACTGTTCAGCTACATCAATCTCACCCGACTTTATTTGGGGGCGATGGAATCACGCGGACAAGGCGTGATTTGCAACATCATCGGCATGGCCGGGGCTGCATCGCGTTACGAATACATCTGTGGCTCTGCGGCCAACGGTGCGTTGATCTCGTTCACGCAAGGCATTGGTGGGGGCAGTGTGCGCAAGGGTGTGCGTGTGTTCGGCATCAACCCCTCCCCGACCCGCAGCGACCGCATTGAAGGTGTTCTCAAGCAACAAGCGGCCAGCAAACTCGGCGATGCATCGCGCTGGCTGGAGATGACACAGAAATTGCCGTTTGGCCGTTTGGCCGAACCTGACGAAATTGCACGCTTGGCTGTTCATTGTTCATCCCCTGTGTGTGGCTATCTGAGCGGCACGGTCCTGCACGTCGACGGTGGGCAGCAATACGCTCCGAATTGAAATTCAAAGGCCTCGATGTCCATGGACCTGCTGCAAGCCCCAGAGACACTGCTGCTGGAACACCACGCCGATGGTGTTCTGCAAGTCACCCTGAACCGCCCCGATGTGGGCAACGCCATCAACACGCGCATGGGCCAGGAACTGCTGGACCTGTGGCAGCGCCTGACAGACGATCCACACGGCGTCCGCTGTGTGGTGTTGACTGGCGCAGGTCCGAAAATTTTCTGTGCAGGGGGCGACCTCAAAGAGCGCAATGGCATGACGCGTGCGCAATGGACCCACCAGCATGAAATTTTTGAGCGTGTGTCCTGGGCCTTGGTGGATTTACCGTTGCCCGTGATCGCAGCCGTCAATGGCCACGCCTATGGCGGCGGTCTGGAGTTGGCCCTGTGCTGCGATTTCATTTACGCCAGCAGCAGCGCACGTTTTGCTTTGCCCGAGGTCACGCTGGGCATCATGCCCGGCATGGGCGGCACGCAAAACCTGCCTCGGGCCATCGGTGACCGCAGGGCCAAAGAACTCATCATGACGGGCCAAGCCTTCACCGCCCAGCAGGCGCTGGATTGGGGCATGGTCAACCAGGTCATCGAACCCGAGCAGCTCTTGGGCTTGGCCCTGCGCACAGCGCAAACCCTGGCACGCAACGCCCCGCTGTCGGTACGGCAGGTCAAAAAGTCCATCCGCTACGGTGGCCAAATGGAATTGCGCACCGCTTTCCGGTTTGAAATCGAGGCCTACAACCAGCTGGTGGACAGTGAAGATCGGCGCGAAGGCGTGTTGGCCTTCAATGAAAAAAGGCCGCCCCGCTTCAAGGGCCGGTGATGAGCGATACCACCCCAACGCCGTGGAGCGAATGGCTGGTGGCGGCTTTGCGCAGACCGGTGCATGGGCCCGACCGTGAACGCGCAGCCTTGCACCTGATCGACTGGCTGGGCTGCGCGCACTTGGGGCAAACGACCGAACTGGGTGCGGTGTTGAGGCAATGGGCGAAAGCACAAGCGCCCGGCCCCGTTTGGGTGTGTGGTCACCCTGGCTTGCAGGCCACAGAAGCGGCCCGCTGGCATGGCGCCTTGGGCAGTTGCAACGAATTGGACGATGTGCACCGCGAAGCCGTGGTGCACCCGGGCGACACCGTCGTGCCAGCGGCGATGGCCATGGCCCAGCGTGAAAACGCCAGCGCAGAAGCTTTGCTCGATGCGTTGGTGGTGGGCTACGAAACCGCGATCGTGCTCGGACTGCTCAGTGGGCCCTCACATTACGCCCACTGGTACAGCACCGCCACCACGGGTGTCTTTGCCAGCGCCATGGCCTGCGCCCGTTTGCTCAAGCTCGACACCCAAAAGACGCAACATGCCCTGGCCTTGGCCGGCATGCAGTCTGCAGGCGTCTGGCAATGCCGACTCGAGCCGGGCTGGGCCAAGCAGATGGCCGCAGGCCACAGCGCCCAAGCGGGCCTGGTGGCGGCCGACATGGCGGCGGCGGGCATGACTGGCCCCTTGTCCATCTTGGAAGGCCCTCTGGGTTGGTTGAAGGCCACTGCAGGCAATCTTGACGCGCTCCGGGCGCAAGCAATGCTGCAAACCTCTGCCGAGCGCGCCTGGCGTGTGCACGAGGTCAGCTTCAAGCCTTGGCCCGCTTGCAGGCATGTCCACCCCGCCATCGAGTGTGCGCTGCAGTTGCACAACCAAGGGATCGATCCCGATCAGATTGCCCAGATCCGCCTAGAGACCTATGGCGTGGCGCTGTCATTTGCAGACCAGCCCCATCCCCAAACGGCCCTGCAAGGCAAGTTCAGTTTGCAGCATGGTGTGGCCTGGACCTTGGGCCATGGCGGGTTTGGGCTGGAGGCCACCGCGCCAGCGGCCCTGGCAGACCCTTTATGCGCCGCGTTGCGCGGCAGGGTCACGCTGGTGTGCGGGCCTGCTCAGGACCAAGCTTACCCGCAAAGCTTTGGTGCACGGTTGCACCTGCAAATGGCCAACGGTCATCACCACAACAGTGAAGTGGTCAACGTTTTAGGCGACCCGGAAAACCCCTTAAGTCCTGACCAAGTGCAGGCCAAAGCGGCGCAATTGCTGCACGCCAGTGGCTGGAGTGTGGCGCGGGCCGAGCAGCTCATCGGTCTGGTTCAGGCACTGCCAAGGGCCCAGGCCTTGGGGCCTTTGTGGGACAGCTTGCAAACCTGGCGTCAATCCCAGAACGTGTCGAGCGCACAGGCCAGCGCGAGCAAGCGCTCGTCCTGACCGGGTGCGGCCAGCAACTGGCACGACACCGGCAAACCATCGGTGGGGCAAGGAAAGGACAAAGCGGGAGCTCCCAGCATATTGGCCAAGCACGCCCAATCGGCCTGGCTGGCGGGTGCAGCTTCCGTGTGGGCAAAACTGGTGTGCGGCGTGGTGGGCAAGAGCAGGGCGTCGATACCCATCAACAACGCCCCAGCCTGCGCGCGCAAGCCGTCGATCGCCGCCTGGCTGGCTTGCCGCTTTTCAGGGCCAAGCCGGGCACCGTAGCGCAGCATTTTCTGCAAGCCAGCACTCAAGCCCGGCAACTCGGGGCCCAAGGCATTGAGCCAATATTGCGCACCCTCCCACTCGCTCATGAGCAAGGCATGCAAACGGTGACGGCTTGGGGACCAGTCGGGCCAGCGCACGGTTTGCACCTGCGCACCTTGCGACTGCAGGCGCTGCTGTGTGGCCTGCCAGGCTTGCTGCACAGCCGGCGCCATTTCCACCTCACTCGTCTGCGGCAGGATACCCACGCGCAAACCGCGCCACGCGCCGCCTTGCGCAGCGGGTGGTCGGCTGATGCCCAATAAGCAAGCCATGGCTTGCGCGAGGTCATGACCGCTGCGGGCCAATGGACCCGCCACATCCAGGGTGGGACTCAGGGGCACGATGCCGTCCATGGCCATGCGCGTGCGCGTAGGGATCATGCCCATGACGCCGCAATAAGCGGCCGGTATACGGACCGAGCCCATGGTGTCGGTGCCCACAGCGATGGTGCACAGGTGGTCAGCCAGGGCAGCGGCAGAGCCACCGCTCGAACCGCCCGGCGTGAACCCCTCGCGCAAGGGGTTCATGCAACGGCCATAGACGGGGTTGTCGGTGGTGGCCCCCAAGGCGGCTTCGTGCATGTTGAGCTTACCCAGCAAGACCATGCCGGCATCGCGCAGGCGTTGGTAGATCGGTGCATCCTGCGTTGGCATGCGCTGTGCATAGGCAGCCGTGCCCGCCGTGCATGGCATGCCGACCACATCCACGTTGTCCTTCAGGGCCATCGTCACACCATCCAACGGCCCCAGCGGCTGCCCATGGGCCCAGCGCTGCGCACTGGCCTGGGCTTGTTGCAAGGCCAAGTCTTCACACACATGCACAAAGGCCTGAAGTGCGGGGTTGCGCTGTGCGATGCGCACCAGGTGCGCATGGGTGACGGCCACAGGGTCGGTGAGGCCTTGCGCATAAACCTGCTGCAAGGCGGCGGCATTCAACAGGGTCAGGTCTTGGTTCATGCTCAATCAGGCATCGGCCGCCGCTTGACGGGCCGGTGCAGGGGGTCTGCTCTCGGGCCACAACACCGAAGCAATGGCCAGCACGATCAGCACGATGGCGGCCCAGTCTTGCCAATGCAAGTCTTCGTTGAGGAAGTAGGCCCCGCTGAAAACGCCCAACACCGGAATGAACATCACACTCAGTGTGGAGGCCAGCGGCGGCAAGTTGCGCGCCAGCGAAAGCCAGGCAGCTTGAGCAAACACAAACACGCCAAAGGCGTTGTACACGATGGCAACCCAGGCCATGTCGGGCGGCGGTCCCCAAATGTCGCGCTCAAAAACAAAAGCCAGAACACTCATGAGCACGCTGCTCATGCAGGTCATCCAGAACACCAGAGCCAAAGTCGGTGCCTGGATGCGGGTGTGGCGAATTTGCTGCGTGCCCAAACCCCAAAACGCTGCAGCCACCAGCCCCAGCACCACGCCCAGTGGTTTGCCAGTGATGGCACTCAATTCATGCCAAAGCAACAGCACCACCCCAAAAGCCGCGCACCCCACGCCCAACCAGCCCCGCCAGCGCAGAACGGCCCCGAACCCCAAGACACCGATCATGGCGGAAAAAATCGGCATGGTGTAGCCCAAGATGGCCGATCGGCCACTGGAGAGGCTTTGCACCGCCAGCATGATCAGAACGTGCCAGACCAGCATGTTGGTGACGGTCAAAATGAAGAGCTCTTTCCAATCGGCCTTCGGAATCTTGAAGGGGACCTTTTTGACGTACAGCAGCAAGGCCAGAAAGGGCAACCCCATCCACATGCTCAAACTGCGAAAGGACAAAGGCGGGTAGTGGTTCACGCCCAACTTGAGCATGGGCCAGTTAAAGCCCCAGACCAAAGTCAGCGTGATCAGCAGCGTGATTTGTTGTCGGCTCAAGGTCATGAGTTGCATGGTAGCGCAGCCCCACAACAATCGCTGACTTGGCGGCGACTGGCCCGACACACCCGGTCAAGCGTGGTTTACTGCCCCCGCACCACTTTCAGCGCCAACACCAAGTCAGCCCAAGCCTTGGCTTTGTCGGGCAGGTTGCGCAGCAGCGCATCCGGGTGGTAAGTCACCACCACGGGCACGCCTTGAAAAGTGTGCACTTGGCCGCGCAGCTTGCCCAGCGGCTCGCTCGATTGCAGCACGGCTTGGATCGAAAACCGCCCCATCACCACCATCACTTTGGGCTTGACCAGAGCCACTTGACGTGCCAAGTAGGGTGTGCAAGTCGCCAGCTCTTGCGGGCTGGGGTTGCGGCTGCCGGGCAGGCGGCATTTGAGGCTGCTGGTGATGTAAACACCCCCTTCGCCGTTCGTGTCGCGACTTAAACCGACCGCCTTGAGCATGTTGTCGAGCAAGGGCTTGGCTTGGCCGACAAAAGGCTCGCCGTGTTGGCCATCGGCTTCAACTTGCGGGTCGCCAATGACCATCCAATCGGCGTGCACATCCCCCACACCGAACACCGCTTGCTGGCGGTGCGCGCACAAATCACACGCTTGGCAAGTGGCCACGGTGTCTTGGAGTGTGGCCCAATCCATTTGCTCCACGCCCTGGGTCAAAGGCTTTGCTGCCAACACCTCAGCCGCAGGCAAGGGCACAAATGCTGGCTTGGGCGCTGGAGCGGCTGGTGGCAGTGCTGGCGTTGCCATGGCCGTCACGGTGGCTGCCTCGACAAGTGCCTGGACTTGGGTTTGTTCGTCGGTCGCGCCGTTGGCCGTCCGCTTGGGCCACCACACGCGCACACCCATCTCGGCCAGCATGGCGCGTTGGCGGTCGTCCAAGTCAAATCGGGTAGGGTCGCTCATGTTCAGGCTCACAGTTTCAAACTCATCACCACCGCGTGCTCACGCTGCTGGCGGCCTGCAGGATAGTAATCCTTGCGGATACTGATCTGCTTGAAGCCGTAGCGCTCGTAGACCTTCAGTGCCCGCAGATTGCTTTGGCGCACCTCCAGCCACAGCCATTGCGCGCCTTCATGGCGTGACCACAAGGACAAGGCGTCCAGCATCATGCGGCCCCAACCTTGCCCTTGGCGGGCAGGCGCCACGGTGATGTTGAGCAAATGCATTTCTTCAAACCCACGCATGGCCAGAAAGTAGCCCAACAACTCGCCATCCAGCCAGAGGCATTGGGCATCAAAGAGGGGGTTGAGCGAATCGCTGAAGTTGCCCCGCGTCCAGGGGTGGCTGTAAGCGCTCTGCTCAATGGCGAGCACCGCATCCAGGTCCTCGTGCGTCATGGCCGCCAAGTTGACGCGGTTGCGCTCTGGCTCTGAAGGCGGTATGCGGGCGGCGGGCTGGGCAGACATCATGGTCAACATCACGCCGGTTTGGCGGCTGGGGACAAGGCGGTCCCCGCCAACAGCGATTTGTCATGCAAAGCCTGGGCCTTCATCACCTCACGCTCGGCGGTGGTGTGGGCCACCTTGTCTCGGATGTACAGGGGCATGGCCTGATCGGCCGGCACGGCCAAACCCTGAGCCCACAGGGCAGGCGCCAAGCGCAAAAGTGCAGCGGCGGTCGGCAAGGCCTCGCACCAGGGCACAGCCCGATTGGTCGGCAACAAACGCTCACCATAGGCCGCCAATGCATTGCCTGCCAGCAACACGGCTTGGCCCTGTGCCAAGAGCAACGATTCTGGGCTTGGGATATTTTCGGGGGCAGTGACCTGCAAGGGCGCTGCCACTTGCCAGTGACCCTCGCCCTGCGCTGGCTGCCAGTGGTAAGCCGCGCTGTACACCTCGTCCATGCGGGCATCCAACAGCGCCAGCACGGTCAATTCGGCATCGGGGGCCAGAACGCCCGCTTGCACCTGAACCCAACGGGCTTCTTCCGCCACGGCCAGCAAGGTGTCGATGGGCAAGACCGGCAAATTGGCGCCAAAAGCCAAGCCCTGCGCCACGGCACAGGCCGTGCGCAAGCCCGTGAACGAGCCCGGCCCACGCCCGAAAACGATGGCGTCGAGCGAGGTCAAAGGCATGTCGGCCTCGGCCAGCATGGCCAGCACCGCCGGAATCAAACCGCTGGAGGCTCGTGCACCACCAGGCAAAGTTTGGGTCCAAACTTGCTCACCACACGCCACGGCCAAGGACATCGCATCGGTGCTGGTGTCAAAGGCCAGCCAACGCGGTTTTGAATCGGCGCTCATGCTGGGGCCCCGGTTTTGGGTTCAGGCTTTGGCATCTGCCGGACGCCAAACAAAATGCCACCGGTCACCAAAGCCAGCCCCGCCAACAAATTCCAGTGCAGGGGTTCGCCCAAAAACCACACCGCGCCCAATGCGGACAAACCGGGCACCAAAGCCGTGATCATGGTCGAACGCACCGGGCCGTAGTGGCGCACCATTTGCGTGAAGGTGATGCCCGAGATGACCACCGAGCCCACGCCCTGAAAAACCACTTGGAACAGGATTTCGGTCCAAGGCACTTGCGTCAAGTGGGTGGGCAACACGCCCAAGCCGATCAAGCCCAGATAAAGCGGCACAAAAGTGACAAATGCAAACGCCGTGATGGCCATGGTGGCGCGCACAGCGTCCAAGCCATGGCGGCGCACGGTGACGCTGTAACCCGCCCAACAGCAGGCGGCGATCATGAACAGCAAATCACCTTTCCAAACCTCGCCCCCTTCAAAGGCCATGAGCAAGCTCGCACCGCCCACTAACACATCGCCCAACACAATGCAACTCAGGCCCAGCGCACGCGCCGAAGAGACTTTTTCGCGCAACACCAACCAGGCCAGCAGCGTGGTCCACAGGGGCAAACTGCCGGGCAACAACACCGAAGCATGTGAGGCAGGGGCAAAAAAGAAGCCGTTGTAAGCCAAGACCGCATAAAGCAAGCCGCCCAAAAAGCCCGCTTGCAAAGTGGGGCCCAAGGGCAAGGGCGACAGGCCGCCCAAGGAACCGGTGGCTTGGCCTGCAAGACGCGCCGGGCGCATCCACCACCAAGCCCAAGGCAACAAAACAGCACTGGCTCCCAAAATGCGGGCCAGAACGATGTCCAAAGGCAGCAAACCCCGAGAGGCCGAAGCGCGTGCAATGACAATGAAACCGGTCCAGATGAGCACCGTGATGACCGCAGAAGCCAGGCCCACGGTTTTTGAAGAAAATCGCATGGGTTCAATCATACGGGGCCGCTGCCCGCTTTCGAGCGGTAAGTCACAACCGCCATCCGCCCCGTTAGACTTCAACGATGTTGTTCTCTTGCATTTCGCACCCAGGCGCCTGCGCCCTTGCCCAAACGCTTAGGCGGTTGCTTTGGGAGGATCGCACCCCGCCCAGTTTTATGCTGTGCGGCTTGCTGGGGCTGGGGTTGGCTCTGACAGTAGGCATGGCGCTGGCTGGGCCTGCCAAAGCCCAAGACACCCAGGGCACAAGACCCACCAACACCCTGACATCCGGCAAACTGCCGCGCCAAGTGCTGCAAACCCTTCAGCAAGCACAAGTGCCGCCTTCGGCCCTGAGTGTCCTCATCACACCCTTGCCCCACAGCACGGCCTCGACCGTACCTCGCCAGTTGTCACACCAAGCGAATGCCAGCGTGAACCCGGCTTCGGTCATCAAATTGTTCACCACCTATGCCGGGCTCAGCCTCTTGGGGCCTGACCATGTCTGGCGCAACCGCATCTACACCGAGGGCACGCTGCGCGATGGCGTGCTGCAGGGCCACCTGATCGTGCGCGGCAGCGGTGACCCCAAACTGGTCGTGGAGCGCCTGCAAGACCTGCTGGCCCAAGTGCAAGCCGCAGGTGTGCGCGAGGTGCGCGGCGACATCGTGCTCGACCGCAGCGTGTTCGATGTGCGTGAGCGCAGCGAACCCTTTGACGACGAGCCCCTGCGGCCCTACAACGTGACGCCAGACGGCCTGCTGCTGAACTTCAAGGCCGTGGTCTACACATTCACACCCGATGCCGCGAGTGGACAAGCCCAAGTGCGCTTTGAGCCGCCACTGGCAGGCTTGACTGTGACGGCTCAACTGCCCGCCACGCAAGCTCCTTGCAACGAC
This sequence comes from Limnohabitans sp. Rim8, assembly GCF_945869175.1. Lineage (GTDB taxonomy): Bacteria > Pseudomonadota > Gammaproteobacteria > Burkholderiales > Burkholderiaceae_C > Limnohabitans_A. The sequence continues at coordinate 18,085 of NZ_CAMBNZ010000022.1, read as the reverse complement.
TGGCGACGCCAACTGCAAGCCGACTTCAGCCAACCCTTGCAAGTGAAGTTTGCAGGCAGCTACCCCTTGCGCTGCGGGGAACGGGCATGGCCCGTGGCTTATCCCGATCCGGACAACTATGCGCCGCGTGTCATGCGTGCGATGTGGCTGTCTGCTGGAGGACAACTCACCGGGCAAGTCCGTTATGGCACGCTTGCACCATCAGCGCGGTTGCTGGTGGAAGCACCTTCTTTGCCGCTGTCCGATATCATCCAGGACATCAACAAGTTCTCCAACAACGTGATGGCCCAGCAGCTGTACCTGACGCTGTCCAGTGAACTGGGCGCCCCCGGCCGCTTTGAAGCCTCCCGACTGCGCTTGTCGCAATGGTGGCGCAGCGGATTTACCGGGTCAGATGAGCCGGTGATGGAGAACGGCTCGGGCCTGTCGCGTCAAGAGCGCAGCACAGCCCGCGCATTGACGGCCCTGCTGCAAGCCGCCCACGCAGGCCCGCACGCCAAGCACTTTGTCAACTCCTTGTCGCTGGCCGGCTTGGATGGCACCACCGCCCGGCTCAAAGACCGCCACCCACAGTCTCCGGTCATCGGGAACGCCTGGCTCAAAACCGGCTCGCTGCGCGACGTGGTCTCGGTCGCGGGCTATGTGCAAGGACAAAGCGGACAACGCTACACGCTGGTGGCGGTCTTGAACCACCCCAATGCCCATCAAGCCAGAGGGGCTCTTGACCAACTCCTGGAATGGACCGTGCGCGACACCCGCATTCCCCACACCCTCACACCATGAACTTGATCGACTGGGTCGGCTCTTTGGCCGCCATCCTGACCACCGCCAGCTTTGTGCCCCAAGCCTGGCACACCTTCCGCACCCGCGACGTGAGCGGTATTTCTTTGAGCATGTACAGCCTGTTCACAGTGGGCGTGGCACTTTGGCTCGTCTATGGCATTTTGCTGACCGCTTGGCCCATCATCATCGCCAACACCATCACCACCAGCTTGGCACTGATGATTTTGGTGATGAAGCTGCGCTATCGCTGAGTAATTGCTCAATTGATATCGATGACAAATCGGTGAATACCCCATGGTTTGAATCGGTTCACTGGACTAAAGTAAAAAAAGAACGCTTGTTCTTTTTTTAATTCCAATGGAGACAAACCATGAAAACTATGAAAACCATGAAATATGGCATCTCGATTCTGGGCGCAGCCCTCCTCGCCGCTTGCGGTGGGAGTGAGGCTCCGCACGGCGCATTGATCGATACGCCCGTCTTGCTGGGCACCCTGACCAAAGCCCAGTTCGACGGTGGGCCACTGGTGGGTTTGAGTGGCAAAGCCAAATGTGACGTCAAGGTCGTTTCTCTCAATTACGTGACCCCCGGGGTCAAGGGTGAGAGCTCCAATGCCTCAGGGGTTTTGTTGCTACCTTCGGGCGCCGACTGCACGGCCGCTGCACCTTTGGTGGCTTATGCCAAAGGCACCGATGTCCAAAAACCCCGCACACTGGCCAACCCTGCTGACAGCGAAACTTTCCTGCTGGCAGCCATGTACGCCAGCCAAGGCTATGCCGTGGTGGCCACCGACTATTTGGGATTTGCCAAGTCCAACTACAGCTTCCACCCCTATCTGCACGCAGACTCCGAGGCCACCTCGGTGATTGACTCGATTCGCGCCGCACGCAACGCCGTGGCTTTGCAAGGGGCCAGCCTGAATGGCAAGGTCATGCTGACCGGCTACTCGCAAGGGGGGCACGCTTCCATGGCCGCGCACCGTGCGATTGAAAAGAGCTTGTCCTCCGAGATCAACGTGGTGGCGGGCGCACACTTGGCAGGACCTTACAACCTGTCGGGTTCGATGAAACTGCCCGATGCGATTGCGGGTTATCAGTTCTTTGTGCCTTACCTGGTCACCGCTTGGCAGAAAATTTATGGCAACTTATACAGCGACGTCAAAACCGCCTTCAAAGCCCCCTACTCGGATTACATCGAGTCGCTTTTGCCCAGCCCCACGTTGAACTACACCACACTGGTCACCAGTGGCAAGTTGCCGGGCATGAAAGGCGAAACACCCAACGAAGCCCGCGATGCCTTGTTCCAGCCAGCGTTCAGCAGCGATATTCTGACCAACCCCAACAACGCCACTTTCCTGGCCGCAAAAAAGAACGACTTGTTGGACTGGACCCCCAAGTCCCAACTCATGCTGTGTGGCGGCAGTGGCGATCCTACCGTCCCACCGGCTGTACACCAAGCCGTCATGAAAAAAGCATTTGACGACAAAGGTCTGAAAAACGTGAGCTCTGTGGATGTGGATCCTTACATTGCGGCCACTCATGGCCCAGTGACCCCAGCCAATGCCGTCACCTACTACAGCAATTACCATGGCAGTTATGAGCCACCGTTCTGCCACGCACAAGCCAAAGGCCTGTTCGACTTGGTGAAGTAAGTCGACTCAAGCCGCGGCCCGCTGCAACCTGTCCCGCACGCCCTCCCACTCGGGCGTGTCGGGCGGCAGTTGCACCCAAATCTGCGTCACGCCACGGGCATCCAGGTCGCGCAGCACACTGAACACATCGTGCGCAGCTTCCTCGGCTGTGGCCGCTTGCTGACGCCACAGCACACCAGAGCCCAGGCCTTCATCAGCCGTCGGACGCTCGGCCGACCACAACCCCAGGTTGTTGGCGTGTGGCCCCAGTGCTTGCAATTTGTGGACGATGTCAGATGCCGTCATCAGGCGCACTTTGGCGCGGGGCGCATAGTGCGATTCGAGCGTGCCCGAGGCGCGTGGCGCGGCTTGACCCAGCACATCGTGTGGGGCATCTTTGCCCCACACCGTTCGTCCACAAGCGGTTTCAATTTGTGCCCGCGTGATGTGCCCCGGGCGCAGCAGCACCGGCTCGCCGCGTGTGCAGTCGATGATGGTGGACTCGATGCCCACAGCGCAGTCACCGCCGTCCAGAATCAACAAATCGGCGCCCAACTCAGACTGCACATGCGCCGCCGTGGTCGGGCTGACGCGACCAAAGCGGTTGGCACTGGGGGCCGAAACGCCCAGCACGCCCAGCGCCAGGCAAGTCTGAAGCAATGCTTGCGCCACGGGGTGAGAAGGGCAGCGCAAACCGATGGAGCCTTGCCCTCCGGCCGAAGCGGTGGCCACACCGGGTAGGCGCGGCAAGATCAAGGTGAGTGGGCCGGGCCAAAAAGCGGCCATCAACGCTTGCGCAAACTCAGGCACCTGCGCTGCAAACAAGGGCACTTGTTCCTCGCTGGCCACATGCACGATCAGTGGATGCTCGGCGGGGCGACCTTTGGCCACAAAAATTTGCGCCACGGCCGCGTCGTCGGTGGCGTTGGCCGCCAAGCCATAAACGGTCTCGGTGGGCAGTCCGACCAACAGGCCGTCTCGCAAAGCTTGCGCCGCCTGCACGATGGCGGCTTCCGAAGCGTTCAGGATCATGAGGGGTCTTTAAAAAGCGGCCATGCCCAGCAGCGCGGCCGCCAGCAAGGCGGTGGCCCGCACAGCCTCTGGCGTGTCACCGGTGATGTTCAGGTGGCCCATCTTGCGGCCGGGGCGGGCCGACAACTTGCCATACAGGTGCAAATGGGTGCCAGGCAGCGCCAGCACCTTGTCCCACGCGGGGCTGGCGTCTGCGGTCCACAAATCGCCCAGCAAATTGAGCATGATCGACGGCGAGTGTTGGCGCGGTTGCGTCAGTGGCAAACCCGCCAAGGTGCGCACCTGCAGTTCGAACTGCGACTGGTCGCAAGCGTTCAGGGTGTAGTGGCCGCTGTTGTGCGGGCGGGGGGCCATTTCGTTGACCACCAGCTGACCGCCTTCGAGCATGAAAAACTCCACGCAGAGCACGCCCACATAGTGAAGGCCTTCGGCAATCGCGCGTGTCGCAGCGACAGCTTGGGCGGCCACCTCGGCAGGCACTGCGCCTTCGTACACGCTGGTCACGGCCAAAATACCTTCGCGGTGCAGGTTCAGCTGCACCGGAAAATTCACCATCTGCCCGTCGGCCCCTCGCGCCACAATGACCGAACACTCGGCCTGCAAGGACAGCATTTTTTCGAGCACGCAGGGCACGCCCTTCAACTCAGCCCATGCGGCCCCCAGCGCTTCGCGGGTGTTGACGCGGATCTGGCCCTTGCCGTCGTAACCCATGCGGGACGTTTTCAGGATGCCGGGCAGCAAATCCGCCGTGACGCCGTTCAACTGCTCAGCGGTTTCGATGACGGCATGCGGCGCAACCGGCACACCACAGCGCACAAAGTGGGCTTTCTCGGCGGCGCGGTCTTGCGCGATGGCCACGGCTTGCGAAGCTGGGGCCACCGGGCGGTGGGCACCCAGCCTCAGCAAGGCCGGTGCGGGCACGTTTTCAAATTCGGTGGTGATGGCCGCGCAGCGTTGCACCAGCTGGGCCAGCCCTTGCTCGTCGAGGTAGTCCGTCTGGATGTGGTGGTGGCTCACCAGACCGGCGGGGCTGGCAGCATCAGGGTCAAGCACCACCGTGAAGTAACCCATGGTTTGCGCCGCGTGCACGAACATGCGCCCCAGCTGGCCACCGCCCATCACGCCCAAGGTGGCCATCTGACCATGGACATTGGACCCCGGCAAAATGGCGCGGCTCATGCGCCGCCCACGGGTGGCAAAGTCATGGCGCGTGCCGCAGCGGTTTGTTCGGCGCGAAACGCTTCGAGTTTTTGACGCAACGCAGCGTCGTGGTTGGCCAGCATGGCCACCGCAAACAGGGCCGCATTGGCCGCGCCCGCAGCACCAATGGCAAAAGTCGCCACCGGCACGCCCTTGGGCATTTGAACGATGCTGTGCAGGGAATCCATCCCCGACAAGGCCTTGGTCTGCACGGGCACGCCCAGCACCGGCACCACGGTTTTGGCCGCAAGCATGCCCGGCAGGTGGGCTGCGCCGCCCGCCCCCGCAATGATGGCCCGCAAGCCTCTCGCAGCGGCGGTCTCTGCGTAAGTGAACATATCGTCCGGCATTCTGTGGGCCGAAACCACGCGGGCGTCGTGAGCAACACCAAACTGTTGGAGAATCTGGACTGCGTGCTGCATGGTGTCCCAGTCGGAGCTGGAACCCATGACGACGCCGATGAGCGCATGAGTCATTGGGTGCTTTTCGTGATCAATGTCGAATTTTAAGGTTTCGGTCCGCACGGAACTGAAACACAACCCGGAACCCTGCCCAACATGATGGACGTCACGATACAAAACTTTGAAGCCGAGGTCATCCAAGCCTCCATGACCACGCCCGTCTTGGTGGACTTTTGGGCCGCTTGGTGCGGTCCCTGCAAATCGCTGGGCCCTGTCCTCGAAAAGGTGGAGGTCGCTTACGAAGGCCGTTTCAAGCTGGTCAAAATCAACGCCGATGAAGAGCAACAGCTGGCCCAAGCCTTTGGCATCAAAAGTCTTCCCACCTGCGTTTTGCTCCAAAATGGCCAGCCCGTCGACGGTTTCATGGGGGCTTTGCCCGAAGGTCAGGTCAAGCAATTTCTGGACAAGCACCTGCCAGCGGTTGAAACCTTGCAGGCACAAGCTGCGGCGCTGGAGGCACAAGAGCACTTGCAAGCCGGAGACGAAAACAGCGCCCGTGCCGCCTTGGAACAAGCCCTGGCCACCGACCCCGGCAACGACGACGCCCGATTCGACCTGGTCAAACTGCTGATCGGCCTGGGCGAATTGGCAGAAGCCACCGCCTTGCTGGCACCGGCCATGGCCCGCATCCCCGTGCCCTTGCGGTTTGAAGCCCAAACCCAGTGGCTCAAGGCCCTGGAATTTGTAAGCACCGACCCCCGCGGCCAATGGGACTTGGCCCAGTTTGACGCCTTGATCGACCAGAACAAACGAGACTTTGACGCCCGTTTTGCCAAAAGCCGCCTGTTGATCGCCATGGGCCATTGGGAAGCGGCGATGGATGAGTTGCTGGAGATCATCATGCGTGACAAGAAGTGGGACGAGGAAGCCCCGCGCAAAACCTTTGTGGCCCTGCTGGAGTTGATGACACCGCCCAAGCCCAAAACGCCAGACGCCAGCGGCAAATCTGCGGGCGGCATAGAGCTGATGGGCAAAGCCGCCATGCAAGAAGACCCGCACATGGCCATGATTTCCAGCTACCGGCGCAAGCTGAGCATGATGCTCAACTGAGATCCTGAAAGGACCTCTTGGGCCCGCCGATCTTGCACAGAGCCGCAAGATCGGCGGGCCTTTTTCATGGGCCGGGGACAGTCTGAAGGATTCATTCTCTATTTTGAATCATCAAAAACGATAATTTCTTTGTTTTTGTAATACTTGTCGTTACAGACACTTACGGATTTACCGTCATTTGGGCAGATTTCAATTGCACCTCAGGGGTGAGCAAGTCTAAAATTTAAGCACCACTTTGTGATTCATTTTAAACATGGCCCGCACCGAACCCCTGATCACCCCTGAAGAGCTGCAATGCTTGCTCGGCAACACGCCAGTGCGAGCTGCGCTTTCAGGTGCCAGCCTCTGGCAACACCTTGTGCATATCGGGGCTGCCCTCTGGCTGGTCAAAGGCGTTTTTCTCTATATGGTGCTCATCAGCCCCGAAGCCGCCAGCTTGGTGGGCAGCAGCCGTTACTTCTGGCTCAGGGGCAGCTTGGAATTGACGTGCCTGTTCGCCTTCTGGGGGGCTGCAATTCACCCAAGGGGCCGAAAAATGGCCAGCGCCAGCATGCTGGTCGCCAGCACCACCTGGCTCATGGACGCGATGACCCTGCTGGCCTTCGCTGGCTGATTCACCCCATCCCCAATGCCCAAGGCGCTGCCATGCAGCGCCTTTTTGTCGTCTGAACGCCGGATGGGCTCAGGCCCCAACTCAGGCCATCAGCTTTTTCATGGCTTCTTCGTACTTGGCTGAGGTGTTCTCGATCACCTCGCGCGGCAAGCGGGGCGCAGGCGGCGTTTTGTCCCAAGGCTTGCCTTTGACCTGAGCGGTTTCGAGCCAGTCGCGCAAAAACTGTTTGTCGTAGCTGGGCGGATTGGCCCCCTCCACATAACTGGCGGCAGGCCAGTAACGGGAAGAATCGGGCGTCAACACCTCGTCCATCAACACCAGTGTGCCGTCGGTGTCCAAACCAAACTCGAACTTGGTGTCGGCGATGATGATGCCTTTGGAGGCCGCGATGTCCCGTGCGGCCTTGTACAACTGGATGCTGATGTCACGAATGCGGCTGGCCAGATCGGCACCGATCATCTCCACCGTTTGCTCAAACGTGATGTTTTCGTCATGCTCACCCACTGCGGCCTTGGCCGCTGGTGTGTAAATGGGCTCAGGCAAGCGGCTGGCGTTTTTCAGACCTACAGGCAATTGCACACCGCACACGGCCTGGTGGTCCTGGTATTCCTTCCAACCACTGCCGGCCAAATAACCCCGCACCACCGCCTCAACCGGAATGGGCTTCAAACGCTTGACCAGCATGGAGCGGCCCGTGACCTGAGGCACTTCTTCGGCGCTCACCACGCTTTCAGGGGCATCGCCCGTGAGGTGGATCGGGCAAATGTTGAGGCCTTGGGGTCCGAGTTGGTCAAACCAGAACAAGGCCATTTGCGTGAGCAACACGCCTTTGCCAGGAATGGGCTCGCCCATGATGACGTCAAACGCGCTGATGCGGTCGGACGCCACCATCAGGATGCGGTCTTCGCCCACCGCGTAGTTGTCGCGCACCTTGCCGCGGGCCAGCAGGGGCAAAGAAGTCAGGGCAGAGGTGTGAAGGGCAGAGGTCATGGCAAACAATCAAGCATCAGGAAAAAGAAAAAGGCCCGTTGAACAGGCAACGGGCCTTTCGGCTCAATCATCGCAGGCTCAGTTCACCACTTGCGCCAATTCGCCCCTTGCATAGCGTGCGGCCACGACCTGCAGGTTGTCACCCTTGATCTTGGGGGCTTGGCCTTCGCAACCGAACTCCAGGTAGCGTTGTTTGCAAATTTGCTTGGCCGCTTCACGGGCTGGCTTGAGCCATTCGCGGGCGTCGAACTTGTCGGGGTTTTCAAACAGGAATTTGCGCACCGCCGCCGTCATGGCCAAGCGGATGTCGGTGTCGATGTTGATCTTGCGCACACCGTGCTTGATGGCTTCCTGGATTTCTTCGACAGGCACGCCGAAGGTTTGCTTCATTTGGCCACCGTACTGGTTGATCATGGCCAGCAGCTCTTGAGGCACGCTGGACGAGCCATGCATCACCAAATGGGTGTTGGGGATGCGGGTGTGGATTTCTTTCACACGCGAGATGGCCAAGATATCGCCCGTGGGCTTGCGGCTGAATTTGTAAGCACCGTGGCTGGTGCCAATGGCGATGGCCAAAGCGTCCAGACCTGTCGCCTTGACGAACTGAGCAGCTTCTTCGGGGTCGGTCAGCATCTGGCTGTGGTCCAACTTGCCCACCGCACCGATCCCATCTTCTTCACCGGCTTCGCCCGTTTCCAGATTGCCCAAACAGCCCAACTCGCCCTCGACCGACACCCCTTGCAGGTGCGCCATCTCGACGACGCGGCGGGTCACGTCCACGTTGTAAGCGAAGTCAGCCGGTGTTTTGCCGTCTTCCAGCAAAGAGCCATCCATCATCACCGACGAAAAGCCCAGATCGATCGCCCCTTGGCACACCGCCGGGCTTTGGCCATGGTCTTGGTGCATGACCAGAGGAATATGGGGCCACTGCTCGGTGGCCGCTTGGATCAAATGCTTGATGAAGGGTTCGCCCGCGTATTTGCGTGCACCCGCGCTGGCCTGCAAGATGACCGGCGCACCGACCTCATCGGCCGCGGTCATGACGGCCTGGACTTGCTCGAGGTTGTTGACGTTGAACGCTGGAATGCCATAACCGTTGACGGCCGCATGGTCCAGCAGCTCGCGCATTGAAACGAGTGCCATGGTGGTGATTTCCCGGGATGTTGAAAATTCAGATGTGCCGGGATGTACCCGGTCTGTCACTGGCCTAGATTTTATAGGTTTCGGCCTGACGCAACTCTGAAAGCCCCCGACCCGCAGGGCTGCACAGGTTCAAGCGACCTGGCAAATCTTCAGCATGTTGGTGCCCCCGGGTGAACCCATGGGCTCGCCGCAGGTGATGGCGTAGACATCGCCCGTGCCGACGATGCCACGGTTTTTCAGGTGGGTTTCGGCCTCGGCCAAAGCGGTGTCGCGGTCGGCGCTGGTGTCCATGAGCAACGGACGCACGTTGCGGTACAACGCCATCTTGCGCTGGGACGTCAGCTTGGTGGTCAGCGCATAAATGGGAATGTGCACGCGGTGGCGGCTCATCCACAAGGCGGTGGAGCCCGATTCGGTCATGGCCACAATGGCTTTGGCACCCAGGTGGTGCGCGGTGAACAAAGCACCCATGGCAATCGACTGATCGATGCGGCTGAACGACTGGCCACGGAAATCGGCGTCGAGCTGCACGTCTTCGGCGCTTTCGGCCGCCTCGCAGATCTTGGCCATCTCTTCGACGGTTTCGAGCGGGTATTTGCCCGCAGCGGTTTCGGCGCTCAGCATCACCGCATCGGTGCCGTCGAGCACCGCGTTGGCCACGTCAGACACCTCGGCACGGGTGGGCACCGGGTTGGTGATCATGCTTTCCATCATCTGGGTGGCGGTGATGACGACCTTGTCGTGCACCTTGGCCAACTTGATCATGCGTTTTTGCAGGGCAGGCACTGCGGCATTGCCCACTTCGACAGCCAAATCACCCCGGGCGACCATGATGCCGTCGCTGGCCTTGAGGATGGCTTCGAGGTGCGGGATGGCTTCTGCGCGCTCGATCTTGGCGATCAGCCCCGGCTTGTGGCCGTATTCGGCACCCGCCACATTGCACAGCTGGCGGGCCATTTCCATGTCGGTGGCGTTTTTGGGGAAGCTCACGGCCACATAGTCGGCCAACAGGCTCATGGCGGTCTTGATGTCGTCCATGTCCTTGGCGGTCAGTGCGGGAGCCGTCAAGCCACCGCCTTGCTTGTTGATGCCTTTGTTGTTGGACAACTCACCGCCGAGCTTGACGGTGGTGTGCACCTGCTCACCCTTGACAGCGTTCACCGTGAGCACGATCAGACCATCGTTGAGCAAGAGCACATCGCCGGCCTTCACGTCGCGTGGCAATTCTTTGTAGTCCAGGCCCACGCCTTGCAAGTCACCCAACTCGGTGCGAGAGGCGTCCAGCACAAACGGCATGCCGGGCTCGAGCATCACTTTGCCGTCAACAAACTTGCCCACCCGGATTTTGGGGCCCTGCAAGTCGGCCATGATGGCCACTTCGCGGCCTGCCCGCTGCGAGGCTTCTCGCACCAGACGGGCCCGGTCCACGTGGTCCTGGGCTTTGCCGTGGCTGAAGTTCAGCCGCACCACGTTCACACCCGCACGAATCATGGCCTCCAGCAAGGCTGGATCGCTGGAAGCAGGGCCTAAAGTGGCAACAATCTTGGTGGCGCGACGGGGCATTCGGAGGTCTCCATGTAATTTGATTTCAATTTTCACACGAAATCGGTTACATGACGGTTTCTTTTGAGCCAGTTCCCTCAACACAAACCCCCAGCGGCCAAGCATGGGAGGCGAACCAGACACCCGCTGTCCACCGATTCCCCCCCTTGGGGGCCCCTCAATTGATCCTTGTCATCCAAGGATGATGGCAGGCGACTAAACTCAACACCAAACAAGTTATTGAAAAGCGTTATGACCGCACTGACTCCACAGACCACAGACCAGCCCATTGCCCTGGACCAGCCGCTGCCACACCGCAAAACCTTGCGCGAGTGGCTGATCCCCTTGTCCGAGCGCAGCACCCTCAGGGCTTTTGTGCTTTTGATCCTCGACTACGCTCTGTTTTTCAGCCTCATCACGGGCACCCTCGCGCTGGATGCGATGTGGGCCAAGGTGCTGTGTGCATTGGCTGCAGGTTTTGTGATCGGCCGCCTGTTCATCATTGGCCACGACGCCTGCCACCAAAGCCTCACGCCGCACCGCGAACTCAACAAAGTCTTGGGCCGCATCGCCTTTTTGCCCTCGCTCACCCCTTACAGCTTATGGGACACTGGCCACAACGTGGTCCACCACGGCTACACCAACCTCAAAGGCGTGGATTTTGTCTGGACGCCGCTGACGGCCGCCGAATTTGACGCCCTGAACCCCATGCAAAAACTGCTCGAACGCGCTTACCGCAGCGGCTGGGCGCCAGGTTTGTATTACATGGTGGAGATCTGGTGGAAGCGCGAGTTCTTCCCCAACAAGACCCACATGCCCACCCGCCGTCCGATCTTCTTCAAGGACAGCCTGCTGGTCAGCTTGTTTGCTGCCTTCTGGATCGCCACGATCGCCGCCGCCGCGCTGTACACCGGCCAGTCGGTTGTTTTGTCAATTCTGCTGGGCTTTGCCGTGCCCTTTTTCTTTTGGAACAGCATGATCGGCTTTGTGGTCTATGTGCACCACACCCACGTCAAGGTCTCTTGGCACGACAACAAGGCCGCCTGGACCAAGGCCGCGCCGTTTGTGTCGACCACCGTGCACCTGACCTTTCCCTTCAACATCGGTGCGCTGATGCACCACATCATGGAACACACCGCCCACCATGTGGACATGAGCATCCCCTTGTACCGCTTGAAACAAGCCCAAGCCAAACTCGAAGAGATGCTGCCCGGTCGCATCATCGTGCAACCCTTCTCTTGGAAGTGGTACTTCGAGACCGCCAAGAACTGCAAGATGTACGACTTCACACGCGAATGCTGGACCGACTTCAAAGGCAATATGACCAGCCCGGTGCGCGCCAACTTGCCTGCTGCGGCCCAAGCCTGATCAGGGTCTCATGCCTCAAAGAAAACCCCGCACTGCGGGGTTTTTTGTTGGCATTTTGTTGGGAAATGGCCCTGTTGGGGTAAAGCCCCCAAGGCGCAATCAAGCTGCTGCGCGTCGGCTCAAAATTTCGAACGCAGGCAAAGTCTTGCCCTCCAGGATTTCGAGAAACGCGCCGCCACCGGTCGAGATGTAGCCGATCTGCTGGTCGATGCCGTATTTGGCGATCGCCGCCAGCGTGTCGCCACCGCCCGCAATGCTGAAGGCGCTGGATTCGGCAATCGCCTGGGCGATCACTTGGGTGCCATGGGCAAACTGATCGAATTCGAACACGCCCACCGGGCCGTTCCACACAATCGTGCCCGCCTGCTTGAGCTGGGCAGCCAGTTTGGCCGCGGTCTCGGGGCCAATGTCCAAAATCATGTCGTCATCGGACACGTCTGTGGCTTTCTTCACCGTGGCCACCGCGTCGGCGGCAAAGGTCTTGGCCACCACCACATCGGTCGGGATGGGCACCTCAGCGCCACGCGCCTTCATGGCCTCGATCACCGCTTTGGCCTCGTCCACCAGGTCGGCTTCGGCCAGGCTTTTGCCAATCTTCAATCCCGCCGCCAGCATGAAGGTGTTGGCAATGCCGCCGCCCACAATCAGCTGGTCCACGTTTTGCGACAAGCTCTTCAAGATGGTCAGCTTGGTGCTGACTTTGCTGCCTGCCACGATGGCCGCCAAGGGGCGCTTCGGGTTGGCCAAGGCCTTGCCGATGGCGTCGATCTCGGCGGCCAGCAAGGGGCCCGCGCAAGCGATGGGCGCAAACTGGGCGATGCCATAGGTGGTGCCTTCGGCGCGGTGGGCGGTGCCAAAGGCGTCATTCACGTAGATGTCGCACAACGCGGCCATCTTGCGGGCCAGCACTTCGTTGTTTTTCTTCTCGCCGGGGTTGACGCGGCAGTTCTCGAGCAACACCACCTGGCGAGGGGCGACGGTCACGCCGTCCACCCAATTGGCGACCAAAGGCACCCCATTTTCAAAAGGGTGGCCAAGCAACTCACCCAGGCGCTTGGCCACCGGGGCCAGCGAGTCCTCGGGTTTGAACTCGCCCTCGGTCGGGCGGCCCAGGTGGCTGGTCACCATCACGGCGGCCCCTGCGGCCAAGGCCATCTGGATGCAGGGTACGCTGGCGCGGATGCGGGTGTCTTCGGTGATGCTGCCGTCATCGGCTTGTGGCACGTTCAAGTCAGCGCGGATGAACACGCGTTGGTTTTGGACTTGGTCTTGGGCGCACAGGTCAGAAAAGCGGATGACGTTCATGAAGGGGACTCGATTAAGGAAAATATTGGCTTCTGATTTTAAAAGCCTGCTCTGACAGAGGCTGACACCTGCAGCGGTACGAACCTCAAACAAGGCCACAAAGGCCCAGAACTACCAGCCCAAGCCCAAGTGCAAAGGCAGATACACGGCCATGCCGGCGATGATGGTTAAAAACACATCACGACGCCAAAAATAAACACCCGCGCCGACCACGGCCGAAAACAGCCGTGCGTCTTGCCAGGTGCTGACCAGCTCACCTTGCACGGTGATGATTTCCGGGATCACCACCGCCGACATCGCTGCAATTGGCGCGTACTGCAAGCCGCGCTGCGCCCAGTGCGGCAGTTGCCAACTTTGGCTCGAGATGAAAAAGAAACTGCGGGTGATCACCGTGACCAGTGCCAGTCCGGCGATGACGCCCAAGGTCCAGAGGTCGGTGCCTCCCCAATGGGCGGTCATGCCGACACTCCGGGGTCAGGGCGCAATTTTTCTACCGTCAGGCACAAGATCACCGCCACGGCAATCGCCACCACGATGTTGAGCTTGAGCGGAAGGCTGTAGGCGGCCACCGCCGCCGCCGCAGCCACCGCCCCCGACAAAATGCGCATGCGCGAACTGGCCAGCGAGCACTGGATGCCCAGCAGGCACAAAATGCCCGCAAAGCCCAGACCCCAGCTGGGCGGAATCAGGTTGGCCAGCGCGATACCGACAAAACTGGCCACCATCCAGGACGACCAGTTCAAAAAGTCATTGCCCGCCAAATAGGCTTCCTGCTCCAAACGCCCCTCGGCGGTCTCGGCCGGGTGGTCGTACTTGCGAACGAACAAAACATAGCTGATGTCGGTCGTCAGGTAACCGTGGCACATGCGTTGCCAGCGCGGCAAGTGGATCAAAAACTGGCGCAGGTGCAAGCTGAACACGACAAAGCGCAAATTGACGCAAAAACCGGTGGCCAAAATCACCCAAGCAGGCGCACCGGCCACGATCAGCGGGATCGCCGCCAACTGTGAGCTGCCCGCGAACACCAGCAGTGTCATGGCGCCGGCTTCGAACGCACTCATGCCCGACTTGACCATGGCCACACCGGTCATCAGGCCCCAGGCTGCGATGCCCGGCGACTGGGGTGATACCTCGCGCATGCCTTGCACGAAGGCGGGATGACGGTGAAGGCGTGAGAGGAAAAACATCAGGCCACCACCAGCCTTTGGCCCACCTGCAGCGGACAGCCACGCAGGAAATCGGCAGCGCCCATCCGCTTGCCACCGGGTCGCTGCAATTGCGTCAGGCACAACTGGCCTTGGCCACACGCCACACGCACGCCTGTGGCGTCCGCGTGCACCACCGTGCCGGGTTCGGCGGGGCTTGGCAAAGGCTCGGCCACGGCATGCCAGAGCTTGAGGCTTTCGGTACACGTATCGGTTGTGAGAGGCACGGTCATGCCCGGGAAGGGGTCAAAGGCACGGATGCGCCGGGCCAGGGCCTCGGCGCTCAAGGACCAGTCGAGTGCAGCTTCGGCCTTGTCGATCTTGTGGGCGTAGTTCACCCCTTCGCTGGGCTGGGGCGCGTGCGGCAAAGCATCGAGCGATGCCAGCGCTTGCACAATGGCTTGGCCCCCCAGCGCCGCCAGTCGGTCGTGCAACGTGGCGGTGGTGTCGGTCGGTCCTATGGCCTCGTGGCGCAGCAGCAGCATGTCGCCGGTGTCAAGGCCCGCGTCCATCTGCATGATGGTGATGCCGGTTTGGGTGTCCCCCGCCTCGATGGCCCGGTGGATGGGCGCCGCACCGCGCCAACGCGGCAAAAGAGAAGCGTGGATGTTCAAGCACCCACGAGGCGGAAGGTCCAGCGTCCACTGCGGCAAGATCAGGCCATAGGCGGCCACGATCATGACGTCCGCCTGAGCAGCGCGCAAAAGCTCGCGGGCAGCCGCTGCGTCTTCGGGGTACTTGCCGTCCAGTCGCAAGCTGCGCGGCTGGGCCACGGGCACCGCATGGTCCGCAGCCCACTGCTTGACAGGGGAGGCTTGCAGCTTCATGCCACGCCCGGCGGGGCGGTCGGGCTGGGTCAGCACCAACACGATGTCGTGTCCCGCCGCGTGCAAGGCCACCATGGCTTCGCGGGCGAATTCGGGCGTGCCCGCAAAAATCAGTCGCATGCCGTGCTCAGCGCTCGGCTTTTTGGGCTTTGACCAATTTGGTCTTGATGCGGCCTTGCTTGAGGGGGGAGAGGTATTCCACAAACACCTTGCCCATCAAATGGTCCAGCTCATGCTGAATGCAAATGGCCAACATGCCTTCGGCCTCCAGGCTGAGGCTGCTGCCATCGCGGTCGAGGGCGGTGACCTTCACACGGGTGGCACGCTCCACGCCGTCGTAAATGCCCGGCACCGACAGGCAACCTTCTTCACCCTTGACCCGCTCCTCACCCATCCAGGTGATCTCGGGGTTGATCAGCACCAAGGGCTGGTTTCGTTCTTCCGAGGTGTCAATCACCACCAGCCGCTCATGCACGTCGATCTGGGTGGCCGCCAAGCCAATGCCACTGGCTTCGTACATGGTTTCCAACATGTCGTCGATCAAAGCGTGCACACGGCTATCGACGGTTTGAACGGGTTTGGCCACCTTGTGGAGGCGGGGGTCGGGGTAGCAAAGGATCGGAAGCAAGGCCATGGCGTCAACACAATGAAGAAATCAAGCGTCTATTGTCCCCAATTTCCGATGCACCTGCCGGCACAGGCATTGGAGGGCAAGCAACCGGGTGTGCGGCAAGTCCAGCGCTTCATCAACACCACCACCCTGCTGGGGACCCCACCCTGTTCAACACCCCGGCTTTGGACCACAATTGCCTGCACAGACAGCCAACAAGGCTGCACAGGGAGACATGATGGTGAAGACCCCGGAAGAACTGGGCGCTTGGTTGCGCCTTGCGCTCACGCCTGGCATTGGGCCTGATGCGGCCAGGCGTTTGCTGGCCGCATTTGGCAAGCCCGAAGCCATTTTTGAACAAACCGAAGCCGCCTTGCGCCACATGGTTTCGGCCCCGCAAGCCCAAGCCCTGCTGGAAGCACCTCAGGGCTGGCAGGCCTTGAGCGATGAGACCTGGCTTTGGTTGCAAGCCTCACCCGAACCGGCGATTGCTCGCGCACTGGTCACCTTAGGGGACCCCGACTACCCTGCCGCCTTGCTCGAAATTCCCGACCCACCCCTGATGCTTTACGCCTTGGGGCAGATTGCGGCGCTGCGTCAGCTGGACATGGGGCGCTGCGTGGCCATGGTGGGCAGCCGCAACCCCACCCCGCAAGGCCTCATCAATGCCCGCGAATTCGCTCGCAGCTTGGCCGCAAGCGGTTTGACCATCACCTCGGGTTTGGCCCTGGGGATCGATGGTGCAGCCCATGAAGGGGCTTTGCTGGGGGCAGCTGTCGGCGCAGCGGGCACGACGCTGCCCACCATCGCCGTGGTGGGCACAGGCCTCGATCGGGTCTATCCGCGCCAGCACCGCGATCTGGCCCACCAGATTGCCCAGCGGGGTGTGATCCTCAGCGAGTACCCCTTGGGCACGCCGCCCCTGGCCCCCAATTTCCCGCGCCGCAACCGCCTGATCTCGGGCCTGTCGCAAGCCACGCTGGTGGTCGAAGCCGCCTTGCTGTCGGGCTCCCTCATCACCGCCAAACAAGCGCTGGAGCAAGGCCGCGACGTGATGGCCATCCCGGGCTCGATCCACGCCACCCAGTCCAAGGGTTGTCACCTGCTCATCAAGCAAGGTGCCAAACTGGTCGAGTCTGCACAAGACGTGTTGGAGGAATTGCAATGGCCGGAGCCTTTGGCGCTGGTGCCACGGGCTTTGTCGCCCACTGCATCAGACCTGCCCGAAGACGAACTGCTGACCGCACTCGGCCATGACCCGGTGAGCCTGGATGCGCTGCAAGCCCGCTGCGGACTGCCCACGGCCCAACTGCAAGCCCAATTGCTGGAGCTGGAATTGCTCGGGCAAGTGGGCCGTTTGCCTGGGGGGCTGTTTCAGCGACTGGGTTCGGCGTGAAAGAAACAGGGCCACAAAAAAGGGCCACAAGTGGCCCTTTCCTGGTCACAGACGGTCAGACGACCGCGCCCGAATTTTCATCGTTCGGGTCGTTGTCTTTTTTGAGCGGCTTGATCAAATCTTCGCGCTGCAAGCCCAACCACATGGCGATGGCGGCGGCCACAAACACCGACGAGTAAATGCCAAAGCAAATGCCAATCGTCAGCGCCATGGCGAAATAGTGCAGGGTCTCGCCGCCAAACAGCAGCATAGACAAGACCATGATCTGGGTCGAGCCGTGGGTGATGATGGTTCGGCTGATGGTGGAGGTGATCGCGTTGTCGATGATTTCCACGGTGTTCATCTTGCGGTAGCGGCGGAAGTTCTCGCGGATCCGGTCAAAAATCACCACCGACTCGTTCACCGAGTAACCCAGCACCGCCAACACCGCGGCCAGCACCGCCAGCGAAAACTCCCACTGGAAGAAGGCAAAAAAGCCCAGGATGATGATCACGTCGTGCAAGTTGGCGATGATGGCCGAGACGGCGAACTTCCACTCAAAGCGAATGGCCAGATAAATCATGATGCCGATCACCACAAAGGCCAGGGCTTTGAGGCCGTCTTCGGCCAACTCATCTCCCACTTGCGGGCCTACGAACTCGGTGCGGCGCAGGGTCACATCGGGGTCGTTGGCTTTCAGCGCCGACAAGACTTTTTCGCTTTGCTGGGCCGAACTCACCCCTTTTTGAGCGGGCAGTCGGATCATCACATCGCGAGCCGAGCCAAAGTTTTGCACCTGCACTTCGCTGAACCCAAGCGTCGCCACGGTGCCGCGCACCTTTTGCAGGTCAGCGGGTTGGCTGTAGCTCACCTCCATCAAAGTGCCGCCGGTGAACTCCACAGACAGGTGCAAGCCACGGCTGAACAAAAAGAACACCGCCAGGGCGAAGG
>NZ_CAMBNZ010000021.1 GCF_945869175.1 Limnohabitans sp. Rim8 | reverse complement strand
TTTTCGCCCGGGTTCAAAGCGGAAATATCCACTTCTACTGCCGCGCCAGCCGCCTTGGCTCGTTCGGAGGGTTGGAAGCTGCTGACGAAGGGGGTGGCCACAAAGCCAGCGCCTACGGCACCTGCGCAACCGGAGGCAATCAGCCAGGTCCGTTTGCTGCTGTCGACTGGGGTGTCACTCATGGGAATCCTCTAGCGAGTCGTTATCAGGGTCAACCCGGGATTCTAACGGAGAGAAGCAGACAAATAACTGACAAGACCCTTGACTGGGCTGTGTTGATTCAGAATCGCCCATGTTATTTTTATTTTGGAGTGCCTGATATGTCTTTTTTGGAGGAATTCAAATCTTTTGCAGTAAAAGGCCATGTCATCGACCTGGCTGTGGGTGTGATCATTGGCGGCGCTTTCGGCAAGATCGTCGACTCGGTGGTGGGCGACTTGGTGATGCCCTTGGTCAGCCGTGCTTTTGGTGGCTTGGATTTTTCCAACTATTACTGAGCTTTGGCTGGCCAAAATGAAGGGCTAAGGCATGGCCAGGTCAATGGGTGCCACTGACCATTTGACGGGCCATGCGAATGGCCTGGATCAGGCTGCTGGCATTGGCCACGCCTTGACCCGCAATGTCCATGGCAGTGCCATGGTCAGGACTGGTTCGGATCAACGGCAGCCCCAGCGTCACATTGACCCCTTGCTCCACGCCCAGGTATTTGACCGGGATCAGCCCTTGGTCGTGGTACATGGCGATCACCACATCAAACTCTCGGCGGCCATCGGCTTGTTGTCGCGCACGCATGAACACCGTGTCAGGGGCATAAGGGCCATGTACATCCAAACCTTCTTGCAAAGCCAAGGCCACACAGGGCTGCAAGATGTCGATTTCTTCGCGGCCAAACATGCCACCCTCTCCCGCATGCGGGTTCACTCCTGCCAAGGCCATGCGTGGTCTGCGCCCAAGCAATGGCCTCAAGGCAGCGTCGGTGATGCGCAGGGTTTGCAAAACGCGCTCCAGTGTGATGGCCTCTAGCGCTTGACGCAAAGACACATGGATGCTCACCAGCACGGTGCGCAACTCGTCATTGGCCAGCATCATGCGCACAGGCATTTGCTCAGTGGGTACGCCCATGTACCTCGCCGACTCGGCTTGCAGCAATTCAGTGTGGCCAGGGTATTGGTTGTAGGGCGTGCCTGCGGCATGCAAAGCCTCTTTGTGCAAGGGCGCAGTGACCACTGCCGCCACATCGCCACGCAAAGCAGCACGGGTGGCCCACAACA
The DNA here is from genome assembly GCF_945869175.1 of Limnohabitans sp. Rim8. GTDB lineage: Bacteria > Pseudomonadota > Gammaproteobacteria > Burkholderiales > Burkholderiaceae_C > Limnohabitans_A. The sequence continues at coordinate 32,612 of NZ_CAMBNZ010000021.1, read as the reverse complement.
CGGCCTCTCCCGCCAATTGCCCAGCAAGCGCATCGACTTGCCCCCAAGGCAGAACAGGGGCAACAGGCACGACCTGGAGCACAGGCAAGCATCGCGGCGGCACTTGCAAAGCGTCTGCAGGGGTCTCAATTTCACACACGGGGTAAACAGGCACAGAGTGCAACAGCACCATCGCCCGTCGCATCAGACCTACATCGCCAGCGACAAAACAGCCTTGTGTGAGCTCGGGGGCTTGGCACCAAGCGCGGGCCACGATTTCAGGCCCGATACCGCAAGGATCGCCCGGCGTGATGGCGATGGAACGGGACATGAGGGGGATGGGCAATGCAGCGTTGGAAGTCATTCACAGGGGTTTCAAAAGAGGTTCAGGCCGGGTTGTCGATCTCGATGAAACGGTGCTCAAGGCCCAGATTTTGCGCCACATGCGCAGCCAAAGCCGGGGCGCCGTAACGCTCGGTGGCATGGTGACCACAAGCCAAAAATGCCACTCCGGTTTCTTGGGCTAAATGCGCTTGGGGCTCGGATATTTCTCCTGTGATGAACGCATCAACACCTTGGGCAATCGCCGCCTCAAAATAACCCTGCGCGCCACCCGTGCACCACGCCACGCGCCGCACAGGTCGATCACCGCCACCCACACAGGTCACGGCCCGGCCCAGCTGCCTAGCGACATGGTCTGCCAGCGCCTGCGGGCCAGACCAGGTTTGCGCGCAGGACCCCACAAAACCCAGATTTTGCTCACCAAAACGACCGTCGGCTTGCAGACCCAGCACGCGCGCCAGTTGGGCGTTGTTGCCCCATTCAGGATGGGCGTCCAAAGGCAGATGGTAAGCAAACAGGTGGATGCCATGGGTCAGCAACAAGCGCAGCCGCTCGCGCATCCAGCCTGTGACGCGCCCATCCTGGCCGCGCCAAAACAGGCCATGGTGCACCACAATGGCATCCGCTTGTGCTGCAATGGACGCTTCGATCAAGGCCCGGCTGGCGGTCACGCCGCTGACCAACAATTGGATGTCTCGGTCGCCTTCGACCTGCAAGCCGTTGGGGCCGTAATCGCGGAACTTTTCTGGCTCGAGCAAAGCATCAAAGGCTTGGCCCAAAATTTTGGCGTGGGTCATTGGCAGTGGCTTTCTGTCTTGAATCCCTATTGTGGCGCAGGCCGTTCCATCACGGACGGACCCGAATCAAGCACAATCCAAGACATGAAACGATATTGGCTTTTATTTTCTCAATGGGTCACCGTCTTGCTGGCCATCTGGTTTGTGGTGGCCACTTTGCAGCCCGAATGGCTGCGAAGTGCCAAGCGCTCGGCCGACGGTATGACTTTGCTGCAAGCGCCCGTGGGTTCGGCCCTGAATCGACCGGCAGGCAGTCTGAGTGCACCGGCTCGCCAAGCATCACCTGCAGTGGTCAGCATCAACACCAGCCAATCCAAGAACCGGCGTCCCCAAAGCCAAGACCCCTGGTTCCGATTCTTCCATGGCGACCAAGAGGAACAAAATCCGGCAGGTTTGGGCAGCGGCGTCATTGTGAGCCCGGAAGGGCACATCTTGACCAACAACCACGTCATCGAAGACGCGGACGACATCGAAGTGGTGCTGGCCGATGGGCGCAAAGCCACAGCCAAAGTCATCGGCACCGACCCTGAAACCGACTTGGCCTTGTTGAAAATCACGCTCGACAAACTGCCCGTGATTGTTTTGGGGCAAATCCAAAATTTGCAGGTAGGCGACGTTGTGTTGGCGATTGGCAACCCTTTCGGCGTGGGCCAAACCGTGACCTCGGGCATCGTGAGCGCCCTGGGGCGAAGTCAGTTGGGTATCAACACGTTTGAAAACTTCATCCAGACCGATGCAGCCATCAATCCGGGGAACTCAGGGGGGGCGCTGATCGACGTGAACGGACATTTGATGGGCATCAACACGGCCATCTACTCCCGCTCGGGCGGCAACATGGGCATTGGTTTTGCCATTCCGATCTCTACGGCGCAACAGGTCATGCAAGACTTGCTGCAAAAGGGCAAAGTGATTCGGGGCTGGATTGGGGTGGAGCCTCAAGACCTGTCAGCGGAGCTGGCACAAACCTTCCAGTTGCCCGCAGCAGGCCAGGGCATGCCAACGGGCGTGGTCATCACTGGCGTGCTGAAAAACGGCCCTGCGGCCAGTGCGGGGATTCGCCCAGGCGATGTGATCGTCAAGGTGGCGGGGCAACCGGTGCGCAATGTGGCCGAATTGTTGACACAGGTGGCCAGTTTGAAGCCTGGCGCACCCGCTGAGGTGAACATTTGGCGTCGCCAAGGCGAAGTCAACCTCCGCTTGACACCCGCTGAGCGCCCTGCAGCCAGCAAACAGCGCCGATAATTCACGCCAGGACCCAGCTCCTGAGTTTCCCTACACAACAACGGGTCAGGCCGGCGTGTCGGATTCTTCAGGCGCCTGTGTGTGTTTGATGAAAATTTGCGCAGCCCAGATGCCCAATTCATAGAGCAGGCACATGGGAATGGCCAGCGCCAGTTGCGACACCACATCGGGCGGCGTGACCACAGCGGCGATCACAAAAGCCAGCACTACAAAATAGCCCCGAAAATCTTTGAGCTTTTGCACGGTGACCACGCCCATGCGGGCCAAAACCACCACGGCCACAGGCACTTCAAAGGCCAGTCCAAAGGCCAGGAACATGGACAACACAAAGCTCAAATAAGCCTCGATGTCAGGCGCTGCGGTGATGCTTTTAGGTGCAAAGCTCTGAATGAAGCTGAACACTTGGCCAAACACAAAGAAATAGCAAAACGCCACCCCAATGAAAAACAACAAGGTGCTGGACACCACCAAAGGCATGACCAACTTTTTCTCATGGCTGTAAAGGCCAGGGGCAATGAAGCCCCAAACTTGGTACAAGACCACCGGCAATGCGATGAGGAAGGCGCTCATCAGCAAAATCTTGAGCGGCACCATGAACGGCGAGATCACCGACGTGGCGATCAAGGTGGCACCTTTGGGCAAATGCACTACCAAAGGCGCCGCCAAAATATCGTACAAATTACCCGGGCCCGGAAAGATGGCCAGAACCGCAGCGGCCACGGCCACGGCGGCTACGGCCCACATCAAGCGGTCGCGCAACTCGATCAGGTGCGCCACAAAAGGTTGTTCTGAACCTTTGAGTTCGTCGTCGGGCTGCGAAGGGGTGTCAGACATGGCAGGGTCGGTAGGACTTTACGCACCTGAGGTGCGTTCGCGTCACAGTGAATTGAGGAGCTTGGGACGGTAACGGGCCACGCGAGCAGCGCCCGACAGTGCTTTCGTGCGCACACCTGAGCGGGCTTTGTACCACTGAGGCATGGCACCCCGCTTAAGACGCCAGTTTTTGTCTGGGCGAACGTAGTAAGGCGGCGGTGGCTCGATCGCAGGCAAATCGTTGCTCAGTCCCGCCGTGGTCTCAGCCCAATCTTTTTCAAAATCAGAAGCCGTGGTTTGAACGGTTTGCTCGACATCGCGGGCCGCCGTCTCCATGGTTTCTTTCATTTTTTTTAGCTCTTCCAAGTCCATGGACCGGTTGACCTCGGCCTTGACGTCGGAAACATAACGCTGCGCTTTGCCCAGCAAAGCGCCGAGCGTGCGGGCCACTTTGGGCAACTTCTCAGGACCGATAACGATCAACGCCACCACCCCGATGAGGGCCATTTTCGAAAAACTTAAGTCCAGCACAGTGCAGCGCTCAGTAGTTCAACCATCAAGACTTGGTCTTGGCTTCAACGTCGATGGTGGTCTTTTCAGCTGGAGCCGTGGTTGAAGCTGTGACCTGGGCGGCCACAGGCGCCGTTTCATCCTCAGGCTTGACGCCGCCTTCCTTCATGCCGTCTTTGAAGCCTTTGACAGCGCCACCCATGTCAGAGCCCAAATTCCTGAGCTTTTTGGTGCCGAACACCATGACCACGATCAGCAGCACGATCAGCCAGTGCCAAATGGAAAAAGTACCCATGAAAATCTCCTAAACTAGTTGTTGAATTCTAAGGGCTGTAGCCCTCTCAGAAAAACTGCCTTGATTAAACAAGGATTTGATGACAATCGCGAGTTTCATCCGCGCAACCATGGCCGAGGGCCGCCCATGACGTGCATGTGCAAGTGGTGCACCTCTTGACCGCCCTCTGACCCACTGTTGACCACAATGCGGAAGCCGCCATCCGGATAAGGGTTGCAGCCCTCTTGCAAAGCCAGCTTGGGGGCAAGCGTCATCATGTGCCCCATCAAAGCAGCGTGCTCGGGGGCCAGCTGCGCCATCGAAGGGATGTGCAGCTTGGGGATGATCAAAAAATGGATGGGGGCCCACGGCGCGATGTCGTGGAAGGCGAACACCTGCTCGTCTTCATAGACCTTGCGAGAGGGAATCTGGCCCGCGATGATTTTGCAAAAAATACAGTTGGCGTCGTTCATGGCTAACTTGGATGAAAAAAAGGGGTCAGTCGGTGACAGGTCGCTGTGCATTCAGGCGCACCATGCCCAACACAATGCGGTACAAAAACCAGATGGAAGTGGCCACCCAGGCCAGCCAGCCCGGAAAGACAAAGAAAAACCAAAACGGCGCAGTCACCAGGTACAGCAAGGCCGCCCAGATCACCGTGCGGATTCGATAGCTGAAATGCGTGCGCTCCCATCCCACGGCATCGCCTTTTTTGACCGCATCGATGATGAGCGCCACCACCAGCAAGGCTGGACCCATTTGCGCCCCGGGAATCACCGCACTCACGGCCACGATCAGGTGCAGAATGTAGCTGACCCAGCTGATGGTGTGGGCGCTGTCGTCCAAGGCCTGGTCATTCATGGTTCATTCCCCCAATCGTTCGCGCTCTTGCACTTTGCGCAGGGCTTTTTCTTCGAGGCCACTCAGGCCCTCTCGGCGGGCCAGTTCGTTGACCACATCAGCGGGCGTCAGGCCATAGTGTGCCAGTGCGATCATGCTGTGGAACCACAAGTCTGCCACTTCGCCCACCAGCTTGGCTTTGTCCCCGCCATGGTCCACGTCTTTGGCGGCCATCACGGTTTCGGTGGCTTCTTCGCCGATTTTTTTCAAAAAGGCATCAGGCCCTTTGTGCAGCAGGCGGGCCACATAACTTTTCTCGGGGTCGCCGCCATTGGCTATTTTGCGGCTTTCGACCACCGCGGCAAGGCGGTCAAGAATGTCCTGGTTGGTCATAGGCTTTGGGGCGCTCACTTGTAAATGGTTTCAGGGTCTTTGAGGACCGGGTCCACAGCCTGCCAGCCGTCGGGTTGCAGACTTTGGAAAAAACAACTGTGGCGGCCCGTATGGCACGCAATGCCCGGCTCATGCCCCAGCTGGGTGATTTTGAGCAGCACCACGTCATTGTCGCAGTCGAGCCGGATGTCGTGCACTGTCTGCACATGGCCCGACTCCTCACCCTTGAACCACAGCTTGTTGCGCGAACGGCTGAAATACACCGCCCGCTTGAGCTCAGCCGTTTTTTGCAAAGCCTCGCGGTTCATCCAGGCGAACATCAGCACGTCGCCAGTGTCTTTTTCTTGGGCGATAACAGGCACCAGGCCTTTGTCGTCCCATTTGATGTGATCGAGCCAATTCATAGGGGGGTGATCTTAATGTGTACGCGAGACCTTCAGGAGAAAGCCACAGAAACTCAGTCATCTAGCCTCCATTGCGCCATGTGCAATTGATCGCCTTTCAAACGATAAACATGCATTTGACACTCAGCTTGAGCGAGGGGTTCGGCCTCACCGCGCAGAAACTGCCAGAACCGCCTTCGGGTTTGTTCGAGCTACTGCAAGGAGCGTGCGCGCTGCCCCGCTTGGCCGCTTTCGTCCTTGCTCCCATCCTTGGAGCGTGCGCACGGAGACTCCCAGCAAGTTGGCGAACTGAGATTGAGACAGGCCAGTGGCCTCTCTGGCTTCTGTGGCCGACGAGACCACAACCTTGCCTTTGCCAGCCTTCATGTCTTTGAGTGACTGAAAAATCTCCGCACCAATGTCTCGCTTCGCTTCAAACGCAGCGATCTCGGATGAATTGAGCTTCTTAGATTTCGAGGGCACGACGAATCTCCTTGAGTGTGGTGGGTGAGATGTATCCAGCGCCGGCTTGCGGGTTCAGGGCAATGAAGGATGCGAATTCAGCTCGTTCATCTTCGTCCCAATATCTGGGCCACAGCTTCTGAAAGATGGGGCTTTCGACGACGGTCAGCATGCTTCAAATATACGCCTAAGGCGCATAGCTGTCAACGACTGACTTGTGCATGAACACACTGTTGGGGTCTTCCGTGTACGGGCCAAACGGGCCTCGACGGCTGTAGCCAAGCCGCTCATACAAAGCGATGGCTTCGGGTTGAAGGTAACCGGTTTCGAGCATGAAAAGATGGCAGCCACGGGCCTGCGCCTGCGCTTCCAGCCATTGCACCAGCGAGTGGGCAATGCCTTGGCCCCGGTGGCTTGGCAGCGTGAACATCCTCTTGAGCTCCCCATAAGTAGGTTCGATCACGATGGCTCCACAAGCCACTGCATGGCCCGATGGATCGCGCACGACCGCAAAGATGACATTGGGCTGCAACAGGGCCACCACGTCGATGCCATGGTGACTCTCTGCCGGATAGAGCGGCTTTTGGTACGCGTCCAGCTGCTCAATCAGCGCAAGGACTTCGGGCTGGTTGGCAGGCTCTGTGGTGATGAACATAAAGTCTTGTTCAAGCCGCCTCTTGGCAGCCAAGCTGCTTCACGACCCGTTCGGTGGATGCAGGGAACTTGATCAACTTGGCTGCAGGACGACGAGGACGGGCCAACAGCTCACCCCCGCAGTTGGGGCACTTGCCGGCCAACACACTCTCTGAGCATGTCGCGCAGAAGGTGCATTCGAAAGAGCAAATGCGTGCTTCCGTGGAATCGGGGGGAAGGTCCTTGTCGCAGCATTCACAGCTTGGGCGCAGTTGAAGCATGTTGTCATCCTCTGTTCAGTTTGTTGAAATGACCGCGCATACCTTTCAAGTCGCTCGTGAAGGGTACCCGTGAGCAACTCGAACAGATTGTTGTCGAAATCGTAGAAATACAAAACATGATGAGACTCAAGATCATCAGCTTCACCCAAGAGATGCTTTCTAACTTTTTGAATTATTGAACGAAGATCATCCGCTCCGGGTTTATGGAACTGAGGGTAGAACGCGCTGCCCGCTAAATGCTTGGCTTTAGCTTGAGCGGTTGCTCAGCGAGTCACAAGCGCACAGGAATCCCCCGCTCTTTCATCCGCTCTTTGGCCTGCTGCACGGTGTATTCACCGTAGTGAAAGATGCTCGCAGCCAGCACGGCATCCGCGCCGCCGATGCTCACGCCGTCGGCCAGGTGGTCGAGGTTGCCCACGCCGCCCGATGCAATCACGGGCACGCTCACCGCGTCGCTCACGGTGCGGGTCAGTGGCAGGTCAAAGCCGCTTTTGGTGCCGTCGCGGTCCATGCTGGTCAGCAGGATTTCGCCTGCGCCGTACTCGGCCATTTGCCTGGCCCAAGCGACCGCGTCCAGGCCCACGTTTTTGCGGCCGCCGTGGCTGTACACATCCCAGCCCGGGCCCATCGGCAAACCATGGGTGCCGATGCGTTGCTCGTCTTCGGCGCTGCGGCGCTTGGCGTCGATGGCCACCACGATGCACTGCGCGCCGTATTTGGCCGACGCGTCTCGGATGACTTGCGGGTTGGCAATGGCGGCCGAGTTGAAACTGGTTTTGTCAGCGCCTGCGTTGAGCAAGCGGCGCACGTCTTCCACCGTGCGCACACCACCGCCCACGGTGAGCGGGATGAACACTTGACTGGCCACGGCTTCGATGATGTGCAGGATCACATCGCGGCCATCGCTGGTGGCGGTGATGTCAAGGAAAGTGAGTTCGTCAGCGCCCTGCTCGTTGTACCGGGCGGCGATTTCCACCGGGTCACCGGCGTCGCGCAGTTCGACAAAGTTGACGCCCTTGACCACGCGACCACCGGTCACGTCGAGGCAAGGGATGATGCGTTTGGCGAGCATGGAAACTCTCTTTGAGGTTATCAGGGATTGAGCACTTGCAAGCGCTGCCAGCCCGCCCAGCGCTCGCCCGCAGGCAAGGTGATGGGCGTGTAGACCTGCGCGGCTTCAACGCACAGCATGTGTCGCCAGCCATCTTCGGGCATGTCGGCCAGTCGCGAGCACAGGGCCTCGGCCGGGTTCCAGACCACGGTGTGGGCCCAGCAGGGGCTTTGGCTGATCTGCAGGGAGTGGTTGAGTTTCAGGGGCTGTTGGGCCGCATCGTACACGCGGTCGAATTCGGCGGCAAAGCGCAGCGTGTCAGGCGCTTGCGCATGGGTGTTGGTGAGTGCATCCCACTCGAGCTGACCGCCCAAGCCTTGCAGCGTGGCCTGCGCCACATCGGCCACGGCCAGGTAGGTGTGCAAAGCCCCCGAAAACGCCAGCGCTTGCTCGTCGGTGTTGTGCACACCCAAAGTGATGTGCAGCGCACCAGGGCTCAAATCGATGTGCAGTTGCAGCTCGAAGGCTTGCGGCCACCATGCGCGGGTCTGGGCGTTGTCGGCGAGACGCAGTGTCAACTCAGCACGTTCGGCAAACAGCACAGGCGCATCGGCTCGCCAAGCCACGTTGCGGGCAAAGCCGTGTTTGGGCAGACGCTCGGCCAGGGGGCCGCGCTGGTTGAACTGGGGAAAGCAGACCGGCACACCGCCACGGATGGCGGCCTGGCCGTCCATCACACGGTTGGGGCTGAGGTACAGGCGCTCTAGCCCGCCCGAGACCCAACTCAGCACTTGCGCACCATGCAGCGCCACCACCAAACGGTCACCTGCTGGCAAGGCCAGCTCGCAAGCCGGCAGGCCTGCGAACACGGTGTCGCGACAAGTGGCCTGGCCGGTCATTTGGGGCTTTTTTGGAGGTTCAGCCGTTGAGTTCGTCGGCGCGTTGCTGTGCCAACGCGAAATCGAGGTCGCCCGAGTAGACGGCACGGCCACAGATCACGCCCTCGACGCCTTCGTCTTCGACTGCGCACAGCTGCTCGATGTCGGCCATGTTGGACAGCCCACCCGAAGCGATCACGGGAATGGTGAGGGCTTGCGCCAGCTTAACGGTGGCATCGATGTTGATGCCGCTCAACATGCCGTCACGGCCAATGTCGGTGTAGATGATGGACTCGACACCCCAGTCTTCGAACTTCTTGGCCAGGTCCACCACTTCGTGGCCGGTGAGCTTGCTCCAACCGTCGGTGGCCACTTTGCCATCCTTGGCGTCCAGGCCCACGATGATGTGGCCGCCAAACGCGGTGCAGGCGTCTTTCAAAAAGCCGGGGTTCTTGACGGCAGCGGTGCCGATGATGACGTAGCGCAGGCCGCTGTCGATGTATTTTTCGATCGTGTCCAGATCGCGGATGCCGCCGCCCAACTGCACCGGAATGTCGTCGCCCACAGCCTTGAGGATGGACTTGATGGCACCAAAGTTTTGCGGCTTGCCCGCGAACGCACCGTTCAAATCCACCAAATGCAGACGGCGTGCACCTTTTTCAAGCCAGGTTCGGGCCATGGCGGCAGGGTCTTCGCCGAAGGTCGTGGCTTGGTCCATATCGCCTTGTTTAAGGCGAACGCAGTGGCCGTCTTTGAGGTCAATGGCGGGGATCAGAATCATGGCGAATTAAAAAGGCTGAGGGGGTGAGAAACGGCAGTGAAAACTTCTCAAGGCTGCCAGTGGAGGAAATTGCGGAACAAGGCCAAACCTTGGGCCGCGCTTTTTTCAGGGTGAAACTGGGTGGCAAACATGTTGTCACGGGCAATCGCACAAGCAAATCGGCCACCGTAGTCGGTCTGGGCCGCGCTGTGCGCCGGCTTGGCCACTTGGGCATAGAAGCTGTGTACAAAATAGTACCAGCTGCCGTCGTCGATGCCTTGCCACAAGGGGTGCAAGGGGGCGTCCTGCCAAACCTGGTTCCAGCCCATCTGCGGCACTTTGTAGCGGGTGCCGTCGGGCTGGATTTGTCCCGCCAAGTCGAACTTGACCACACGACCGGGGATCAAGCCCAAGCCGGGCGTGTCGCCCTCGTCGCTTTGGTCCAGCAGCATCTGCATGCCCACGCAAACACCAAACAGGGGTTTGCTGGCGGCGGCTTCGAGCACAGCCTCCAGCAAGCCCGACTCGCGCAGCTCGCGCATGCAGTCGGGCATGGCACCCTGCCCTGGCAAGACCACGCGGTGCGCATCGCGCACGACTTGTGGGTCAGACGTCACCGACACTTCAGCATGGTCCACACTGGAGGCAGCGTGCATCACCGCCTGCGCCACGCTGCGCAGGTTGCCCATGCCGTAGTCGACCACAGCGACGCGGTTCAAGACCATGTCAGAGCGAGCCCTTGGTAGAGGGAATGACACCCGCCGACCGCGGATCGAGTTCGAGCGCGGCACGCACGGCGCGGGCGAAGGCCTTGAAGATCGTCTCGCACTGGTGGTGCGCGTTCACGCCTTTGAGGTTGTCGATGTGCAGCGTGCACAGCGCGTGGTTCACAAAGCCCTGGAAAAATTCATAAATCAATTGCGTGTCGAGCGTGCCCAGCGAACCGGAAGTGAAGTTCACATCCATGTGCAGGCCGGGGCGGCCGGAGAAGTCCACCACCACGCGGCTCAAAGCTTCGTCGAGCGGTACATAGGCATGGCCATAACGGCGGATGCCTTTTTTGTCGCCAATGGCTTGCGTAAAGGCCTGGCCCAAGGTGATGCCGATGTCTTCCACCGTGTGGTGGCCGTCGATGTGCAGGTCGCCCTCGCAGGCGATGTCCAGGTCGATCAAGCCGTGGCGTGCGATCTGGTCGAGCATGTGGTCCAGGAAACCAATGCCACTGGCCAGCTTGGCCTGGCCCGTGCCGTCCAGGTCGATGGCGACGCGGATGTTCGTCTCGGCCGTTTGGCGGGTGACTGCAGCAGTGCGGTTCATAAGGAGGCTTTCAAAGCGGCAAGAAGTTGGTCGTTTTCTGCGGCGGTGCCCACCGTCAGTCGCAGGCAGTTGGCCAGCAATGGGTGCATTTTAGAAATGTTCTTGATCAGCACTTTGTGGGACTTCAAGCCATCAAAGGTTTTGGCCGCATCGGGCACGCGGGCCAGGATCATGTTGGCTTCGCTCGGGAAAGGGTGCACGCCCGGCAAAGCGGCCAGTTCTTTGAAGACACGGGCTCGCTGCGCGCGCAGGTCTTTCGCTTGCGTGGCAAACACCTCGGCATGCTCCAGCGCAAACAAAGCGCACTCGGTGTTGAGCACGCTGATGTTGTAGGGCGGGCGCACCTTGTCGACCTCGGCCACCAAAGCCTTGGGGCCGATCATGTAACCCAGGCGCACACCGGCCAGGCCAAACTTGCTGAGCGTGCGCATGAGTAAAACATGCGAATGGCGCGTGATGCGGTCCATGTAGCTCTTGCTGGCAAAGGGCTGGTAGGCCTCGTCCATGACCACCAGGCCTCCCTGTGCGCCTTGAGCGAGGACGATTTTTTCAATCGTGTCGTCGTTCCACAAATTGCCGGTGGGGTTGTTGGGGTAAGCCAAATAAATGATGGAAGGCTTGTGCTGGGCAATGGCGGCCAGCATGGCGGCTTCGTCGAGTTCAAAGTCGGCCGTGAGCGGCACGCCATGAAAAGCCAGGCCTTGCAGCTGGGCGCTCATGGCGTACATGACAAAGCCGGGCAAAGGGGACAGGATGGAAGCGCCGGGCACATCACAGGCCATGGCCAACAGCGAGATCAACTCGTCCGAGCCATTGCCCAGCATGATGTCGAAGCCTTCAGGCATGCCCGCATAACTGGCCAGCGCATGGCGCAGTTCGTTCACACGCTCACCGGGGTAGCGGTTGAGCGCCAGCGCGCCCAGCCGTTCGCCCAAAGCCTTTTGCAAATCAGCAGGCAGCCGGTGCGGGTTTTCCATCGCGTCGAGCTTGACCATGCCCGCCGAATCCTGGATGGCGTAGGCGTGCATGGACTGCACGTCTTGGCGGATGCGTTGCATGAGTTGGGGGCTGACATTGCTCATTTCGGGTCTCGCATCGGGGGCACAGGGTTCAAACGGAGTTCGGCAGCGCGGGCGTGGGCTTGCAGGCCTTCGCCATAGGCCAGCTCGGCGGCGATGTGGCCCAGCAGCTGGGCACCGGCTTCGCTCACTTCAATCAGGCTGCTGCGTTTTTGGAAATCGTACACGCCCAAAGGCGACGAGAAACGCGCTGTGCCACTGGTGGGCAGCACGTGGTTGGGGCCCGCGCAGTAGTCGCCCAAACTTTCGCTGGTGAACGCGCCCAAAAAGATGGCACCGGCATGGCGAAGCAGCGGCTCCCATCGGTGCGGGTCGCTGCTCGACACCTCCAGGTGCTCTGGCGCGATGCGGTTGCTGATGGCGCAGGCCTCTTCCATGTTGCGCGTCAGGATCAAGGCGCCCCGGTCGTTGAGCGACTTGGCGATGATTTCGCGCCGAGGCATCTCGGGCAGCAGGCAGTCAATGGCAGTCTGTACTTGGGCGATGTAATCGGCATCAGGGCACAGCAAAATGCTTTGGGCCAATTCGTCGTGCTCGGCCTGACTGAACAGATCCATCGCCACCCATTCGGCTGGGGTACTGCCATCGGCCAAAACCAAAATTTCGCTCGGGCCCGCGATCATGTCGATGCCCACGGTGCCAAACACGCGCTTTTTGGCGCTGGCCACATAGGCGTTGCCCGGGCCGGTGATTTTGTCCACTTTGGGAATGGTGGCGGTGCCATAAGCCAGCGCCGCCACGGCTTGGGCGCCACCCACGGTGAAGGCACGGCTCACACCGGCCACACAAGCGGCGGCCAGCACCAGTGGGTTACGCACACCTTGCGGTGTAGGCACCACCATGATGATCTCTTGCACGCCCGCCACATGGGCCGGAATCGCGTTCATCAACACCGAAGACGGGTAAGCGGCTTTGCCGCCGGGGACGTAAATGCCCACGCGGTCCAGCGGCGTGACTTTTTGGCCCAGCAAGGTACCGTCTTCGTCGCGATAAGACCAGCTCTCGCCAGAGGCTTTCTTTTGCGCCTCGTGGTACTGGCGCACACGGGCGGCGGCGGCTTGCAAGGCTTCGCGCTGCGCTGCAGGCAGGCCGTCGAGTGCCGCTTTCAGTTCGGCCTGGGTGATCTCCAGCGCCTTCACGTCAGCGGCTTGCAGGCCGTCAAATCGCTGGGTGTAATCCAGCACCGCCGCGTCGCCACGACGCTGCACATCGGCCAGGATGTCGGCCACGCGCTGCTCGATGGCGGCGTCGGTGTCGGCAGACCAATGCAGGCGGGCCGTGAAGGCCGCTTCAAAACCGACATCCGCCGTGTTCAGTTGCAAGGGTTTGGCCAGGAGTCCCATGTTGTTCAGTCTTTCTTCACCGCGCCCGCAAAAGCATCGATGATGGCGCGGATCGGTGCTTGCTTGAGTTTGAGCGCGGCCTGGTTGACCACCAAACGCGAGCTGATGTCCATGATGCGTTCGACTTCGACCAAGTGGTTGGCCTTGAGGGTGTTGCCGGTGGACACCAGGTCGACGATGGCGTCGGCCAGGCCCGTGAGCGGGGCCAGCTCCATGCTGCCGTAGAGCTTGATCATGTCCACATGCACGCCCTTGGTGGCAAAGAAGTCACGCGCAATCGCCGTGTATTTGGTCGCCACTTTCAGGCGCGAGCCGGTGCGCACCGCGCTGGCGTAATCGAAGTCAGCACGCACCGCCACGCTCATTCGGCATTTGGCGATGTTCAGGTCCAGGGGCTGGTACAGGCCTTGGCCGCCATGCTCGATCAAGGTGTCCAAACCCGTCACGCCGAGATCAGCGCCGCCGTATTCCACATACGTGGGCACGTCGCTGGCGCGCACCAGCACCACACGCACACCGGGCTGGTTGGTGGACAAGATCAGCTTGCGGGATTTTTCGGGGTCTTCCAGCACCTCGATGCCGGCGGCTTTGAGCAGCGGCAGGGTTTCGTCAAAAATGCGTCCTTTGGACAGGGCCAGGGTGATCATTTCACTCTTTCAATGTCGGCCCCAAGGCCGCGCAGTTTCAATTCCATGCGGTCGTAACCGCGGTCCAGGTGGTAAATGCGGTCCACGGTGGTTTCGCCTTCGGCCACCAAACCGGCAATCACCAGGCTGGCCGATGCCCGCAAATCGGTGGCCATGACGGTGGCACCCGAGAGCTTTTCAACACCCTCGATCACCGACACCTTGCCATCGATCTGGATGTGCGCCCCCAGGCGAACCAGCTCGTTGACATGCATGAAACGGTTTTCAAAAATCGTCTCAGTCACCTTGCTGGCACCTTTAGAGATGCAGTTGAGCGCCATGAACTGCGCTTGCATGTCGGTGGGAAAACCCGGGTACTCGGTGGTCCGAAAGCTCTGCGCCTTGAGACGCCCCTCGGATTTGACGCGGATGAAACCCTCACCCGATTCAATGGTGGCCCCTGCTTCGCGCAACTTTTCAATCACCACTTCCAGGTGGTCAGCGCGGCCGTGGCGCAACACCACGTCACCGCCCGTGGCGGCCACCGCGCACAAAAAGGTCCCCGTTTCAATCCGGTCGGCCACCACCTGGTGCTGGCAACCTTGCAACCGATCCACACCCTGGATGCGGATGCGGCGCGTGCCGTGGCCTTCAATTTGCGCGCCCATCTTGATCAACATTTCTGCCAAGTCGGGAATCTCCGGCTCTTGCGCGGCGTTTTCGAGCACCGTCTCGCCTTCTGCCAAGGTGGCGGCCATCAAGAAGTTTTCGGTGCCAGTGACCGTGACCATGTCGGTGGTGATGCGGGCGCCTTTGAGACGCGTGCGTCCCGCGGGCAAGCTGGCCAGCATGTAGCCGTGGTCCACCGTGATCACCGCACCCATGGCTTGCAGGCCCTTGATGTGCTGGTCCACAGGGCGTGAACCAATCGCGCAGCCGCCGGGCAAGGACACTTTGGCGTGGCCAAACCGGGCCAACAAAGGTCCCAGCGCCAAGACCGAGGCCCGCATGGTTTTCACCAGTTCATAAGGCGCCTCGGGGTTGTTCAAGGCCCCGGCGTCGAGCGTGATGCGGCCGTCTTCCTGTTGCTCGGCCATCACGCCCATGTTGCGGATCAGTTTGAGCATGGTCGAGACGTCTTGCAGTCGCGGCACATTGGCCAGCGTGACGGGCTCAGCGCTCAACAATGCCGCGCACAATTCGGGCAATGCGGCATTTTTGGCGCCCGACACTTCGAGCGTGCCTTGCAGGCGGTGACCGCCGCGAATTTTCAGTTTGTCCATGGGTCAGGTCGGTGCGTTGCGGCCCAAGGGCCTTCAGGTTCATTTCGCTTGAGCAGCCCATTCTGCGGGCGTATAGGTTTTCATCGACAAGGCATGCACCTCATCGGTATGCATTTTTTGGCCCAACGTGGCATACACCCGTTGGTGCCGCGCAATGGGGCGCATGCCGGCAAAGGCTTCGGACACGACCACAGCGCTCCAGTGGCGGCCATCGCCCTCCACTGTGAGGTGGGTGCACGACAGGCCTGCGGCGATGATGGCTTGGAGTTGCTCAGCGTTCATGGGGTTCAGCTTCGGATTTTGTAGCCAATGCGCAAAAGGTGAAGGGTCAGGCCACTGATCGCAGCCAAGGCACTGCCGACCACCGACAAACTGATCCAGGGCGAGACATCGCTTTGACCAAAAAAACCATACCGAAAACCGTCGATCATGTAGAAAAACGGGTTCAAGTGACTGAGTTTTTGCCAGAAGGTGGGCAGCGAGTGGATGGAATAAAAAACGCCCGACAAGAAAGTCATGGGCATGATGACGAAGTTTTGAAAGGCGGCCATTTGGTCAAACTTTTCGGCCCACAATCCAGCTATCACGCCCAATGAGCCCATCATGGCCGCGCCCATGACGGCAAAGGCCAAAATCCACAACGGGTTGACGAAGGTGATGTTGACCATCCAACCCGTGATGACAAAAACGCCCAAGCCCACCGCCAAACCACGCACCACAGAGGAACCCACATAAGCCACAAACCAGCTGCGGTGCGACAGGGGCGTGAGCAGCAGAAACACCAGACTGCCCATGATCTTGCTTTGGACCAAACTCGAGGAGCTGTTGGCAAAGGCGTTTTGGAGCACGCCCATCATGATCAGGCCGGGCAGCAAAAACGAGGTGTAGGCCACGTTGTCATACACCTTGACATGGTCTTCGAGCACATGGCCGAAGATGAGCATGTAAAGCACCGAGGTGAGCACGGGCGCGGCCACGGTCTGAAAGGCGACTTTCCAAAAACGCAGCACCTCTTTGTACAAAAGGGTTTGCCAGCCGGTCATGCCAAGGCCCCCGATGCGGATTGTTTGCGGTTCATGACTTCCAGGAAAACGTCTTCCAAGTCGGCCTGGCGAATCTCAACATCTTCTGCGACCAAGCCGGCTGTGCGGATGGTGGCCAAATGGTTCTCGATCTCCACCGCGTTGTGCACCGGCAACTGGACGATGCGGCCCGTCACACGGGCCATCGCCGCCACGGATGGCGGCAAGTCACCATCGAGCTTGAAGCGCAACACTTGGCTGGTGGCCGAACGCAGCAAGTCAGAGGTGCGCTCCAAGGCCAGCAATTGGCCGCGTTTGAGCATGGCGATGCGCCCGCAAAGGGCTTCGGCTTCTTCCAAATAATGGGTGGTGAGCAAAACGGTGTGGCCTTGCTTGTTGAGCTTGGCGATGAACTGCCACAAGGTTTGGCGCAACTCGACATCCACCCCAGCCGTGGGTTCATCGAGCACGATCACTCGGGGTTTGTGCACCAAGGCTTGCGCCACCAGCACGCGTCGCTTCATGCCGCCCGACAGTTGGCGCATGTTCGATCCCGCCTTGTCGGCCAAGCCCAAACTGTCCAACAACTCGTCGATCCAGGCATCGTTTTTCTTCACGCCAAAATAACCCGACTGGATCCGCAACGACTCACGCACAGTGAAAAAGGGGTCAAACACCAACTCTTGCGGCACCACACCCAAAATACGGCGAGCGGCAGCGTAATCGTTTTGCACATCGTGGCCATGGACCAGAACGCGTCCTGTGCTCGGGCGCGTCAAACCGGCCAAGGTACTGATCAAGGTGGTTTTGCCTGCCCCATTCGGGCCAAGCAAACCAAAAAACTCCCCCTCTTGCACGTCAAAGCTGACTTGGTCGAGTGCTTTGAATGCGGCAGCACCCACCTGACGCGCAGGGTAGGTTTTGGAGACGGATTGGAAAGAGAGCGCAGGCATGGAAGGGGTCTATTTTAAGTGCTGGCCCACTGAGCCCGAAGTCCTGCGAGGCAATCGGCGCAAAAAGACCTGAAAACCCCTCATTCAGTCTGGCTGAAGCAGGTCAATCACGCCATACAAGCCCGCCAATTCACGCAAGCGTGCCGACAAGCCTTCGACCTGCAAGGTGCTGCCCCGTTGCAGCACTTCCCGGCGCAAGCCCAGCAACACGGCCAAGACCGACGAGTCAAACTCTTGGAGTGCTGAGGCGTCCAGAGCGACGACAGGGGGTATGGCTGCGGGCAGTTGCGCCACCCACTGCGCCAAGCAGGCGTTGGCCTGGTCGTGCAGCAATTGGACGGGCAACTTCAGGGGGCTCATGCGCAAGGGAGTCAGGCGGGTTTGGCGTTGGCTTTGTTGCGCAGCGCCAAGCTGGCGATCAAGGCATCTATGCCCCCGGCATTGATCTCTTTGGTGAATTGGGTGCGGTAATTTTCGATCAACCAGACGCCCAGCACATTCAAGTCAAAAATCATCCAGCCAGCCCCTTCGCCAGGGGTTTTCTCCAAGCGGTAATCGAGCTGAATCGGATCACCTTTGCCACGCACCTCGGTGTTGACCACCAGATTTTTGTCTTCTTGGCCTGCGCGCAGAGGTTTGACCACCACCACCTGGTCGCTGACTTGGCTGAGCGCCCCAGAGTAGGTGCGAACCAGCAAGATTTTGAATTCGTCTTGCAGGCGTTTTTGCTGCTCAGGCGTGGCTTTGCGCCAAGCGGGGCCGGTCGCCAATGCCGTCATGCGACGAAAGTTGACATGGGGCATCAGTTTGGCATCGACCAGCTGAATGATTTTGCTCAAGTCCCCGCTGCGCAAAGACTTGTCCGCCTTGATGAGGTCCAAGGTGTCGTTGGTGATGCGCTTGATGAGGGCATCCGGCGCTTCCTCGGCCGCCCAAGCAGGCATGAGCGCGGCGCTCAAGGCAAAGGCTGTAGCGATCAAGCCGCGTCGGCGAGCCAGGGACATCAGGGAGGTGGTTTTCATGCGATCACTATAAGGTCAACAGGTATGCATCTTGTGAACAACTGTAACGGGCATCCGGTCCGGCTTGAGGACAACCCTCAGGGCGCATCTGCATCGGAATAGTCAAATCTTGAGGGGGGATTGCCGTCATGCACATCGTTTTCACGTTTTTGCAGATAAGCATCGCGAACAAATGTATAGGGATCCAGGGCGGCCGACAGGATGACATCCAAGGACTCCAGCAAAGTGGAACGCACATCCACCACACGCGTGACACTCAAAGCCTGACGGGTTGCCTTGTCATGGAACTGCTGAGTCGCATCGCCCTGGATGTTGAGGGGCGTCGCCAAGGCGTCCCGCAAGGTGGATGGCCCCAAAATAGGCAACACCACATAGGGGCCGGGCTTGACGCCCCAATAGCCGAGAGTCTGCCCAAAGTCTTCTTTGCGCTTTTCTAGCCCCATCTCTGAAGCCACATCCAGCACCCCCCCTAAACCGAAAAAGGTATTGACCGAGATGCGCATGAATGTCTCTGCTGTGGCCTGGCCTTTCAACTGCAAAGCGGTGTTGGTCAATGTCCAAACATCTCCCAAATTGCCCAAAAAATTGTGAATGCCTGTGCGCACAGGGCTGGGCAGCGCCGCGTTGTAGGCTTTGGCTGCGGGTTTGATGGCCACTTTGTCCAAGGCGTCGTTGAAGCCGTAAACACTTCGGTTCATGGCTTCCCAGGGGTCCCGGACATCGGCATGTTGGACAGATGCACAGGCTTGCAGCAAGAGCAAGACGCTGAGCACCAGCATCTTGCCAAGTCTTCGGGTCAAGGGGTTCATGGCTTGGTTTTTTCTGCAGCAGATTTTTCCGCCTGGCTGTAAAGGAATTGGCTGATCAGATTTTCCAGGATCACCGCCGACTGGGTAGAAGCAATTTTGTCACCCGCAACCAGATTTTTCTCATCCGCACCGGGTGACACATCGAGGTATTGCTCGCCCAGGAGTCCGCTGGTCAAGATTTTCAACGAGCTGTCTTGTGGAAAACCCAAACCTGTCTGCAAGGCCAAGGTCACCTTGGCTTGAAAGGACTCGCCATCGAATTCAATTTTCTTGACGCGGCCCACCACCACACCAGCGCTTTTCACCGCAGCACCTGGCTTGAGCCCACCAATGTTGTCGAATTTGGCGCTGACCTCATAGTCATGGTTGAAGCGCCAGGTCAACAAATTGGCAGCCTGCAGTGCCAGGAACAGCAGCGCCACGGCTCCAAGCATCACAAACAAACCGACCCACACGTCATTTTTTGAACCTTGCATGCCGTCCTCCTCAAACGCTGAACATCATTGCGGTGAGGATGAAGTCCAACCCCAACACCGACAAAGAAGAAACCACCACACTGCGTGTGGTGGCACTGGCCACCCCCTCAGGGGTGGGCTTGGCCACATAGCCTTGGAGCAAGGCGATGAACGTCACGGCCACCCCGAACACCACACTTTTGATGATGCCGTTGCCCACGTCCTTGAACACATCCACGCCGCCTTGCATCTGACTCCAAAACGAACCTGCGTCCACACCGATGAGCAAGACACCCACCACATAGCCGCCGAGAATGCCCACCGCACTGAACACCGCAGCCAGCAGCGGCAAAGCCAGGATGCCGCCCCAAAACCGAGGCGCTAAGATGCGTTGCACAGGGTCCACCGCCATCATCTCCAAAGCCGTCAGCTGCTCGCCTGCGCGCATCAAGCCGATCTCGGCCGTGAGCGAGGCACCCGCCCGCCCGGCGAACAGCAAAGCCGCCACCACCGGACCCAATTCACGCACCAGCGTGAGCGCCACCAACAGGCCCAGGGCTTCGGCTGAGCCGTACCTTTGCAGCGTGTAATAACCTTGCAAACCGAGCACAAAACCCACAAACAAACCCGACACCAAGATGATGGCCAAGGAATAGTTGCCCAAGAAATGGATTTGGTCGCGGACCAGGCCAAAGCGTTTGAGCGCCGCACCGGACATGCCCAACAGCTTGAAAAACAAGCGGGCTGCAAAACCCCAGTCGGCGAGCATTTGGCGGGTCCATGCACCCATATCGGCCAGCCAGCGGGTGATCATGGAGACCTCCGGTCGTAGTCGCGCGCGATGGGCGGGGCGGGGTAGTGAAATGGCACCGGACCGTCACTCAGTGCATTCACAAATTGGTAAATCAAGGGGTCGGTGCTGGCCCGCAGCTGCGCCGGTGTGCCCTGGGCGGCCACGCCACCGTACGCCAAAATCACCACATGGTCTGCGATCACAAAGGTCTCGTTCACATCGTGCGACACCACCACACTGGTGATGCCCAAGCTGTCGTTCAAACGTCGGATCAAACGGGCCGCTGTCCCCAGAGAAATCGGGTCAAGTCCCGCAAAGGGCTCGTCGTACATGATCAAGTCGGGGTCGAGTGCAATGGCACGGGCCAAGGCCACGCGGCGGCTCATGCCACCCGAAATTTCGGAGGGTTTGAGGTCCCGCGCACCACGCAAACCCACCGCATCGAGCTTCATCAGCACGATGTCATGGATCAGGTCTTCCGAGAGATCGGTGTGCTCGCGCAAGGGAAAAGCCACGTTGTCAAACACGCTCATGTCGGTGAACAAAGCGCCGAATTGGAACAACATGCCCATGCGGCGGCGAGCGGCGTAGAGTTGAGCTTGTGGCATGGGGGTGACGTCATGGCCATCAAACAGCAATTGCCCTGCATTGGCCCGAATCTGCCCACCGATCAAGCGCAAGACCGTGGTTTTACCGCCACCGGATACCCCCATCAAAGCCGTGACTTGTCCACGCGGCACCTTGAAGCTGAGGTTCTTCAAGATGACACGATCGCCGTACCCGAAAGTCAGGTCGCGCAATTCAACAAGTGGCGGTGGTGTGGTACTCGTGGACATAAAAAACAAAAGCCGGAAAGTCCGGCTCTTGTGAAGTTAGAGGCTCCAGGCTGAAGGCGTGCAAACCCGAAGATTTTAGGGATTTTACCTAGAACGATCTGCCTCAGCGCGGCAGGTCGCTGGCGCCCATCAAGAACTCGTCCACCGCGCGCGCGGCCTGACGGCCCTCGCGGATGGCCCAGACCACCAGGGACTGGCCCCGGCGCATGTCACCCGCAGCAAACACCTTGGGTACGTTGGTGGCATAGCCGCCTGTGAAGTCGGTGCTGGCCTTGGCGTTGCCACGGGCATCTTTGTCAATGCCAAAGGCGTCGAGCACGGTGGCCACCGGGTTGGTGAAACCCATGGCCAACAAAACCATATCGGCCTTGTATTCTTTTTCGGTGCCGGGCACTTCCACCATCTTGCCGTCTTTCAACTCGACGTGCACCGTCTTCAAACCGGTGACTTGGCCTTTTTCGCCCATGAATTCTTTGGTGGAGATGGCGAACTCGCGCTGAAGCAGGCCTTTTTCGGCGCTTTCATCATGGCTGGAGCTGGTGCGCAGCTTCATGGGCCAATACGGCCAAATCATGGCCTTGTCTTCTTTTTCAGGCGGCTCGGGCATCACCTCGAACTGGGTCACGCTCACAGCGCCGTGGCGCGTGCTGGTGCCCACACAATCGCTGCCGGTGTCGCCGCCGCCGATGACAATGACGTTTTTGCCATCGGCCCGCAATTGGCCCTTGACCTTGTCGCCCGCATTGACTTTGTTTTGCTGGGGCAAAAATTCCATCGCGAAATGGATCCCTTCCAGGTCGCGGCCGGGCACGGGCAGGTCACGCGACTGCTCGGAGCCGCCAGTCAACAACACAGCGTCAAAGTCGTTCTTGAGTTGCTCGGCTGAAATGGTTTCCTTGGCCCAGTTGGTGACCTTGGAATCCTGGGGCCATCCCTCGAGCGAAGTTGGACCCACCAGCACGCTGGTCCGGATTTGGACGCCTTCGGCTTCGAGTTGCTGGACGCGGCGGTCGATGTGCGTCTTTTCCATCTTGAAGTCGGGGATACCGTAGCGCAACAAGCCACCCACGCGGTCGTTCTTCTCGAACAAGGTCACGTCGTGGCCCGCACGCGCCAACTGCTGAGCAGCGGCCAAGCCTGCGGGGCCTGCACCGATCACGGCCACTTTTTTACCGGTCTTGACCTTGGCGGGGCGGGGTGTGACCCAGCCCTCAGCCCAAGCGCGGTCGATGATGGCGTGCTCGATGGACTTGATGCCCACGGCGTCGTCGTTGAAGTTGACCACGCAAGCCGCCTCGCAAGGGGCGGGGCAAATGCGACCGGTGAACTCGGGGAAGTTGTTGGTCGAGTGAAGCACCTCGATCGCGTTCTTCCAGTCGCCTTCAAACACCAGATTGTTGAAATCCGGAATGATGTTGTTGACGGGGCAGCCACTGTTGCAAAAGGGTGTGCCGCAGTCCATGCAGCGTGCCGCTTGGGTTTTGGACTGCTCTTCGGTCAAACCGATCACGAACTCGCTGTAGTTCTTCAAGCGCTCGGCGACTGGCTTGTAGCCTTCTTCGATGCGCTCAAATTCCATGAAACCTGTGATTTTTCCCATGATGTGTCCTTAGCTTTTTGACGTTCAGTGCCCGTCTGGTTCAGGCGGCGAGAGGCTGGGCGGCTTGAGCCACGTCCGCCGCTTTGCGTGCGTTGATTTCGCCCAAGGCGCGCTTGTATTCGTTCGGGAACACCTTCACAAACTTGGCGCGGGCGGTGGCCCAGTTGTCCAGCAACTCGCGGGCACGTTGGCTGCCGGTCCACTTGTGGTGGTCTTCCAGCAGTTTCTTCAGCTGCGCTTCGTCAGCCTGGTCACGGTGCCAAACCTTGCGGTCCACTTGTGCTTCCTGCTCGGCCACGGTCAGCACTTTTTCCATGCTGACCATGGCCGTGTTGCAACGGGAGGCAAATTCGCCGTCTTCGTCGTACACATAAGCAATACCACCACTCATGCCTGCACCGAAGTTGCGGCCGGTTTTGCCCAGCACCGCGACGGTGCCGCCGGTCATGTATTCGCAACCGTGGTCACCTGTGCCTTCGACCACCGCCGTGGCGCCCGACAAACGCACCGCAAAGCGCTCACCGGCCACGCCGGCAAAGAAGGCCTCACCGGTGGTGGCGCCGTACATGACGGTGTTGCCCACGATGATGTTTTGCGAGGCCACACCACGGAACTCCAGGCTCGGGCGCACCACCACGCGGCCACCCGACAAGCCTTTACCGGTGTAGTCGTTGGCTTCGCCGATCAGGTACAGGGTGATGCCTTTGGCCAGAAATGCGCCGAACGATTGACCGCCTGTGCCTTCGAGCTGGATGCGCAAGGTGTCGTCAGGCAAGCCTTCGGGGTGGACCTTGGTGACCGCACCGGACAACATGGCACCGACCGAGCGGTTCACGTTGCGGGTGACTTCCATGAACTGGACTTTTTCACCCTTGTCGATGGCGGCACGGCTCTTGGCGATCAGCATGTTGTCCAGGGCCTTTTCCAGGCCGTGGTCTTGCGTGTCCACATGGCGCACGGCCACGGTGGAGGACACTTGCGGCACGGCCAACAGGCGTCCGAAATCCAAACCACGGGCTTTCCAATGCGCCACGCCACTCTTCATGTCGAGCAGGTCGGCACGGCCCACCAAATCGTCAAACTTGGCAATGCCCAGCTGGGCCATGATCTGGCGCACTTCTTCGGCGATGAAGAAGAAGTAGTTCACGACATGCTCCGGTTTGCCGGTGAACTTCTTGCGCAGTTTGGGGTCTTGCGTGGCCACGCCCACGGGGCAGGTGTTCAGGTGGCACTTGCGCATCATGATGCAGCCCTCCACCACCAGCGGTGCAGTGGCAAAACCGAACTCGTCAGCGCCCAACAGTGCGCCAATCGCCACGTCGCGGCCGGTTTTCATCTGGCCATCGGCCTGCACGCGGATGCGACCGCGCAAGCCGTTGAGCACCAGGGTCTGCTGGGTTTCGGCCAAACCGATTTCCCATGGCGAGCCGGCGTGCTTGACGGAGGACCAAGGCGATGCGCCGGTGCCACCATCGTGTCCTGCGATCACCACATGGTCGGCCTTGCATTTGGCCACGCCAGCGGCAATCGTGCCCACTCCGATTTCGGACACCAACTTCACGCTGATGTCGCTGTGCGGTGCCACGTTCTTCAGATCGTGGATCAGCTGGGCCAGGTCCTCGATGGAGTAAATGTCGTGGTGCGGGGGTGGCGAGATCAGGCCAACACCGGGCACCGAGTGGCGCAGCTTGCCAATGTAGTCGGACACCTTGCCACCGGGCAACTGGCCGCCTTCACCGGGCTTGGCGCCTTGGGCCATCTTGATCTGAATTTGGTCGGCACTGGACAGGTATTCGGCGGTGACGCCAAAACGGCCCGAAGCGACCTGCTTGATGCGCGAGCGCAGGCTGTCACCGGCGGCCAAGGGCATGTCCACTTCGACGTTTTCTTCGCCGATCACGCTCTTGAGCGAATCGCCCAACTTGATCGGGATGCCTTTGAGTTCGTTGCGGTAACGGGCCGAGTCTTCGCCGCCTTCACCGGTGTTGCTCTTGCCGCCAATGCGGTTCATGGCCACGGCCAGGGTGGCGTGCGCTTCGGTGGAAATCGAACCCAAGGACATCGCGCCGGTGGCGAAACGCTTGACGATCTCGACGGCAGGCTCAACCTGTTCCAGCGGGATGGCTTTGGACGGGTCGATCTTGAACTCGAACAGGCCGCGCAGCGTCATGTGGCGCTTGCTCTGGTCGTTGATGATCTGCGCGTATTCCTTGTAGGTGCTGAAGTTGTTGGCACGCGTGGAGTGCTGCAACTTGGCGATCGCGTCGGGTGTCCACATGTGCTCTTCGCCACGGGCACGCCAAGCGTATTCGCCGCCTGCGTCCAGCATGGTGGCCAGGATCGGGTCGTCGCTGAAGGCAGCGGTGTGCATGCGGAAAGCTTCTTCAGCGATCTCGAACACGCCAATGCCGCCCACGCGGCTGGCGGTGCCGGTGAAGTATTTGCTGATGGTCTCATTGTTGATGCCAATGGCTTCAAACAGTTGTGCACCGCAGTAAGACATGTAGGTGGACACGCCCATTTTGGACATGATCTTGGACAGACCCTTGCCAATCGCCTTGACGTAGTTGTAGAGGGCTTTCTCGGCCGATAAATCGCCCGGCAGCTCTTTGTGCAGCGCGGCCAAGGTCTCCATGGCCAAGTAGGGGTGCACGGCTTCGGCACCGTAACCGGCGAGCACCGCAAAGTGGTGCACTTCGCGGGCGGTGCCGGTTTCAACCACCAGGCCAGCGGTGGTGCGCAGGCCCGCAGTCACCAGGTGCTGGTGAATGGCCGACAGCGCCAACAGCGCGGGCACGGCCACTTGGGTGGGGCTCACGCCACGGTCGCTGATGATCAGGATGTTGTGGCCGCCTTTGATGGCGTCCACGGCTTCGGCGCAGAGCGAGGCCAGCTTCGCTTCCACGCCTTCGCGGCCCCAGAGGGCGGGGTAAGTGATGTCGAGCGTCGCACTCTTGAACTTGCCTTGGGTGGCTTGGTCGATGTGGCGCAGCTTGGCCATGTCGGCGAAATCCAGAATCGGCTGGCTCACCTCCAAACGCATCGGCGGGTTGACCTGGTTGATGTCCAGCAGGTTCGGCTTGGGGCCAATGAAGGACAC
Organism: Limnohabitans sp. Rim8; assembly: GCF_945869175.1. Lineage (GTDB taxonomy): Bacteria > Pseudomonadota > Gammaproteobacteria > Burkholderiales > Burkholderiaceae_C > Limnohabitans_A. Next base: position 6,736 of record NZ_CAMBNZ010000021.1, on the reverse strand, counting down.
CAAGGACATCACAATCGCTTCACGGATCGGGTCAATGGGCGGGTTGGTCACTTGCGCAAACAACTGCTTGAAATAGTTGTACAGCGGCTTGTTTTTGTCCGACAAGACGGCCAGCGGGCTGTCGTTGCCCATGGAGCCAATGGCTTCTTCACCGGCAGAGGCCATGGGAGCGAGCAGGAACTTGATGTCCTCTTGCGTGGTGCCAAAGGCTTGTTGCAGGTCGAGCAAAGGAACATCAGAAGCTGCGGCCACAGGGGCATCCGCCACGTCGTCGAGCTTGATGCGCAGGTTTTCGATCCACTGCTTGTATGGCTTGGCGCTGGCCAAACCAGCCTTCAGCTCTTCGTCGTTGATCATGCGGCCTTGTTCCAAATCGATCAGGAACATCTTGCCGGGCTGCAGACGCCACTTGCGCACGATCTTGCTCTCGGGGATCGGCAGCACGCCGGTTTCCGAACCCATGATGACCATGTCGTCGTCGGTGATGATGTAGCGCGAAGGGCGCAGGCCGTTGCGGTCGAGTGTGGCGCCGATCTGGCGGCCGTCGGTGAACACGATCGAAGCAGGGCCGTCCCATGGCTCCAACATCGCAGCGTGGTACTCGTAAAAGGCCTTGCGGCGCTCGTCCATGGTGGTGTGCTGCTCCCAAGGCTCGGGAATCATCATCATCACCGCCTGGCTGATGGGGTAACCCGCCATGGTCAGCAATTCCAGGCAGTTGTCAAACGTGGCGGTGTCGGACTGGCCGGCGAAGCTGATGGGGTAAAGCTTTTGCAGGTCATTGGCCAAGACGGGCGAAGACATCACGCCTTCGCGGGCCTTCATCCAGTTGTAGTTGCCCTTGACGGTGTTGATCTCGCCGTTGTGCGCCACATAGCGATACGGGTGCGCCAATGGCCACTCGGGGAAGGTGTTGGTGGAAAAGCGCTGGTGCACCAGGCCCAAAGCCGAAATGCAGCGCTCGTCTTGCAGGTCCAGGTAATAGGTGCCCACTTGGTCGGCCAACAACAAGCCCTTGTAAACCGCCGTGCGGCTGGACATGCTGGGGATGTAGTACTCGTTGCTGTGCGTCAGATTCAGCGCCTGGATGGCCGCGCTGGCGGTCTTGCGGATCACATACAGCTTGCGCTCCAAAGCGTCTTGCACGATCACATCAGCGCCACGGCCGATGAAGATCTGGCGCATGATGGGCTCTTTCTCGCGCACAGTGGGCGACATGGGCATGTCGCGGTTGACGGGCACATCGCGCCAGCCGAGCACCACTTGGCCTTCGGCCTTGACAGCGCGTTCCAGTTCTTGCTCGCAAGCCATGCGAGAAGCGTGTTCCTTGGGCAAAAAGACCATGCCCACACCGTATTCACCAAACGGGGGCAAAGCCACACCTTGCTTGGCCATCTCGTCGCGGTACAGCGCATCGGGCAACTGGATCAGGATACCGGCACCGTCGCCCATGAGCGCGTCCGCACCCACAGCACCCCGGTGGTCGAGGTTTTCCAAGATTTTGAGCGCTTGCGTCACGATCGCGTGGGTCTTGTGCCCCTTGATGTGGGCCACAAAGCCGACACCACAAGCATCGTGCTCGTTGGCAGGGTCATACAGACCGGTCGATTGGAAATGTTCTTTTGCACTGGCCGAAGTCATGGGCGCTCCTAAGGGTTTTCACGCAGACCGAAGAGTGTAGTGCACAGCAGCATCCATGCCAATCTTTTTAATTGGGGTCAGATCCCAATTAATTTCGTCTTCGCTTTGAGGACCAATTAATTAGGGACAGATTCAGTCGACGGTCTTTTTAGCAGGTCGCCCTGCCCGGCCCGGCTGCAAACGGCGCTGGGTAGATTTCTGCAACTGCCCCACAAAGCCGGCTGAACCCAGCGCCCAACCCGACAAGACACTTTGAGTCAATTGGTCCTTGTCGTGCTGTGCCAATCCGGTCTGCACCAGTTCGGCATAGGCCGCCTCGCGCGCGAAAGGGGTGTTGCCCAAGCCCCAAAACAGGGCGTGCGGCCTCACACATGGGTCATTCACCTGCCCAATACAGTGCTTGTGGCTGGACCATTTGAAATCGGCGGGTTGCGCCACCATGCCCGCCCGCACTGGATTCAGGTCGATGTAGGCCATGCACGCCAAAAGATAGCGCTCACTCTCAATGAGGTTGCTGCGGTAGCGCCCTTCCCACAGCGTGCCAGTACGCTGGTGACGCAAATTGAAATAACGCACATAGGCCCGTCCAACCGCCTGCATCATCTGCGGCAGACCCTCGTCGGTTTCGGGCGTGAGCAACAGATGGAAGTGGTTGTCCATGATCACATAGGCATGGATGGCCACTTTGAAAGCTTGCGCATGTTCTTTCCAAAGGGCCAACAAGCGCAAGCGGTCGGCATCGTCGCGCACGATGGCCTGGCGGTCATTGCCGCGCTGAATGACATGGTGCGGGTAGGCGGCAACGGTGAGGCGGGGCTGGCGGGCCATGGAAACTCCCTGAAAGAGGTTGTCAGTTTAATTGGGATCTGACCCCAATTAAATGACCTCCATCAACCCGTCGTGAACGGGTACCTCCCGCTCATCATGGCCTCCACCCCAAACTCCTGGAGCAGCGCCTGCAAGCGCTCACCGGCTGAACGCTTTTTCTGGCCTGTGTATTTGGCCAGAATCAGCTCGTTTTTCATGGAGTGCTCCCAGCCCACCAGCTCGGTCACAGTGACTTGGTAGCCCTGCGACTCCAAGTACAGGCAACGCAGCACGTTGGTGAGTTGGCTGCCCATTTCGCGGGTGTGCAGGGGGTGACGCCACAACTCGGCCAACGGCGTGCGCTGCAAATTGAGCGCTTTGTTCTGGTTGAGCGCCCGGGCCAGCTCGGCTTGGCAGCAAGGCACCAGCACCATGAATTGGGCTTTCTTTTGCAGACCGAAGGCAATGGCGTCGTCGGTGGCCGTGTCGCAGGCGTGCAGCGCGGTCACCACATCGATCTGCGCGGGCAAGTCCGCGCTTTGGGCCGATTCGGCCACGCTCACGTTCAAAAAACGCATGCGCTCAAAACCCAGCTTCTGGGCCAGTTGGCGCGAAGACTCGACCAGTTCGCTGCGGGTCTCGATGCCGTAAATCGTGCCTTGGCCCAGCGCCTTGAAAAACAGGTCGTAAATGATGAAACCCAAATACGACTTGCCCGCGCCGTGGTCGGCCAGCGTGGGGCCGCTGACGCTGGCGGGCAACTCTTTGAGCAGATTTTCGATGAACGGGAACAGGTGATAGACCTGCTTGAGCTTGCGCCGGGAGTCTTGGTTGAGCTTGCCGTCTCGGGTCAGGATGTGCAATTGCTTGAGCAATTCAAGCGACTGGCCGGGGCGCACTTCAGGCGGTAAATCCGATGCGGCAGCGTCAATCCCAGACCGTTTTTTCATGGTGTCGGACCCACATCCAGTTTTTTCCAGCCCTCCACCCCCAGCTTGTCCATGGTCTGGATGTTGGTTTCATAAATCATGTCGGCTTCAGGAAAAGCCTCCACCGCCCGATCGATGCTTTCCTCGCGCAACAGGTGCAGCGTGGGGTAAGGCGAGCGGTTGGTGAAATTGCCGATGTCGTCCGGTTCGGTGTCGGCAAATTGGAACTGCGGGTGAAAACTCGCCACCTGAAACACGCCTTCCAAATCGAGCTCATGCAGCACGGCATCGGCTTCGTCCAGAAAGTCGTTGAACTCCAGAAAATCTTGCAACATTTGCGGCACGATCAAAAGCACGGTCTCGCGCTCTTCGGCGGGCAGCGTGGCCAGCGCCTGCAGTTGTTCAATCAGCTCGTCACGCAAGCCTTCCAAGCCCTTGGCTTCACTCAGCACGTAATGGATCTGGCCCTTCACATGGGGTGCTTTGGCAAAGGGGCACAGGTTCAGGCCGATCACGGCGCGTTCAAGCCAGCGCACGGTGTCGGCAATTTCGGGGGTGTTCATGTCAGTCATGGGCGAGATTGTGCCTGTGGGAGCATGCGCCCCGCCGCCCAGGCCAAGCCTGCCCCCAAGAGACAACACCCTACCGTCACCAGCGGGGTGAGCTGCCAGCCGCCGGCCCGAGCGGCCACAGCCGCCACCAAAGGGGGGCCCACAAACTGGCCCAAGGCCGACAGTTGCTGCACCCAGCCCACGGTGGTGGCCACTTGCTGCTCACCTGGTGCCAAGCGGACCGCCAAACTGAACAATGTGCCCGGCACCAAACCACCGATGCCAGAGAACAAAAGCACCCCGGCAAAGCGCAGCCAGGGCTGGTTTTCGGTGAAGGGGGCAAAGGCCACCGTGCTGCCCAGCGCCATCGCGCCAAAGCCCAACCACAATGCCGTGCGGGGGGCCCAGCCTCGCTGCAGCAATCGACCCGAGGCCATGTTGCCGATGATGTTGGCAGCTGCGGCCAAGGCGGTGAGCACGCCCAGCAGGCCCCCGCTGACCCCAGCGGCGTTGTAAATCGAGGGCAGAAAACCCACCACCGCCAGCCACTGACCGGAGTACATGCCGAAGGTCAGGGCCACCAACCAAGGCCCAGGAGCGCTCAAGGTCAGGCGCAAACGCTGCCATGCACCGGAGCTGGACCGATGATCGTTCGCCCATAGACCGTTGGTGGGCACTTTTGACAAAACAGCTTCAGGATCTGCGGGGACGCTGCGCGACAGCCACGCGGCCATGCCGAGCGAGATGCACGCAAACAGCCCCCACCAGACAGACCAACCCCAAGCCGGAATGAACACAGGTCCGGCCAACAAAGCAAGCGCTGTGCCCGTGGGCATGTATGCGCCCCACACGCCCAGCATTCCCGGCAGCTGCGTTGGCGGCACCAGGCGACGGATCAGGGCCGGTGCGGGCAGGGCCACCAACAAAAAGCCCAGGCCTTCAATGGCTCTGAGCGTCAGCAAAGCGGCAGTCGAGGTGGCGAAAGCGCCCAAGCCACTGGCCACCGCCAGCAAGCACAGGCCGCGCACCATGCTGCGCTTGAGGCCCATGCCATCGGCCCACAAGCCCATGAACACCGCCAAACTCATGCCAGCGAGTTGCACCATGGACAACAGGAAACCCGACTGCACCAGCGTCAGGCCCAGCTCGGCCTGCAGCGCGGGCAAGGCCGGGGGCAGCTTGCCCACTTGCAAAGCCGCCACACCTCCAGCAGCGACCACCAACCAAGCGTTCAAGGGCGAAGAAGGTGCGTTGTGGGTCATCACCAGGTCATCGCGGCGTGGGCGTCGCGCCTACAAGACCACCCAAGGTGTTCGCTCACAACAGTTTGCGCCCCGTCAGGCGTTCGTGCTCGCGCAAGGCGAAGCGGTCGGTCATGCCAGCAATGTAGTCGGCCACCGAGCGGTGCAGGTCGGCGTTGGCGGCGAAGTCGGCGGTCATCTCGGAAGGTTGGGCCATATAGGCGGCAAATAATTCCTGCACCGCCTGCTGCGCTTGTCCGGTGGTGTGCATGACCTGCGGATGACGGTAAAGCTGCACAAACAAGAACTTTTTGAGTTCGCTGCTGCGCGCCTTCATCTCGGCGCTGAAGGCCACCAATGGCCCGGCCAGCCGGGCTTCGTCCAGCGTGCGCACACCTGCTTGGGCCACAGCTTGTCGGGTGGTGTCGATCACGTCGTAGACCTGGTCACTCAGCATGCGGCGGATGGTTTCGTACAGAACGCGACGCGGTTTTTGCGACAGGCCCGGGTGTTCCAACAGCGTCTGCTGGTGGTAATGCGCAAAGAGCTCGACCTCCAACAATTGTTCGGTGCTGATCAGGCCTGATCGGACGCCGTCGTCGATGTCGTGCGCGTTGTAGGCAATGGCATCGGCCACGTTGCACAGCTGCGCCTCCAGACTGGGCTGTGTGCGGTCGATGAAGCGCCGCCCGACCCCACCCGGCTCGGTCAACTCCAGATGTTCGGCATTGGCCCGCGAGCAATGCTTGAGAACGCCTTCGCGGGTTTCAAAGCTGAGGTTCAGACCGTCGAATGCGGGATAACGCTCTTCCAGTTTATCGACCACGCGCAGGCTTTGCAGATTGTGCTCAAAGCCGCCGTGGTCACGCATGCATTCGTTCAGTGCATCTTGCCCCGCGTGTCCAAAAGGCGTGTGCCCCAGATCGTGCGCCAGCGCCACGGCTTCGACCAAATCCTCATGGAGTCCCAGCGTCCGGGCGATGGAGCGGCCCAGTTGCGCGACCTCAAGCGAATGGGTCAGGCGGGTGCGGAACAAATCACCTTCGTGGTTCAAAAACACCTGCGTCTTGTAGACCAAGCGTCGAAATGCTGTGGAGTGCACGATGCGGTCACGGTCGCGCTGAAAGGCATTGCGCGTAGGCGCATCGGGTTCGGCAAACCGTCGGCCCCGGGTGCGGGCCGGATCACAAGCCAGCGCTGACAAATTGGCCCCCCTTTGCGATGCAAGCACGGACAAATCGAGTGCCTCGTTGTCCATGGGTTCAGGCGCAGCAGGCGTTGATGACCTCACGCACCACGGCATCGGGCGCGCCGCAGACCTTGGCCTTGCCGGGGCCGTCAATGACCACAAACTGGATCTCACCGCCCACGGCTTTTTTGTCCAAGCGCATGTGCGCCATGTAATGGCCCGCGTTGTCGGCCGCATCAAGCACAGGGCCGCGCACCGGCAAACCGGCACGCGCGATCAAGGTGCGCAAACGTGCGACAAAGGCGGCATCGACATGCCCCAAACGCTGCGAGAGCTCCGCTGCCATGACCATGCCGCAGCCCACGGCTTCACCGTGCA
>NZ_CAMBNZ010000020.1 GCF_945869175.1 Limnohabitans sp. Rim8 | reverse complement strand
CTCTTGGGTTGTGGGGCAACGTTTCTGCTCGTCAGACTGCGTGTTTTGGGTTGATCTTCTGGTGGAGCAAGCTTTTCCAACAAGTCATTCGCGGTTGCGCTTTTGATGGGTGCAGAGACTTGACTGTAGGCTGCGGAGCATATGAGCAGCAGGGCCAGTAAGGATTTCATTTGACCTCCTTGATCGCTACGAGCTTTGCACCAAAGCTTTCAGACTTGCCGTCTAGACCTTGGCTTGTTAAGAAGCTGATCAAAGCAGAACGACCGCCAATGTCATTCAACGCATAGGTAAACGGTTCTGCCGCCGTAGGTTCTGCCATCGTCAAGGTATTGAGCTTGCGTGGGCTGTCAGAGACCATGACCAAGAGGTTATTTGTTCCAACTGGCCCGACCGCTTTGACTTCCCAATCAGGCTTTGGAACTCGAACCGTTTGTCCAGCTTTGATGGCGTTGTTCTTGTCCAAACCGTTTGGATACAAAACGTAGAAGCTCTTGGCATCACTGCCGAGCAGGATCATATAAATGTAACCATCGTGGTTAGATTTGATGCTCATGTCTAGGCTGTCTTTGCCAATTTTCATGGCAGTCTTTGACAGCTTCACTTCTACTAATCTCTTGGGATTGCGTTGTTGCTCAATGTCTTTCAACGTCGCCAATGAGGCCAGTATCGGTTCTTGCGGTGTGATTTTTATCGGCTCAGGTGTAACGCTAGGTGGCAAGATGGCCACTGGTGGTGCAACGGGTGGAGGCGCTTGTACTGGAGCGGGAGAGGGGGCTGGTGCCTGAGCAGGTGCAGCCACTGAGGCCGCTGGGGTAGGTAGCACAGGCTTGGGTGGTTCTACTGGGGCAACAGCAACAACCATCGGTGGGCGTTGAACAGGAATTAGATTTCTGTTGCCTGTCACAGTGATGTGATGGGGAGTAACGTTCTGAACATTTCTCAGCTTGTTGTTAACAAACTGCTGCGCACATTGCTGAACCTCTTGAAGCGAGACAGCACCAGATTTGTTCATGTCCTTCGCTTGACCAAGCAGGCAGTCTCTAACTCCTTGCGTAGCAAGACCACCCTTGCCGGCTTCATCAAAACTAACTTCGTCGGGTCTTGAAGAGCTGATTTGCACAAAGTTCTCTTGAATAGCACCCAACTTGGTCACTTCTGGGAGTAAACCGCGGGTTTTGTAATTGGCAATCACGGAGCAGGCACTTGGTGCGCCACCAGATTTCATAAAAAACTTCGGTGTAAAAGTCTCTTGGAGTAGAGCCCGAGTTTGCGATCTGGGAGGGACGATGCCTTCCGAATGGCAGGCATCGATCATGGTCAAAACTTTGTCGGCTGTCTTGGCCAGTTTTTGTGTTGCAGCGGCAAACTCTTGATTCGTGATGGTCTGCCCCTCATAGGTGAGCAAGCCTTCCACACATTCGTTACCCACTTGCTGTCGGGTGCCGTGGCCTGAAAAATAGACAAAGGCTCTGGAGCCTTCGCTCGTCGACCCTCCGAGCGTTTTCAGCGCATTAAGTATGTTGCTTTTGGTGGCCTCTGAGTTTTTCAGGAACGTGATGTTCTGCTCAGGTATGCCCATAGCGCTTGCAATATTTGCTGCGCTCGACACGTCGTACTTAACGCCGTCTAGCGGCGCTGCGCCAGCATAGCCGTATTCGCCAACGCCAATAATCAGCGCAGTCCTTTTACCTGCTGATTGCGCATACCCCGATTGCAAAAACAAAATGACTATAAAAAATGTCAGACATTGAACAATGATTTTTCGGCTGCTTGGAAAATCGCTCGACTGAAAGAGCTTCATGATCACAACTCCAATTTTGTAGTCAATTTAAATCACTGTTAATTACACTGAAGTTTGACTTTACTTCAAATTATATTTTTTCAATGTGTCAGATAGGCATTCCCCCAAACCTCTAGACATTTTTCATCACGTTGCATCAACGTGAGTTTTCCAACGTTCCTTTTCTCTAGCTTCCTTAATTTGGACCGGAATGGCCATGCTGCTTTATGGGCATTCAGACCGCCATGACAGCATGAGCGGCTTATTTAAGCGTGGTCATCAAATCGCGTTTGATGAGGGCTATTTCTGTTTTTAGTCGGCCTTGTCAGGGTCGAACGGGCTCGTTGTCATGGTGTTCCACGCTGCTGGCCGGGAGATTGGGGTCTATCGGTTTCAACATGTGCATCAATGTGTGCACATTAAATGGCTTGGACAGAAAACCATCAAAGCCCGTGCGTTCGCACTGGTTTTTGATGTCCGCTTCCACATTGGCCGTGAAGGCAATGGTGCGGACGTTGCGGTAGGGTTCGGGATAGGTTTGGCGCACGGTTTGGAGGACTTCTATGCCACTGAGGTCGGGCATGACGACGTCCAGCAGCACGACATCGTAGAGTTCGGTGGCCATTTTTTGGAGTGCTTGGTGGCCGTTTTCGGCTTGCTCAACCTGGCAGTCTGGCAGGTGTTTGCGGATGGTGGCGCTGGCCACCATGCGGTTCATGGTGTGGTCGTCCACGACCAAAATGCGCAATGGGAGGGTTGTTGGTTCGGCCGTTGGTTTTGACTGAAGCGCCGGTGATGGCTTGACTGGGCTGGTTTCGGTCAATGGAAGGGTGACATGGAATGTGGTGCCTTTTCCCACGGTGCTGTGAACGTCGATTTTTCCTTGCCAATTTTTGACCAATCCATGGGTGATGGCCAGGCCCAATCCGTTGCCTTGCAAGGCTTGGCCCTTGCGCTGCACTTGCTGCGGGTGAAGTTGGTAAAAAGGGGCAAAGATTTTGTTCAGCACCGCTGTAGGAATGCCGGGGCCGGTGTCGCTGACAACGATGTGCAGCGTTGCTTCTCTCATCTGGTGGCTTGGGCTGTAGCTGACGTCGAGTTGAACCTGACCTTGGGATGTGAATTTGATGGCATTGCCGAGCAGGTTCAAAAGAATCTGGGTCAATCGCGTGGGATCGGTTTGCACCCAACGGGGCAAAGTGGGGGACTCGTTGTAGACCCAATCCAGGTTTTTTTGGTGCGCTTGATGTTGCAGTGTGCCAAACACTTGATGGATCAGCGTTGGGAGTTCCACCGGTTGGATGGCCAAGGTGAATTGCCCTTGGTGAATTTGTGAGTAATCCAGCAAGTCATTGACCAGGCTGAGCATGTGTGTGCTGGCACTGTAGAGTTGTTCCACCTGTTCGTGGGCATCATCTGGCAGGTCTTGCCGGTTGTGCAGCAGTTCCAGATAGCCGTGGATGACGTTGAGTGGCGTTCGCATTTCATGGCTGACATGAGACAAAAATTTGTCTTTGTGCTCATGGGCCAAGCTCATTTGCTCTGTCACTGCGCGCAGGCGTTGGTTGTCCTTGGCAATTTTTCTCGAGCGGTTGGCCGTGATGCCTTGCACAGTGCTGATCAAGACCGTTTGCGCCATGATGAAAGTGCCAAACATGAAGGCTGCAAAAAGTTGTTCGGTTGGACTGGCCGGAGACAAATGAAAGGTGGTGCTGATCGACAAACCATAAAACAGCAAGACGGCGATGAAGGCCAAAGCCAGAAAGGCATAGGCCCATTTCATCGAGGCAATGAACAGGGGCAGCAAGGGCACAATGCCCAACCAAACCATGACGGGAGATGTCACGCCGCCCAACATGAATGCGTTGACCAAGATCAGGGCCAGCAGGGTGAGTTCATAAACCAACAGGGCGGTTTTGAGCTGCTGGGTATTTCTCCAAACCCCAATGCTGACCGTGACAAGTGCCAACCCGGCCAAAGTGGTGAAAGCGGATGCATGCAACTGGGCCCATTCCAGAGCCATGCTGATGGGAACCAGAAAAATGATGGACGAAAGCGCAAACGCCAGGAAGAAGATGTCGCCTTCACTCCGCTTGCCAATCGGCATGCGGCGCTTGAGCTCGCTGATCAGGTGGTGGTTGAGGTTGGATTGGCGCACGGGCACTGGACATTCAAGGTGTTTTTGACTCGCGCATGGCACCCACCGTGACACCCGCGAAAAAACCATTGAACCAATCCGCTTTGACGGGTTTGGGCATGAAATAGCAGCCCTCTGGAAGCCCTCCCCGGGCCTTAACTTCGTCATCTGTCAGTACAGACAAGACCAGAATGGTCATATTCGCAAATTGAGGATTCAGGCCCAAGATGCGCAGCAACTCAAAACCATCGATTCCTGGCATGTCCAAATCGGTGATCAAGACATGGGGCCGGATGCTGGCCATATCGATCAAAGCTTCCATGCCTGAAGACATGGCCGTGCAATCGACGGGCATGGAGGCACTGTCGCAGATACCGCGCAACATGTCGCGTGTGACCGCATCGTCTTCGACCACCAAAACGCGCAAGCGCTTGTCCACAGGTGGCGCCTGATGGGGAGTCACCATGTTGTGCTGTTGATGAAAATCATGGATGGATTGCATCGATATGCGTCGATGCCCGCCTTGTGTCTTCCAGGCCTTGAGTTGCCGGTTTTCGACCAGTGTTTGTACGGTTCCCACCGACAAACCCAAAAGTTTTGCCGCATAAGAGGTACCGCAAAAGTTTTCGGGGGTGTCAGCTGCACTGTCTGTCAATGTGTTACTTGTATACATCGTGTGAACTCCCAGGGTCTGTGTGTGTACTTAGAACAATCCTCTTTTCAATCATCGACAACACAGCTTGAGGATTGGTTGGTTTGAATCGGAATGTCGTTCATTTTTTATAAACAAATTTTTTTGTTATTAATACCAAAATATCATATAACAATTTATCTGCTCAGAATGACTGTGTCGTGTGGTCTTTTTGAATTTAATTGAAAATAGTTACTTCATGACGGTCAAGTAGCCCATCAGAACGGGCCACATGGGCGAGTGGATGCTTGTTGGGGGCGTTCGTTAAGATCAGTGGATGCCTCCATCTTCAATTTCCCCTTTGCCGGTATTGCCCAAAGACGCGCAGAGCATTCTGAATTTGGCTGCCAAGTCCTTGTTTGATGTTTTTGCAAATGCCAGCGAAGGCATGCTGTTGGTCGACCGATCGGGCAGTGTGGTCTGGATCAATGACCAGTACCGCCGTTATCTTCCGGCTTTGGGTTTTGCCAGCGAGGCTGACTTTGTGGGACAACCTGTGGCCTCGGTGGTGCAAAACACGCAAATGCAACGTGTACTGGAAACAGGAAAACCCATCCTGATCGACTTGCTGACCAACAAAGCGGGCACCTTTGTGGTCAGCCGTTTCCCCTTGCGTGACGACGCTGGCTTGGTGATCGGTGCTTTGGGCGTGGTTTTGTTTGACCAAGCCCATTCCAATTTGCAACCATTTTTGGCCAAATTTTCTCTGATGCAACGTGAGTTGGATGAAGCCAGAACTGCTTTGGCCGTTCAGCGGCGCACCGGTGCCAGTTTGCGTCAGGCGCGGCACAGTTTCGCGAGTTTCATTGGTGGAAGTGCTGCGGTGGTTGACCTCAAGCGCCAGGCACGCAGGGCCGCGCAATCGAGCAGTCCGGTGCTGCTGCTCGGCGAAACGGGCACGGGCAAGGAGTTGCTCGCCCACGCCATCCATGCTTCTTCACCGCGAGCCCAAGGGCCTTTGGTCAGCGTCAACATTGCCGCTGTGCCGGAAACCTTGTTGGAAGCCGAGTTTTTTGGTGTGGCCCCAGGGGCCTACACCGGTGCAGAACGCAAGGGGCGCGTTGGAAAATTCAAACTTGCAGATGGCGGGACCTTGTTTTTGGATGAAATTGGCGACATGCCTTGGGGTCTGCAAGCAAAGCTTTTGCGTGCATTGCAAGAGGGTGAAATTGAACCCTTGGGCTCCAACCTCCTGGTGCCGTTTGATGCGAGGATCATCGCGGCCACTTCCCGCGACTTGGTCCAACTGGTGCAGTCAGGCCAGTTCAGGGAGGATTTGTTTTACCGCCTGAATGTGCTGCCTTTGCGGGTTCCAGCCCTGCGAGACAGGTCCAGCGATATTCCCGCCTTGATTGAAGTGCTGGCCGAAGACTTGGCTATGCGCGGTGACCTGCCCCAACCGGAGTTCAGCGTACAAGCGGTAGCGCTGTTGTCGGCGCAAAACTGGCGCGGCAATGTGCGGGAGTTGCGCAATGTCATTGAACAATTGCTTTTGCGCAGCGATACCGGCTTGATGGATGCTCCGGAAGTGGCGCTGGTGTTACGAGAGTCTGGTTTGAGTCAAGTTCTACCTGCGCAGATGCAGGTGCCCAACTCGCAGCTGTCGGTTTTGCCGATGGCTTCAAAGTCTGCTGATGCCTTGATGGTCCCTCTGTCGCAACAGGTGGAGGCCTTGGAGCGCTTGGCTGTGGCCAAAGCCCTTGAAGTGACCCGAGGCAACAAAGCGGCGGCAGCCAAAATGTTGGGCGTTTCTCGTGCCAAACTTTACCTTCGGCTGACTTGATCTGTCTAAATTCTGATCATGTGTATTTTTATTGATCAATTAAGGTGTATTTTATTTGTGCATTTTTAGGAGGCTGTTCAGGTCTTTTGAAAATATTGAACGTTGACAAGGGTTTAGTATGCGTGTGTTGCTGGATGTTTCTGGCACGCCTTGTGCAAAGTCTGGCCTGACCAGCGCATGATCATTCCAACAGGAGACCCCTATGTTCCGTCGACACCTCATTTCTTTGGCCGTCTTGGCCGCGGCCACTTCCGCAGCTCCGGCTGTCCTGGCCCAAGGCAAAGACATCAAAATCGCCCACATTTACAGCAAGACCGGCCCACTGGAAGCCTATGGCAAACAGACCCAAACCGGTTTGATGATGGGCTTGGACTACGCCACAGGCGGCACCATGACGGTGGGTGGCCGCAAGATCGTCGTGATCGAGAAAGACGATCAGGGTAAACCTGATTTGGGTAAAAACTTGTTGGCCGCCGCGTATGGTGATGACAAGGTGGACTTGGCCGTGGGCCCGACCGCCTCCCCCGTGGCGCTGGCCATGCTGCCGGTGGCCGAGGAATACAAAAAAATCCTGTTGGTCGAGCCGGCTGTGGCCGACTCCATCACAGGCGACAAATGGAATCAATACATCTTCCGCACCGGTCGCAACAGCAGCCAAGATGCGATTGCCAACGCCGTGGCGGTGGACAAAGACGGTGTGAGCATCGTCACCATGGCGCAGGACTCGGCATTTGGCCGTGACGGCGTGAAGGCCTTCAAGGAAGCGCTGAAAAAATCCAAGCTGGTGCACGAAGAGTACCTGCCGCCCGCCACCACCGACTTCACTGCCGGTGCGCAGCGCATGATCGACAAGCTCAAGGGCCAGCCCGGGCGCAAGATCATCTTCATCATCTGGGCCGGTGGCAACCCCTTCAAAATCGCCGACATGGACTTGAAGCGCTATGGCATCGAGATCGCGACGGGTGGCAACATCCTGCCCGCGATGGTGGCCTACAAGCAGTTCCCTGGCATGGAAGGCGCGGCCTACTATTACTTTGGCATGCCCAAGAACCCGGTCAACGACGCCCTGGTGTCCATGCACTACACCCAGTTCAAATCCCCACCGGACTTCTTCACCGCAGGTGGTTTCTCGTCGGCCATGGCTTTGGTGACGGCGCTCAAAAAGACCAATGGCGACACCAGCGCGAACAAGCTGATCGGCGCCATGGAAGGCATGAGCTTTGACACGCCCAAGGGCAAGATGACTTTCCGCAAGGAAGACCACCAGGCCATGCAAAGCATGTACCACTTCAAAATCAAAGTGGACCCTGCTTTTGCATGGGGTGTGCCCGAGTTGATCCGCGAAATCAAGCCCGAAGAAATGAACGTGCCCATCCGCAACAAACGCTGATGCTGGAAACGCACAACCTGACCGTGCGGTTTGGCGGTCATGTGGCGGTCAACGCGGTCTCGTGCCGTTTTGAACCTGGCACGCTGACCGCCATTGTCGGCCCCAACGGGGCGGGCAAGACCACTTACTTCAACCTGATCTCGGGGCAGCTGCCTGCCACCGAGGGCACGGTGCGGCTCAACGGGCGCGAGTTGATGGGCCTCAGTGCCTCGGCGCGCACCCGAGCGGGGTTGGGGCGGGCGTTTCAGCTGACCAATTTGTTCCCGAACCTCTCGGTTTTGGAAAACGTGCGCCTGGCCGTACAGGCCACCCAAGCTGGCGGTCACCGCCGGGGCTTGAACCTGTGGAGCATCTGGAGCGATCACGCGGCTTTGACCCACCGTGCGCTGGACATTTTGCAATCGGTGTCGATGATCGCGCAGCAAGATGCGCCGGTGGCCAGCTTGCCGCATGGCGACCAGCGCAAGCTGGAAGTGGCGCTCTTGATGGCACTGGAGCCCTCGGTCTACATGTTTGACGAGCCGACGGCCGGCATGAGCCATGACGAAGCGCCGGTGATCCTTGACCTGATCCGCCAGCTCAAGAAAGACAAGACCAAAACCATCTTGTTGGTTGAGCACAAGATGGACGTGGTGCGCGAGTTGGCCGACCGCATCGTCGTGTTGCACAACGGTCAACTGGTGGCCGATGGCGAACCCAATGCAGTGATCGCGTCGCCCATCGTGCAAGAGGTTTACCTTGGCAAAGCGAAGGTGGCCGCATGAGCCAGAATCTGTTGACTCTCGAAGGGGTGCACACGCACATTGGGGCTTACCACATCCTGCACGGAGTGGACTTGGTGGTGCCTCGGGGCGAACTCACCATGCTGCTGGGGCGCAACGGCGCAGGCAAGACCACCACCTTGCGCACCATCATGGGCCTGTGGTCTGCCTCGCAAGGACGCATCACGTTTGGCGGTGAAGACATCACCCAGTTCAACACGCCCGCCATTGCCCAAAAAAACATCGCTTATGTGCCTGAAAACATGGGCATTTTCTCGGACCTGACGGTCAAGGAAAACATGCTCCTGGCCGCCCGCAGTGCCCAGCATGCGGCGCAGATGGATGAAGCCCGGCTGAAGTGGATTTTCAAACTCTTCCCGGCAGTGCAGAAGTTCTGGAACCACCCGGCGGGCAAGCTCTCGGGTGGGCAAAAACAGATGCTGGCGGTGTCGCGGGCCATGGTGGAGCCGCGTGATTTGTTGATCATCGATGAGCCCAGCAAGGGCTTGGCCCCGGCCATCATCCAGAACATGATCGAGGCCTTTCTGCAGCTCAAGGCCAGTGGCGTGACCATTTTGCTGGTGGAGCAAAACATCCATTTTGCCCAACAGTTGGGTGACAACGTGGCCGTGATGGACAACGGCCGCGTGGTGCATGCGGGCCGCATGCAAGCGCTCGCCGACGACCCGGCCTTGCAGCAATCTTTGTTGGGGCTGGCACTGTGAAACCATTTCAAGACATCGATACCCGGCCTTTGCTCTTGGTGCCTGTGTTGGCCCTGTTGGCTTGGCCTTTGATTGGCTCGGGCTCGACTTGGCTCACACTCACCGTGGCGGGTTTGGCCATGGGCATGATCATCTTCATCATGGCTTCGGGCCTGACTTTGGTGTTTGGTCTGATGGATGTGCTGAACTTTGGCCATGGCTTGTTCATCGCGCTGGGTGCCTTTGTGGCCACCAGTGTGCTGGGGGCCATGGCGGACTGGACGGGCTCTGGTGAGTGGTGGCGCAATATGGTGGCAGTGTTGCCGGCCATGCTGATCGCCATGGCTGTGGCTGCGGCCGTGGGCCTGGCGTTTGAACGCTTCATCGTGCGGCCGGTTTATGGTCAACACCTCAAGCAAATCTTGATCACCATGGGCGGCATGATCATCGGCGAGGAACTCATCAAGGTCATTTGGGGCCCGCTGCAGATCGCCTTGCCTTTGCCCGAAGCCATGCGCGGCGCGGTGCTGTGGGGCGATGCGGCCATTGAAAAATACCGCTTGCTGGCCGTGGCCGTGGGCTTGGCGGTGTTTGCCACGCAAATGTGGGTGCTGGGCCGTACCAAGATTGGCCTGCTCATTCGCGCTGGCGTGCAGGACCGCGAGATGGTGGAGTCGCTGGGCTACCGCATTCGCCGCTTGTTTGTCGGGGTGTTTGTGGTGGGCAGTGCGCTGGCAGGGCTGGGTGGCGTGATGTGGGGCTTGTACCAACAAAACGTGGTGCCGCAGATGGGCGCTCAGGTCAATGTGTTGATTTTCATCGTCATCATCATCGGCGGTCTGGGCTCCACGGGTGGGGCGTTGATCGGTGCCTTGCTGGTGGGGCTGATGGCCAATTACCCCGGCTTTCTGGCCCCCAAATTGGCGTTGTTTTCCAACATCGCGCTGATGGCAGGCATTTTGCTGTGGCGACCACAAGGGGTGTACCCCGTGGCCAACCGTTGAAAGTCCGGACATGTTCAACCGTTTGATCTCCAATGACCTCCCGCGCAGCCGGCTGCTGGCGGCTGTGCTGTTGCTCGTGTTGCTGGGTCTGGCTTTTGCACCGTTTCTGTTTCCGGGCGTGAAGGCGCTGTCGGTCGCGGCCAAGGTGCTGATTTTTGTGGTGCTGGTGGCTGGCTTTGACCTGTTGCTGGGCTATACCGGCATCGTGAGCTTTGCGCACACCATGTTCTTTGGCATCGGGGCCTATGGCATTGCCATTTCGTCCAACACCTGGGGGCCGACCTGGGGCGCTTTGGCCGCAGGCTTTGCGCTGTCGTTGGTGCTCACGTTGCTTTTGTCGCTGGTCATTGGCCTGTTCTCGTTGCGGGTCAGAGCCATCTTTTTTGCCATGATCACCTTGGCTGTGGCGGCTGCATTCCAGACGTTGGCTTCTCAGCTGTCGGACTTCACGGGTGGCGAGGACGGCCTGAGTTTCAAACTGCCCGAGTTGCTGCTGCCCAGCACCGAATTCAGCGATGAGCCCTTCCTTGGCGTTTCGCTCGACGGGCGTTTGCTCTGCTACTACCTGCTCTTTGTATTGGCGGTGGGCATGCTCTTATCGCTCCTTCGCATCGTCAACTCGCCGTTTGGCCGCGTCCTGCAAGCCATTCGAGAAAACGAGTTCCGAGCCGAAGCCATTGGCTACCGTGTGGTGGTGTACCGGACCCTCTCGAGCGTGCTGTCGGCGCTGTACGCCTGTGTGGCCGGGGCCATGCTGGCGCTTTGGCTGCGCTACAACGGGCCCGACACTTCGCTGAGTTTTGAAATCATGATGGACGTGCTGCTGATCGTGGTCATTGGTGGCATGGGCACCATCTATGGCGCAGCCATCGGTTCGGTGCTGTTTTTGCTGGCGCAAAGTTATTTGCAGGATGTGTTGCGTCTGGCCAGCGAAGCCACCACGTCGGTGCCTCTCCTGTCCGCCTTGCTTTCCCCCGACCGCTGGTTGCTTTGGCTGGGCCTGCTCTTTGTGTTGTCGGTGTATTACTTTCCAACCGGGGTGGTGGGGCGTTTGCGCAGCCGTGCCGCGCTTGGGGCGCTGGCAGCGCCTCAAAAGGGCAGGGGCTGAAATGACTTTCACATCCCAATACATCCACTGCGCTGGCCTGGAAATCCATTACACCGACTGGGGCAAGGCGGAGCTGGGCACGGTGATCGCCTGGCATGGACTGGCCCGCACCGGACGCGACATGGACGAGTTGGCCGCTCACCTGAGCGAGCAGGGCTACCGGGTGATTTGCCCCGATACCGTGGGTCGTGGTCTGTCGCAATGGAGCCGTGCCCCAAAGCAGGAATATTGCTTGACTTTTTATGCGCGCATCGCACGCGAACTGCTGGATGGCCTGCAGCTGCGTGCCGTGCACTGGGTGGGCACGTCCATGGGCGGCGCCATCGGCACCTTGTGTGCAGCGGGCTTGGTGGAGCCCACTTTGAAGCAACGAATTCTGAGCCTCACGCTCAACGACAACGCGCCCGAACTGGCGCCAGCGGCCATCGACCGCATCAAGGCCTATGCGGGCACGCCACCGGCCTTTGCCACGGTGACCGAACTCGAGGCTTTTTTGCGTCAGGTCTACCAACCCTTTGGCTGGCTGAGCGACGCCCAATGGCGACGCTTGACAGAGTCCTCTGCCCGCCGTTTGCCCGATGGGCGCGTCACACCGCATTACGACCCGGCCATGGTGACGCAGTTCACCGCGCACCCCGACGACTACCTGATTTGGCAACATTACGACGCGATTGAGGTGCCTGTGCTGCTGTTGCGCGGGGTGGATTCTGATTTGGTCTTGCCCGAAACCGCGGCCGAAATGCGAAGGCGCGGGCCCGGTTCCCGTGGTTTGCTTAAGCACATCGAGGTACCGGGCTGTGGCCATGCGCCTGCGCTGAATGTGTTGCCGCAGCTCAAGTGGGTGTCGGACTTTTTGAATTCAGTGTGATCTGAATGGGGGTCTGGCAAGCCGATACCCGCTGCCAGTCCAAGCCCATGTCAAACTTTGGCGCCGTGTGCCAAAGCGCGTGCCCGACTGGCGGCCAATGAGGCCGCGTCTGGCGCAGACAAATTCCAAGCCTGCATGTGGTCCAAGCTGATGTCACTCAGGGCTTCGATCCATTGGGCGTGGTTGTTCAGGCAGGGGATGTAGCTGAAGCTTTCGCCGCCCGCATGCAAGAAAGCCTCTTGTGCTTCTTGCTGGATTTCTTCCAGTGTTTCCAAGCAGTCGCTGGTGAAGCCCGGACAAATCACATCGACTTTTTTCACGCCTTGGCCGGCCATGGCCACCAAGGTGGGCTCGGTGTAGGGCTCCAGCCATTTGGCCTTGCCAAAGCGAGACTGGAACGTCAGTTTGTACTGGTCTTTGGAGAGGCCCAGTGCCTCGGCCAACAAGCGGCCTGTTTTCATGCACTCGCAATGGTAGGGGTCGCCCAGCTGCAAGGTGCGCTCGGGCACGCCATGAAAGCTCATCACCAGTTGCTCGGCCTGGCCCTTGGCTGCCCAATATTCACGCACCGTGAGCGCCAGAGCCGCGATGTAGCGCGGGTCGTCGTGGTAATGGTTGACAAAGCGCAATTCGGGGATGAGCCGGGTTTTCAGGCCCCAGCGGTAGACCGCGTCGAACACGCTGGCCGTGGTGGTGCCACTGTATTGGGGGTAGGCGGGCACGATCAACACGCGCTGCACGCCTTCGGCTTTGAGGGCGCTCAGCTGCGCGGGGATGGACGGCTGGCCGTAGCGCATGGCATAACGCACCGCCACATGGTGGCCGCGCTCTTGCAGCGCCGTGCCCAGGGACTGGGCTTGTAGTTCGGTGAAGGCTTTGAGGGGGGAGCCTTGCTCTGTCCAGATGCTGGCGTATTTGGCAGCCGATTTGGCTGGTCGCACCCGCAAGATGATGCCGTGCAGGATCAGCCACCAGAGGGGTTTGGGGATCTCGACCACGCGGCTGTCGCCCAAAAATTCAGCCAGGTATTTGCGCAAGGCGGGTGCCGTCGGGGCGCTGGGGGTCCCCAGATTGCAATAAAGAATAGCGGTGCGAGGCGCTTGACCGTGCTGGAAGGAAGGTTCTTGTTGAAATGCCATGCGGTATTCTCCCACCACCATGATTGATATTTCCCGAATCAAAGCCATTACCCTCGATCTAGACGACACTTTGTGGCCGGTTTGGCCCACGATTGGCCGCGCCGAAGTAGTTTTGCAGGCTTGGCTGAGCACTCATGCCCCCGCTACGGCCGCGCTGTCGGCCGATGCCGAACTCAAAAAAACCGTTCGTGCCCAGATACAAGCCCGCCACGCCGACCGGGCGCATGATTTGTCTTTTTTACGCCGGGAGTCGATTCGCGCCTTGCTTGAGCAAGCCGGGGAGTCCGGGCACTTGGCCGAACCTGCTTTTGAGGTTTTCTTTGCCGAACGCCAACGGGTCGATTTGTTTCACGATGCCTTGCCCGCATTGGCCTTTTGGAGCCAGCGCCTGCCGGTGGTGGCCCTGTCGAACGGCAATGCCGATGTCCACCGCGTGGGCATAGGCCAGCACTTTCACGCCAGCGTCAGTGCCCAGTCGCTGGGCGTGGCCAAACCCGATGTGCGCATTTTTGAAGCGGGTGCCGCTGCAGCGGGGGTGCCATGCCATGAGGTCTTGCACATCGGCGACGATGCGCACGCCGATTGCGTGGGGGCGCTGGCCGCAGGCATGCAGGTGGCTTGGCTCAACCGTGATGGTCACGACTGGACCCATGGTGACACGCGTCCGCACTTGGAGGTGCGAGACTTGTACGCGTTGTGTGCCAGCTGGCCTGATTACAAGCTCTAAGTTGGCGTCTTCAGTCCCCAAATGAATCTGTGCAACTTCTCGTGAGGAAACCAAGATGACACTGAAAATTTACGGCATAGGCACATCCCGTGCTGTCCGCCCAATCTGGGCCGCGCTGGAGTTGGGCGTTTCGTTCGATCTCATCTCCACGCCCTATGCTGGCGGTGCCACTCGGACACCCGAGTTTTTGGCCATCAACCCCAACGGACACATCCCGGCCCTGATCGACGAGCGTCCAGAAGGCGCGGTCACGGTCTGGGAGAGCATGGCCTGCGCGCTCTACATCGCCCGCGTGCACGGCAGGGCCGATGGCCAAACGATTGCGCCCGCCACACCGCGCGAAGAAGCCGAAGCGCTGCGCTGGAGCTTTTGGACGGTGACGGAGCTGGAAAGTGATGCGCTCACGGTACTGATGCACCGCATGGCCATGCCCGAAGACCAGCGAAAGCCCGAGCTGGCCGATCGCGCCGAAAGCCGTTTGAAAGTGCCACTGGCTGTGCTAGAGCAACACCTGCAAGCCCAGCACGCCAAAGGCGAGGCTTATCTGGCTGCCAACCGTTTCACCGTGGCCGATGTCTGCGTGGCCAGTGTGGCCAGCTGGATTCGCCCGGCCGCTGCGTTGTTGGCGCAATACCCTGCGGTGTCGGGTTGGTTGAAGGTCTGTTTGGAGCGGCCTGCGCATGCGCAAGCTCGCGGCATGAAGTGATCAAAACCGGCCCAAGGCCTGCATTTTCCAAGCCAGCCACAGCTTGCGCAGGGGCGTGAGTGCAATGCGCTGGTGCAGCACCTGATAGCCTGAAGCCTCGATTTCGCGCAGCAAGGTGCGGTAGATGCTGGCCATCATCAGGCCGGGTTTTTGGGCACGGCGGTCGGTGTCGGGCAGCAGGGCCAGAGCTTCGTCGTACAGCGCATGGGCGCGCTCAGTCTGAAACTTCATCAGCGCGGTGAAGTTGTCGGAATAAGTGCGCTGAATCAGTTCGTTGGCCTTGACGCCAAACCGTTGCTGTTCGTCCAAGGGCAGGTAGATGCGTCCGCGCATGGCGTCTTCGCCCACGTCGCGGATGATGTTGGTCATCTGAAAGGCCAAGCCCAACTTGTGCGCGTAAGCGGTGGTGGCTTCGTCAGTTTGGCCAAAGATGCGCGCGGCGACTTCGCCCACCACGCCCGCCACCAAGTGACAGTAGGTCCTGAGGCCCGCAAAGTCCAAATAGCGCGTCTGGTTCAGGTCCATTTGGCAGCCTTCGATCACGGCCATCAGGTGGCGACTTTCGATCCCAAAGTTCGGAGCCAATGGCATGAGGGCGCGCATCACGGGGTGGCTGGGCTGGCCCGCGAAGGCTTGCAGCACTTCTTTTTGCCACCAGGCGAGTTTGGTGGCGGCCACGCCGGTGTCGCTGATTTCGTCGACTACGTCGTCCACCTCGCGGCAAAACGCATAAAAAGCGGTGATCGCAGCGCGTCGTTCTGGGGGTAAAAACAAAAAAGCGTAATAGAAGCTGCTTCCAGAGGCAGCGGCTTTTTGTTGGACGTAGTCTTGCGGGCTCATGGTCGTGGATTTTCGCACCCAAAGCGGTCTCTCAAGGCGGCGACTCGCCAGACAATTTTTTGAATTGCTGGTCCAACACCGCTGGCGAACCCCAGCCGAGCGCAAGGTGCCAAATCAGGCTGCGCATTTCGTGACGAGGCATTTTGATGCGTTGCGTCAGTGCGGCTGGCCCAGCTTGGCGAAGCATCGCGACGGTGCGCGCACCAATCAGTGCGGGCAGGGCACTGGCCAGGCGCAGCCGCAGGGGCTTGAGTGCGAGGGCGTAGCGCATCCCATGGGCCAGTTGTGCTTGTGTGCGGTCCAGCCAAAGGGCGTAGAGCGGTGCCAAAGTTCGCAGAGCGTCTGCATCGGGCGTTTGGGCCGCTTGGGCCAGCATGCGTGGGGTCAGGCCCACTTCTGCCAGGGTTTCGTCAGGCCAGTAGCAACGACCTGCGGCCAAGTCGACCGCGGTGTCCCGGATGATGTTCAGTCGCTGCAGGCCCATGCCATATTCACGTCCGATGCACAGCATCTCCGCCTGCGACAGCCGGCTGTAGCCAGGCAGGTGGCGGCCGCACAGTTCGGTCCAGAATTCACCCACGCAACCGGCCACCAGCCAGGTGTAGTCGTTCAGTTCGGCCTCTGTTTGCAAAGCGTTCAAGCCTGGACCAAAGCGCACCATGTCCAGGTGTTGCCCCTGTGTGATGTGTCCCAGCACGCCTCGCACGCTGGCTTGATCGGCTTGCGACAAGGTTTGCAAAAGGGGCAAGCATTCGGGCAAAGCCAGCATCAAGGTGCGTTCGTTCGGATCGCTTTGCTGAGCTGCAAAAGCTTGCGTGAGGCGGGTCACGTCCTCAAGTTCTGTCTTTTTTGCGTCTGTGGCAGCAATCGCTTGCGTCATGAGGTGCAACAACGCTTGCCGCTCAGCCAGAGGCAGGGCAGTGGTGTCAGCCACAGTGTCTGTGGCACGGGCCAAGAGGTAGCCAATGGACACGGGCGACTGCAAGACCGTGGGCAAAAGTCGAATAGACAGGTCAAACGAGCGTGAAACACCTCGCAAGATCTGGCGCTGGTCAGGGCGCAATCCTCGTCTTTCAGTGGTCTTCAATGGGCGGGCTGGGTGCATGGTCAATCGCTATTGTCGCTTGACAGAACGGATGGGTTTGAATAAATTACTAACCAGTCAGTCATTATCTTTTCTACGGAACCCCCATGCCAAGCTCTTTGTCACTCGCCAATCGACGGGTAATTCATTTGTGTGCAACGGCCATTTTTTCAGTGTCTTTTGCAGCATGTTCAAAAAAAGAAGTGACGCCAGAACCCTTGCGCTCGGTCAAATTGGTCACGGTTGCAGGCGCTGATTTGAACGTGTTGGGCGAGTATTCGGGTGAGATCCGCGCGCGTGTGGAATCCCGTTTGGGCTTTCAGGTGGCTGGCAAGTTGGTACAGCGGCCTGCTGAACAGGGCCAACGTGTGGGAGCAGGGCAGTTGTTGGCCCTGATCGACGCCAGTGATTATCAATTGGCGGCACAAGCCGCGGCGGCGCAAGTGTTGTCGGCGCAAAGCCAGCGCGATTTGGCGATGGCAGACTTCAAACGTTATGAGGCACTGAAGGCGCAAAACTTCATCAGCGGTGCCGAGTTGGAACGGCGCGATGCGGCCTTCAAAGCGGCCGATGCGCAGCTCAACCAAGCCAAAGCGCAGGCGCAAACTCAAAGCAACCAAGCGGGTTATGCCCGGTTAACAGCGAGCCGGTCGGGTGTGATCACCGGTATTGATGCAGAGGTAGGTCAAGTGGTTTCTGCCGGCCAGCCCGTTGTGCGCTTGGCCCACGATGGACCACGCGATGCGGTGTTTGCCGTGCCTGAGGCAATGGCGATGGTCCTGAAAGTGGGACAAAACATGCAAGCCTCTTTGGTCAGTACCGGCCAACCCTTGCAGGGCAAAGTGCGTGAATTGGCCGCCAGTGCAGACCCGGTCACGCGCACCTACACCGTCAAGTTGGCGCTCGAGGCTTCTGAGCGTTTTCCTTTGGGCAGTACGGTCAACGTGCGGGCCGCACAACTGCCGGGCAGCCAATCGGGGGTCATCAAGTTGCCCACCAGCGCCTTGCGTCAAGAAGGCCAAGGTACGGTGGTTTGGGTGCTGGATGCGGTCAACATGGTCGTCAATACCCAGTCAGTGCAGTTGGGTCCAGTCGATGGCAACGATGTCGTGATCACCTCGGGCCTCCAACCTGGTCAGCAAGTGGTGAGTGCTGGCGTGCATGTGTTGTCGCCCGGTCAAAAGGTGACCATTTACAACGCGAACGGCAAATCATCAGGGGCCTCGCCTGGCCAAGTGCCTGTACCCGCCCAAGCAGGCGCATCCTCAGCGCAGCGGTGACAAGCATGAGTCAAAACGACAATCCCCGATTCAACCTCTCCCGCTGGGCTCTGGAGCACCCCGCCTTGACGCGCTACCTGATGGTGGTGCTCATGGTCTTGGGCATGGCGTCTTATTTTCAGTTGGGTCAGGACGAAGACCCCCCCTTCACATTTCGGGCCATGGTGGTACGGGCCTATTGGCCAGGCGCCACGGCTGCGCAAGTGGCCGAGCAGGTGACCGACAAGATCGAGCGCACTTTGCAAGAAGTGCCTTATGCCGACAAGATCCGCAGTTACTCCAAACCGGGTGAGGCGCAGATCATTTTCCAGATCAAGGACAACTCCAATCCAGGTGACGTGCCTCAAATTTGGTATGCGGTGCGCAAAAAAATCGGTGACATGCGTAGCACTTTACCGCCGGGGGTGGTGGGGCCCTTTTTCAACGACGAGTTTGGTGATGTGTTTGGCGTGATTTATGCGCTGGGCGGCCAGGGTTTTTCGCCTGCAGAGCTCAAGACACAAGCCGACAGCTTGCGTCAGCAACTGCTTCGGGTGCCGGATGTGGCGAAAGTCGAGCTGTTTGGCGTACAAGATGAAAAAGTTTTTGTCGAAGTGTCGCAAAAAAAGTTGTCGCAGATGGGTCTGGACATGGGGGCGGTGCTGGCCCAATTGGGACAGCAAAACGCGGTGGAATCGGCGGGTACCGTGCAGTCACCCGCAGATGTGATTCAGGTCCGCGTGGGCGGTCAGTTTTCATCCCTCCAAGATGTAAAAGACATGCCGATTCGCGGTGCATCGGGTGCGCAAATCCGTTTGTCCGATATCGCCACGGTGACGCGGGGTTATGCGGACCCAGTCAATGTGAAAGTGCGCCACGAACAGCAAGAAGTCATCGCCCTGGGGGTCTCTATGGCCAAAGGCGGTGACATCATTGCCCTGGGCAAGGCTTTGCGTGGGACGGTCAAAAGCATCCAAGCCAGCTTGCCTGTGGGCATGACTTTGACCCAGGTGCAGGACCAACCGAGCGCCGTGTCCAATTCGGTCAATGAGTTCATCAAAGTGCTGATCGAGGCGGTGGTGATCGTGTTGGCTGTGAGTTTTTTGGCCTTGGGCCTGCACAAACGCCCGGGCCATCAGCCTGTTTGGCGCCGCTGGACTTTGGACATTCGCCCTGGTTTGGTGGTGGGCATCACCATTCCCTTGGTCCTGGCCGTGACTTTTCTGGCCATGCACTACTTGGGCATTGGTCTGCACAAAATTTCGCTGGGTTCGCTGATCATCGCATTGGGTTTGTTGGTGGACGACGCCATCATTGCGGTGGAGATGATGGTGCGCAAGATGGAAGAGGGGTATGACAAAGTCCGCGCTGCGACTTTTGCCTATGAGTTGACGGCCATGCCCATGCTCACGGGCACACTGATCACGGCTGCCGGCTTTTTACCGATTGGCATGGCCAAGTCCATGACGGGCGAATACACCTTTGCGATTTTCGCGGTCACAGTGGTTGCGCTCTTGGTCAGTTGGGTGGCCTCGGTTTACTTTGTCCCGTATTTGGGCGCTTGGTTGCTCAAACCCCCTGTGCACACGCTATCGGCCGAGCAGTTGGATTCGGCCGAGATGTTCAACACGCCTTTTTACCGGCACTTCCGTGCCTGGGTGACTTGGTGCGTGACCCACCGCTGGAAGACGATTGGCATCACCGTGTTCTTGTTCGCCATGGGCATGCTGGGCATGGGCAAAGTGCAACAGCAATTCTTTCCGGACTCCTCTCGCCCTGAGATCATTGTTGACTTATGGCTTCCAGAGGGCTCACCCGTCAAAGCCAGTGAGGATGTGACCCGCCGTGTGGAGCAGCGTCTGGCCCAAGAAGCAGGTGTGAAGTCGGTCACGGCTTGGATCGGTTCGGGCGTGCCCCGCTTTTATTTGCCACTCGATCAAGTGTTTCCCCAGACCAATGTGGCGCAGCTGATTGTCTTACCGGATGACCTGAAAACCCGAGAGGTGCTGAGGGCTCAATTGCCAGCATTGCTGGCCCAAGAGTTTCCCGAGGTGCGTGGCCGTGTGAAATTGTTGCCCAATGGTCCACCCGTGCCCTATCCGGTTCAGTTTCGGGTGGTGGGGCCCGATCCCCAAGTGTTGCGATCAAAGGCCGACGAGATCAAAGCGCAAATGCGCCTGAATCCCAACACCCGGGGTGTGAACGACAACTGGAATGAATCGGTCAAGTCGGTGCGCCTGGACGTGGACCAAGCCAAAGCCCGGGCATTGGGTGTGACCAGCCAGTCGATCGCACAAGCTTCTCGCACCTTGCTCAGTGGTTCGGCTGTGGGCCAATTTCGTGAAGGCGACAAGCTCATTGACATCGTTTTGCGCCAGCCTTTGGATGAGCGAGACGCCTTGTCGGACTTGAGTCAAACCTATGTGCCCACGGCTTCTGGCCGGTCGATTCCGTTGCTGCAGGTGGCCACCCCCGTTTTTGCCTGGGAGCCGGGTGTGATGTGGCGGGAGGGGCGGCAATTTGCCATCACGGTGCAGTCGGATATTGCTGAAGGGCTGCAAGGCGCCACCGTGACGGCCCAGTTGCTGCCCGAGTTGAAAAAGACCGAGGCCAGTTGGCAAGGCCAGGGCTTGAATGGCTACCGCATCGAGGTGGCCGGGGCCGTCGAAGAAAGCGCCAAGGGCTCAGCTTCGATTGCAGAAGGCGTGCCGGTCATGCTTTTTATCACTTTCACCTTGCTCATGCTGCAGCTGCAAAGTTTCAGCCGTGCCATGCTGGTGTTTTTGACCGGTCCTCTGGGGATGGCGGGCGTGGCAGGGGCTTTGTTGGTCTTAGACAGACCGTTTGGTTTTGTGGCGCTGCTGGGCGTCATTGCGCTGATGGGCATGATCCAGCGCAACTCGGTGATCCTGATCGACCAGATCGAACAAGACCGTGCAGCGGGCATGGCACCATGGCAAGCGATTGTGGAGTCTGCAGTGCGGCGTTTGCGTCCCATCGTGCTCACGGCTGCGGCGGCGGTGTTGGCCATGATTCCGTTGTCCAGAAGCATTTTCTGGGGGCCCATGGCGGTGGCCATCATGGGTGGCTTGATTGTGGCGACCGCTTTGACCTTGCTGGCCCTGCCGGCCATGTACGCGGCTTGGTTTCGAATTGAGCGGCCAAATCAAGACCCGACCTGAAATTGCCCAATTGAAGCGGCTAAAATATAAAGTTGACCGATTTCAAGCGGGCGGTCAGGTTTGCCAAAGGGCTTCGGCGCCAATGGGTGGGCCTGGCGCCCTTTTTATTTGGACATGCGCGGGTGGCGAAATTGGTAGACGCACCAGGTTTAGGTCCTGACGGTGGCAACACTGTGCGGGTTCGAGTCCCGCCCCGCGCACCAAACGACTTGTGGCCGATGACATCAGCAGCGGCCTGTGAGACATTCAATTAACCGAGAACGACGATGACTGTGACTGTTGAAACCCTTGAAAAGCTGGAACGCAAGATCACCCTGAGTGTGCCTGTGGCGGCCATTCAGTCCGAAGTGGA
Source organism: Limnohabitans sp. Rim8 (assembly GCF_945869175.1). GTDB lineage: Bacteria > Pseudomonadota > Gammaproteobacteria > Burkholderiales > Burkholderiaceae_C > Limnohabitans_A. The sequence continues at coordinate 13,596 of NZ_CAMBNZ010000020.1, read as the reverse complement.
TGCGCGTCTGAAGAAAATGGCCCGCACCGTCAAGATGGATGGCTTTCGTCCAGGCAAAGTGCCCATGAACGTGGTGGCGCAGCGCTATGGTTACTCGGTTCAGTACGAGGTGCTGAACGACAAAGTAGGTCAGGCCTTCTCTGTTGCGGCCAACGAAGCCCAAGTGCGCGTGGCCGGTCAACCCCGTATTTCTGAAAAAGAAGGTGCCCCCGAGGGCGAGTTGAACTTTGATGCTATTTTTGAGGTGTACCCCGAAGTCAAGCTGGGCAACTTGGCCGACACCGAAGTGGAAAAACTGACTGCTGAAGTCTCTGACGCGGCCATCGACAAGACCTTGGACATTTTGCGCAAGCAGCGCCGCACTTTTGCCCAGCGTGCCCAAGATGCTGCTGCGCAAGAGGGCGACCGAGCCACCATCGACTTCGAAGGCAAGATCGACGGTGAAGTGTTTTCCGGGGGCAAAGCCGAAGACTTCCAGTTCATTTTGGGCGACGGCCAGATGCTCAAGGAATTCGAAGAAGCTGTGCGCGGCATGAAGTCGGGCGAAAGCAAAACCTTCCCCTTGGCATTTCCCGCCGATTACCACGGTCAGGATGTGGCGGGTAAAACCGCTGACTTCATGGTCACCATCAAGAAAATTGAAGCCGCCAATCTGCCCGATGTCAACGAAGCCCTGGCCAAGTCCTTGGGCATTGCTGACGCGACCGTGGACGGCCTGCGTGCTGACATCCGCAAAAACCTGGAGCGCGAGGTGAAATTCCGCCTCCTGGCGCGCAACAAGCAAGCCGCCATGGACGCTTTGGTCGCCAAGGCTGAGCTGGACTTGCCCCAATCCATTGTGCAAAACGAAATCGAGCGTCTCAAAGAAGGTGCTCGCGCTGACTTGAAACAGCGCGGTGTCAAGGACGCAGAGAATGCCCCGATTCCTGACGACATCTTCCGTCCTCAAGCGGAGCAGCGCGTTCGTTTGGGTTTGGTGGTGGCCGTAGTTGTGCGTGGCAACACTCTGCATGCCAAGCCTGAACAGATCAAGGCCCACATCGCAGAGTTGGCCGCCAGTTATGAGCGTCCCGATGACGTGGTGCGTTGGTACAACAGCGACAACCAACGCATGGCCGAAGTCGAAGCCGTAGTGATCGAGAGCAATGTCTCTGACTTCGTGTTGGCCCAAGCCAAAGTGGTCGAAAAAGCCATTTCTTTTGAAGAGTTGATGGCCCAGCACGGCTGATCGGTTTCGATTCCCTTGAAAATGGGGCTTGTGCCGTGCTTGCAGTTCGGCTGACAAGCCCCATCTCATTGGTGGGCTTGAGCACTCAGGTTAAAGTCACATTCATATTTTTGGAGAAAAGATGAGCGCACTGGACATCACAAATTTGGGCATGGTCCCTATGGTCGTCGAGCAGTCGGGCCGCGGTGAACGCGCCTACGACATTTACTCGCGTCTGCTCAAGGAACGCGTGATCTTTTTGGTGGGTGAGGTCAATGACCACATGGCCAACCTGATCGTGGCCCAGTTGTTGTTTTTGGAAAGTGAAAACCCTGAAAAGGACATTTCGCTGTACATCAACTCGCCGGGTGGTTCGGTCAGTGCCGGCATGGCCATTTATGACACCATGAACTTCATCAAGCCCGATGTGTCAACTTTGTGCAACGGCATGGCCGCCAGCATGGGGGCTTTCTTGCTCTCTTCAGGCGCCAAGGGCAAGCGTTTTTCGCTGCCTAACTCCAAAATCATGATTCACCAACCTTTGGGTGGTGCGCGTGGTCAGGCCACCGAAATCGAAATCGCTGCGCGTGAGATCATCAAGACCCGTGAACAGCTCAACCGCATCTTGGCCGAGAACACAGGCCAGCCTTTGGAGCGCATCGAGCGCGACACCGAGCGTGACTATTACTTGTCAGCCAATGAGTCCAAAGACTACGGTTTGGTGGACGAGGTGATTTCAAAACGCGCTTGAGCGTGGCCGGGGTTCCCGGCTCCCAGGTTGACGGCGTTTACCTCAAAAGGGTGAGCGCCGTTTTTCTTTCGTTATCATTGACGAATTCCGGATACCGAGGCGACATTTATGGCCGATAAAAAAGGCTCAACGACTGAGAAAAACCTGTTTTGCTCCTTTTGTGGCAAAAGCCAGCACGAGGTCAAAAAGCTGATAGCAGGACCATCGGTTTTCATCTGCGATGAATGCATTGACTTGTGCAACGACATCGTGCGCGATGAACTGGCCACCACGACGCTGGCCGATGGCGCTAAAGAGGGTTTGCCAACCCCCCTGGACATCAAAACCAACCTCGACAACTACGTCATTGGTCAAGAAAAAGCCAAGCGCAGCTTGGCGGTGGCGGTCTACAACCACTACAAGCGCCTCAAGCACAAAGAAAGTGCCAAGAAAGACGACGTGGAGCTGGCCAAAAGCAATATTTTGCTGATCGGCCCCACGGGTTCGGGCAAAACTTTGCTGGCGCAGACCATGGCCCGCATGCTGGACGTGCCCTTTGTCATGGCCGACGCCACCACCTTGACCGAAGCCGGCTATGTGGGTGAAGACGTTGAAAACATCGTGGCCAAATTGCTGCAGACCTGCAACTATGACGTGGAGCGGGCTCAGCGCGGCATTGTCTACATCGACGAGATCGACAAGATCACCCGCAAATCAGACAACCCATCGATCACCCGTGACGTGTCGGGCGAGGGCGTGCAGCAAGCTTTGCTCAAGCTTGTCGAGGGCACCATGGCCAGCGTTCCACCCCAAGGCGGGCGCAAACACCCCAATCAAGATTTTCTTCAAATTGACACCACCAACATTTTGTTCATTTGCGGCGGTGCATTTGCTGGCTTGGAAAAAGTCATCGAAAACCGCATGGAATCCGGTGGCATTGGTTTTGGAGCGACCGTCAAGAGCAAAAAACAGCGCTCCGTGACCGATGTGTTCAACGAAGTTGAACCCGAAGATTTGATCAAATTTGGCCTGATTCCAGAGTTGGTGGGCCGTTTGCCTGTGGTGGCGACTTTGGCTGAATTGACCGAAGACGCACTGGTTCAAATCTTGACCGAGCCCAAAAATGCAGTGGTCAAGCAGTTCACCAAACTGCTGGCCATGGAGGGGGTGGAGCTTGAAGTTCGCCCCAACGCATTGGCGGCCATGGCCCGCAAGGCCTTGGCCCGCAAAACCGGTGCCCGCGGCCTGCGCTCGATCATGGAGCAAGCGCTGATTGACACCATGTTCGAATTGCCCAACCAAGCGAACGTTGAAAAAGTCGTGGTGGACGAATCCGTCATCGACGACAACAAACCACCGTTGCTGGTATACCGCGAGTCGGCCAAGCAGGCCTGACCCACATGTGCTGCATCACGCTATGGATTCCTTGCTGCGGCTGGGTTGAATTCGCGTCCGCAGCAACCATGTGTAGCTGAATAGACCCGAGGGACACACCATGTCTGGACACACGCCTTTGCCATCCACCTTGATTGAACTTCCGATGTTGCCTTTGCGCGACGTCGTGGTGTTCCCTCATATGGTGATTCCTTTGTTTGTGGGTCGCCCCAAGAGCATCAAAGCCTTGGAGTCGGCCATGGCCGCTGAGCGCCGCATCATGCTGGTCGCCCAAAAGACCGCAGCCAAGGACGAACCTGCTGTCGACGACATGTTCGAGGTGGGGTGCGTATCGACCATATTGCAGATGCTGAAACTGCCCGATGGCACGGTCAAAGTGCTGGTCGAGGGCCAACAACGCGCCGTGGTCAAGTCGATTGAGGATGGCGATGCGCACTTTGTAGCTGCCGTCACCCCTGTCGATCCTCTTTCTGAACAATCGGATGCCAGCAGCGAAATTGAGGCGCTGCGTCGCGCCGTGATGCAGCAGTTTGACCAGTACGTCAAACTGAACAAGAAAATACCGCCTGAGATCCTCACCTCGATTTCCAGCATCGACGACCCCGGTCGCTTGGCCGACACCATTGCCGCGCATTTGCCCCTTAAGCTGGAAAACAAGCAGCAGGTGTTGGACTTGGCCAACATCAAGGCGCGGCTGGAAAACCTTTTTGCGCAACTCGAGCACGAGGTCGACATCCTGAATGTGGACAAGCGCATCCGTGGCCGTGTGAAGCGCCAAATGGAAAAGAACCAACGTGATTTCTATCTGAATGAGCAGGTCAAGGCCATTCAAAAAGAACTGGGCGATGGCGAAGAGGGCGCTGACATCGAGGAACTCGAAAAGAAGATCAAGGCCGCCAAGATGTCTGCTGAAGCCCGCAAAAAGGCTGATGGCGAGCTGAAAAAACTCAAACTGATGTCTCCCATGTCGGCAGAAGCATCGGTGGTTCGCAATTACTTGGATGTGTTGATTGGTCTGCCTTGGGGCAAAAAGACCAAGCTCAAACACGATTTGTCCAATGCCGAAGGGGTGTTGAACCAAGACCATTTTGGCCTGGACAAAGTCAAAGACCGAATTTTGGAATACCTCGCAGTCCAGCAACGCGTGGACAAAGTCAAAGCGCCGATCCTGTGCTTGGTTGGCCCCCCCGGCGTGGGCAAAACATCGCTGGGCCAGTCGATTGCCAAGGCCACAGGGCGCAAATACGTGCGCATGGCGCTGGGCGGTATGCGCGATGAGGCCGAAATTCGCGGTCACCGCCGCACCTACATCGGTGCCTTGCCCGGCAAAGTGCTGCAAAACCTGAACAAGGTGGGTACCAAGAACCCGCTGTTCTTGCTCGACGAGATCGACAAACTGGGCACCGATTTCCGGGGTGATCCCTCCAGCGCCTTGCTGGAGGTTTTGGATCCTGAACAAAACCACACATTTGGTGATCACTATGTTGAGGTTGACTTTGATCTGAGCGATGTCATGTTTGTGGCCACCTCGAACTCCATGAACATTCCCTCGGCCTTGTTGGACCGGATGGAAGTGATCCGATTGTCTGGCTACACCGAAGATGAAAAAACCAGCATCGCCATGAAGTATTTGCTGCCCAAGCAAATGACCAACAACGGTGTGAAAGACACGGAACTTCAGGTGACCGAAGACGCTGTGCGTGATGTGGTGCGTTATTACACCCGTGAAGCCGGTGTTCGCTCCCTAGAGCGTGAGTTGGGCAAGATTTGCCGCAAGGTTGTCAAAGCCTTGTTGCTCAAGCAAATGACGCCACAGGTGTTGGTGAATGCCGATAACTTGAACGACTTTTTGGGCGTGCGCAAGTACACCTACGGCCGTGCCGAGCAAAAAAACCAAGTGGGTCAAGTCGTGGGTTTGGCGTGGACCGAGGTGGGCGGCGATTTGCTGACCATCGAAGCAGCCTTGATGCCTGGCAAAGGCGTGATCACCCGCACCGGCTCCTTGGGCGATGTGATGAAAGAGTCGGTGGAGGCTGCACGCACCGTCGTGCGCAGCCGTTCACGCCTTTTGGGCATCAAAGACGAGGTCTTTGAAAAGAAAGACCTGCACATTCACGTGCCGGACGGCGCCACGCCCAAAGATGGGCCGAGTGCCGGTGCCGCCATGACCACGGCCATGGTGTCTGCCATGACGGGCATTCCTGTGCGTGCCGATGTGGCCATGACGGGCGAGATCACCTTGCGCGGTGAGGTCACGGCCATCGGCGGTTTGAAAGAAAAGCTGTTGGCGGCCCTGCGAGGTGGCATCAAGACCGTGTTGATTCCAGAGGACAACATCAAAGACCTTCAGGACATTCCCGAGAATGTCAAAAATGGTCTGGAGATCGTCCCGGTCAAATGGATCGACCAAGTGTTGGATGTGGCTCTGGAGGCCAAGCCCACACCCTTGAGTGACGAAGAGGTGGCCGCTGCAGCCTTGTCTGCGGTCGCGTCAACCACCAAGCAAGAAGCAGTTAAACATTGATGCAATATTTTCAAGGGGAGATCAAAGCCCCTTTGAAATTGCATTACAATTTGTCCATTCCACAGAATGGAGCATAAAATGCTCGGCTTTGTGAAATGCGCGGGAATAGCTCAGTTGGTAGAGCGCAACCTTGCCAAGGTTGAGGTCGCGAGTTCGAATCTCGTTTCCCGCTCCAAACATCTGAAAAACAAACTTTTTTTCAGGCATTGGGAAGCATAGGCTTCCCATTTTTGTCGGACTTAAATGCTTTTGGCGCGATAGCAAAGCGGTTATGCAACGGATTGCAAATCCGTCTAGCCCAGTTCGACTCTGGGTCGCGCCTCCAATGAATCACCCCTGAGCTTCATCCCTCAGGGGTATTTTTTTGTCTTTCCTCAAAATGCCTCAATTGGCCCGAGCAACCCACACGGTGGCGCCCAGGGGGCCATACAGTTCAGCATGGGGGACATTCCGCGCCAAGCGGAAATCATCACCCGCTTTGAGGTGCTGAGTTTGCTCACCCACGGTCAACCAATATTCACCGCGAACAACGTGCGCGCTGACATCAAAAGGGTGGGTGTGGGTGTCGAGTTTCAAATCGGCATCCCACTCACGGACAATGATTTCGTCAAATCCCTCGTCCATCGATTGGGCTGTGAATGCTTCAAGAGTGCGTGCGTGCATGTCGGGACCTTACAAGCCAAATCAACATCCTAATGGGCTTGAATGCACACCGCAGTCGCCAACCCGTCACCCATGCAACAAGTCAGGCGCGATCCCTGCGCAGTAAATAACGGCAGGGAAACTGCTGATCCAGGCCCAAAAGAACCGGTTGAGCCCCAAGAACCAATAAACCAAGAAGTGAAAGACGGCGGCTACCGAACACCAAAGCACCGCCCATCGCACATCGAGCAGTGCCAATGGGAAAAACCCCTCCCAAAGCGTGAATGACCATGAACAGAGCAAAGCCACCATCCGGTTTCGAAAAATGCTGTCTTGTGCCAGTGGGCCGTAAACTCCTGTGTCCAGAAAAAGTGGCAAAGCTCGGCCTGAGCGCCATTCAGGCCGCAAGAGCTTCACCCATCCCGAGACAAAGTAAGAGCTGATGGTTTGCAAGGTGATGTACCAAAACCCGGCCTGCCAACCTAAGGACACATCGGTGAAAGTGCCCACCAAATGGGACAACAACAAGCCCGAGATGCCGACCAGTGTCATGAAGTCACTGCCACCATTGAAAGCACCGCGCCAGCGCAACAGCAAAAGAATGGCCATCACAAACAGCAAGGCCGCACCCACCAAGCCCACTTGTCCAAAGATCAGGGCCATGGCCAAAACACCCCGCAACCACAAGCAACGGGTGTAAATTTTTTCTTGGAAAAGAAGGTTCAGCGTGGCCTTGATCCATGCTGGTCGTGCTGGGATCTCTAGCGAGAGGACGGGCCATTGGGTCAGCTTGTCAAGCGAAGGCAGACGCAGGTACTCCAATGTTTGCACAAGCAAACTCAAGCCCAGCAAAATTTCAAAACCACGAACCGCCCAGGCCAATGTCATGGGCTCACCACCGGTGATTGCAACATGAGCTGGCTGTTTTGGCCATCGGGCAGCTCCATGCGCACTTCAAATTGGTAGGCCATGGGTGCGCCAGTGGAAAGCCGAGACAACATGGGCACATCTCCCCAGCACGCGCCAGAGATGGCTTGATGCGCCAACTGGTCGACAAGTTGGTAAGTCACTCGGTCCCGAATGTCCGCGCCTTCTGGCATGTCGTTGATGTCGTTGGCCAAATGGTCCACCAAATTTTGGTGCGCCAAAGCCAAATTCACAGCAGGGTTGTGAACCAGGTGAAAAACTTTTCTGGGCAATCGGGGGTAAATCACGTGCCAGTCTGTCCAAGTGTTCATGTCAAATTGGCCGCGAACGTAAAGACGAGGGGCCAGTTGGATGCCATGGTAGAACTTCCAGTTGGGGAAAAAGGCCCTGAAGAAAAACAGCCAAGGCCCGTCAATCACACCCCAGCGCTTGCGCAAATTGAGCGCCAATAACGCGAAATAACCCAAGATCAGCCAGGTGGTGATGTCCATGACGGCAGTTTATCGCCTGATCGAACAGCGGCAGGACAGGTCGACAGATCCAGTAGAACAGCAGATCAGGCAAAACAGCCCATTCTTGTGGCTTAATATCGACTTGCATAATTTATCTGGAGCCGAAGATGGGCAACAAAATCGTTACCGAAGCAGATCGTAAATTCACCCCACCACTGCCTGCATTGCCCGGTGTGACCTTGCGCACAGCAGGCCGCGGTCAGCGCGTCAGCTTGGAGCGTGGTGTGGCCACGCGCAGCAAGAAAAACCCAGGCAAGCGCTCCAAAAAAGGCGGTTGATCCTGATGCGCTCGGCTGGTGCCGGGCCAGTGAATGGCCACTGATGATCTCAGTGGCTTTTTTTATGTGATGGCTGGACCTGCCCCTCAAGATCGTGCCCGGCATGTCAAGGAGAGCTGAATGATGATTTCTTACGGTGCTTTGTTGGTGGCTGGACTCATGCCCGTGGTGTGTGCCGGCATCGCCAAATCGGGATTCAAAGGCTATGACAACAGCGATCCCCGCGCTTGGCTCGCTCAGCAAACGGGCTTCAGGGCCAGAGCCAATGCGGCGCAGGCCAACTGTTTTGAAGCTTTTCCCTTCTTTGCGGTCGGTGTCATTTTGGCTTTGCTCACGGGTGTCGCCCCTCAACTCGTCGATACGCTGTCTTTGTTTTTCTTGGTCATGCGCGTGGCGTATGTGTTTTTCTACATCACCGACAAAGCCAAGTGGCGGACGATGGTGTGGTCTGCAGCCTATTTGACAGTGGTGGCCTTCTACGCACTGGCCATGCTGAATTTGCAGATGGACTGATGCCAATTCAACCCCTTATCAAGGCACAATAAGCGCTCTGCCCCGGTGGTGAAACTGGTAGACACACCGGACTTAAAATCCGTTGCTTCGTTCATAGCGGGCGTACCGGTTCGATTCCGGTTCGGGGCACCATTCTGGGAAAACACCATCATGAAAAACGACAACGCACCGCTTGAAATTCATGTGCATGGTGATGTGCCCATCAAAACCGGCACCGATATCCAAGCGATCCAAGAAGCACTCAAACCCCTCTGGCGTTACGCAGGTGCGCGCAATATGAGCGATGGTTCACCCAGCTTGTACGAAGAAGAACCAGGCATTCGGTTTGATGGTGATTTGAGTCGTCTTCAGTTGTGCTGGACGGTTCGAGGCGATGAAGACTTTCGCATGGTCATGGAAGACCTGTGCATGAACATCAACGACTTGTCTTCTGCAGGGGCACAGATCGAAGTCACCTTTTATGACACCGAATTTGACGACGAGGACGAAGCCAGCGGCAACGAGTCGCGTGACGATTTTGTGATGCTTTTCGTGGGGCCCGATCCAGGGGCCATCATGCAAGCGCAGCGCGACCTCTTGATTCACGATGTGGTCAACATGATGGAGCGTCATTTCGATGGTTCTGAGTTGTCTGGCGTGGTGGCCGAGATCGACAAGTTGTTCAGTCTGCGTTTTGACAATTTGGTCAGCTCACTGGAGCTGGGCAAGCCCCCACGAGGCTCTGGCGGTAACGGCAACACGGGTGGCCACGGCGGCGGGGGTCGCCGCCCCAGACACCTCCACTGAAAGCATTTGTCATGGCTGACATGTTTTCTCGCGCTGCGCTTCGGCCCGATGTTCGGTGGCGCGAGGTGTTTGGCTGGGCCATGTATGACTTTGCCAACTCAGGCTACACCACGGTGGTCATCACGGCTGTCTTTGCGGCTTATTTTGTCGGTGGGGTTGCCGGCGGTGCACCTTGGGCCACTTTGGCTTGGACATCGGGTTTGAGCCTGTCTTATTTGATCGTCATGCTCACCATGCCTGGCTTGGGCGCTTGGGCTGATCGTGTGGCTGGCAAGCGTCGCTTGCTCATGTGGGTCACCGCCGGCTGCGTGCTCAGCACCGCTGCTTTGGCTTGGGTGGGCCCGGGGCAGGTGGCTTTGGGCTTGCTCTTGTTGGTGATCTCGAACACATTTTTTTCATACGGCGAGTCATTGACGGCCTCGTTCTTGCCTGAGCTGGCACAAGCCGACGCCATGGGTCGGGTCAGTGGCTGGGGTTGGGCTTTGGGTTATTTGGGAGGCATGCTCACGCTTGGGCTTTGCCTGGCTTATGTGTTGGCGGCTCAGGCCCGGGGTGAAACCGGCAGCCAATTTGTGCCCGTGACCATGGTGATCACGGCATTGGTTTACGGCGCTGCTGCCTGCGTGACCTTTGCATTGATGCGAGAGCACGCTTTACCGCAATCCGATGTGCCCGTCGTTGGTGTTTTTCGCAGCCTGCAAGGCTTGAGAAGGACATGGCGCGATGCGCGGACTTACCCAGACTTCAACCGTTTGATGGCCTGTGCGGTGGCGTATCAAGCCGGTGTGGCGGTGGCGATTTCATTGGCTGCGATTTACGCCGAACAAGTCATTGGTTTTCAACCGCAGGAAACCATGGTTCTGATTTTTGTGTTGAATCTGGCCGCCTTTGTGGGGGCGTTTGCCTTTGGCTATGCGCAAGACAAGCTGGGCCACAAATTGGCCTTGTCACTGACCTTGTTGGGCTGGATCTTGACGTGTGTGATCGCTGCATTGTCAACCACCAAGGAAGTATTTTGGTGGGCCGCAGCCATTGCCGGGGTTTGTATGGGTTCGAGTCAGTCTGCAGGCCGTGCGATGGCGGGCTTGATGGTGCCGCCGACTCGCGTGGGTGAGTTTTTTGGTTTGTGGACTTTCGCTATCCGCTTGGCCAGCATATTGGGGCCTTTGAGCTATGGCTTGATCACCTGGCTGAGTGGCGGTAACCAACGCCTGGCCATTGGCGCGACGTCTTTGCTGTTTGTGTTGGGTTTGGTGTTGCTCATCCCCGTCGATGTGGCGCGTGGCCGGCGCAGGGCCTTGGGCCAAGACTGATCAAACCTGCATGTCTGCCCGGTGGCACGCCGAGTGGGGCAGCTGCAACCACCGTTGCGCTGCGGCTTGAAGCCCTGCCACATCCCCATTGCTCATCAGGCACAGGCGTGCCGACAAGGCGTGCGGAGCCGGTCCGGTTCTGAGCAGCCGCGCTGACTCCAACAGCCTGCGAGTTTGGCGGGCCACCGGCTCACCGGTCGACACCAGCTTCACTTGCGGCCCCAGCAAAGCGCTCAGCGCGTCTTGTGCAAACACATAGTGGGTGCAGCCCAACACCAGCGTGTCCATTTGGCCAGAGCAGGAGCCAAATTCGCCCATGAGACGGGTGTACTGTTGCAGCAACTGGGCGATGCTTTCGGTGGCTTGGCCACCCTCGGTCAAACTGGTGCTTTGTTCAATGGCCAGTGCCAGCCCATCGCAGGCCTGCAGAGTGAACTGCGCCTGGCCATGTAAATGACCCAGCAAGCGCTGAAATTTTTCACTGCTCAAAGTGCCCCGCGTGCCCATGACACCAATGTGTCCGGTTTGGCTGATCTGCAGGGCGGGCTTCAACGCAGGTTCGACGCCAATCAGGATCAGCTGTGGATGCTGCGCTCGCAATTCGTGGATGGCCACTGCCGTGGCCGTGTTGCATGCCACCACCAAGGCTTTGATGTGGTGCTGTCGGATCAGGTGGTCGGTGATGGCCAGGCTGCGCTGGCGAACGAACAGGTCTGTTTTTTCGCCATACGGTGCATGGCCGCTGTCGGCCCAATAAACAAAATGCTCGGCAGGCAAAGCCGCTTGCAAGGACTGCAAGACACTCAAGCCCCCAATGCCGCTGTCAAAAACGCCAATCGGTGATTCAATCATGAAGCGGGAGAAGGGCGCAAGTCATCAGGGCTCAGAACCATCGCCACTGCACGTTCAGGCGGCGTTGACGCCAATGCCTTTGAACTCGCCCGTGGCGATGCGTTTTTGCCACTCGGCAGGTCCTGTGATGTGGGCGCTGGTGCCGCCCGCGTCCACAGCCACCGTCACTGGCATGTCGACCACATCAAACTCGTAAATGGCTTCCATGCCCATGTCGGCAAAACCCACCACTTGGGCGTGCTTGATCGCTTTGGACACCAGGTAAGCCGCGCCGCCCACGGCCATCAGGTAAGCGCTCTTGTGTTTTTTGATGGCTTCGATGGCGACTGGGCCGCGTTCGGCCTTGCCGATCATGGCAATCAGGCCGGTGTTGGCCAACATCATTTCGGTGAAGCCGTCCATGCGGGTGGCGGTGGTGGGGCCTGCGGGGCCCACAGCTTCGTCGCCCACCGGGTCCACCGGGCCGACGTAGTAGATCACCCGGTTGGTGAAATCGACCGGCAATGGTTCGCCTTTGGCCAGCATGTCCTGGATGCGTTTGTGGGCCGCATCGCGGCCCGTGAGCATTTTGCCGTTGAGCAACAGGGTTTGGCCGGGTTTCCAGGCGGCAACCTGCTCGGGTGTCAGCTTGTTCAAGTCCACGCGCTGGCTCTTTTCGGTGTCGGCGGTCCAGTTCACGTTGGGCCACAAATCGAGTGATGGTGCTTCCAAGTAAGTGGGGCCAGAACCATCGAGCACGAAGTGCGCGTGGCGGGTGGCGGCGCAATTGGGGATCATGGCCACAGGCTTGGAGGCCGCGTGCGTAGGGTACATCTTGATCTTGATGTCCAACACCGTGGTGAGGCCGCCTAGGCCTTGGGCGCCAATGCCCAAGGCGTTGACCTTGTGGTAAAGCTCCAAGCGCATCTCTTCTACGGGGTCAAGTTTTGCGCCTTGGTTTGATTTCTCGAGGAGCTGGTACATGTCCAGGTCGTCCATCAGGCTTTCTTTGGCCAGAAGCACCGCTTTTTCAGCGGTCCCGCCGATGCCGATGCCCAGCATGCCGGGTGGGCACCAGCCAGCGCCCATGGTGGGCACGGTTTTCAGCACCCAGTCGACGATGCTGTCCCCGGGGTTGAGCATGATCAACTTGGACTTGTTTTCGCTGCCACCGCCTTTGGCGGCCACGGTCACATGCACATGCTGTCCGGGCACGATCTTGGTGAAAATCACTGCAGGCGTGTTGTCTTTGGTGTTTTTGCGGTTGAAGTGCGGGTCGGACACGACCGACGCACGCAACACGTTGTCGGGGTGGTTGTAGCCGCGGCGAACACCTTCGTTGACCGCGTCTTCCAGGCTGCCGGTGAAACCGTCGAACTTCACGTCCATGCCCACTTCCAGGAACACGTTGACGATGCCCGTGTCCTGGCAGATTGGACGGTGGCCGAAAGCGCTCATCTTGCTGTTGGTCAGAATCTGCGCAATCGCGTCCTTGGAGGCCGGACTTTGCTCGCGCTCATAGGCGCTGGCCAAATGCGAGATGAAGTCGGCCGGGTGGTAGTAGCTGATGTATTGAAGCGCAGCGGCAACGGATTCGATCAGGTCGTCCTGTTTGATCAATATGCTCATGTTGGTGTGTTCCCGGATAAATCAAAAATCGGTCGTTCAATGTGCTTTGTCATGGTGCGACATCAGGCGGTCGGCATAGGCGATCGCGATCGCGCTGAACAAGAAAGCCATGTGGATGATGGTTTGCCACATCAGCACTTTTTCGTCGTAGTTGGCGGCGTTGATGAAGGTCTTGAGCAAGTGGATGGAGCTGATGCCGATGATGGCCGTGCCCAGCTTGACCTTGAGCACCGAAGCGTTGACATGGCTCAACCACTCGGGTTGGTCCGGGTGACCTTCGAGGTTCAAACGAGAGACAAAAGTCTCGTA
>NZ_CAMBNZ010000019.1 GCF_945869175.1 Limnohabitans sp. Rim8 | reverse complement strand
GATGGCTTGGGTGGTGGATTTTTGGAAAAACAAGGGGACGATCTCCACCATGCCGCCAACCAGCAAGACGATGAGGATCAACACAATCATCAAAAAGTTGTTGGTCTCGATTTTTTCATGGGAGAGACCACCCGAATTTTGTTTGTTGGCCATTTTCGATTCTCCTTAGGCGTGTGCTTCAAGCACGGGGATCTGCACCTCGACTGCGCGACCTTGTGTGGCCGTTTTGAGCGTGTTCCACAGCATCACCAACATGCCGCCCAGGTACAACAAACCGCCCAACAATCGCAACACGTAGAAGGGGTAAGTGGCTTTGACCGACTCCACGAAGGTGTAGGTCAAAGTGCCATCGGCATTGACCGCACGCCACATCAAACCCTGCATGACGCCGGCAATCCACATCGCTGCGATGTAAATCACGATGCCGATGGTGGCCGTCCAAAAATGGATTTCGATGGCTTTGACGCTGTACATCTTTTTCTGACCGAACAAACGGGGAATCAGGTAATACATTGAGCCCATGGTCACCAGACCGACCCATCCCAAGGCGCCCGAGTGCACATGGCCGACGGTCCAGTCGGTGTAATGCGACAGAGCGTTGACCGTCTTGATGGACATCATGGGACCTTCGAAGGTCGACATGCCGTAAAAAGACAACGACACGATCAAGAAACGCAAAATCGGGTCATCTCGCAGCTTGTGCCAGGCACCGGACAAAGTCATGATGCCGTTGATCATGCCGCCCCCGCTGGGCGCCAACAAAATCAGGGAAAAGACCATGCCAATCGACTGTGTCCAGTCTGGCAAGGCGGTGTAGTGCAGATGGTGCGGACCCGCCCACATGTAAGTGAAGATCAAGGCCCAGAAATGGACAATCGACAGGCGGTAAGAATAAACAGGCCGCTCGGCTTGCTTGGGAACAAAGTAATACATCATGCCCAGGAAACCAGCGGTCAAGAAAAAGCCCACCGCATTGTGGCCATACCACCATTGCACCATAGCGTCTTGCACACCCGCATAAGCCGAGTAAGACTTCATCATGCCCACGGGCAGTGCTGCACTGTTGACCAAGTGCAACAGGGCCACCGCGATGATGAATGCGCCAAAAAACCAATTGGCCACATAAATGTGACGCACTTTGCGTGTGCCCACAGTGCCGAAGAAAACGACGGCAAAGGCCACCCAAACCAAGGTGATCAGAATGTCAATGGGCCACTCGAGTTCTGCGTACTCTTTGCCACTGGTGTATCCCAAGGGCAAAGTGACCGCGGCCAGCACGATGACCAACTGCCAACCCCAGAAGGTGAATGCGGCCAGTTTGTCGTTGAACAAGCGAACATTGCAGGTGCGCTGCACCACGTAATAGGCTGCAGCAAACAAGCCACATCCCCCAAACGCGAAAATCACCGCGTTGGTATGAAGCGGGCGCAAACGGCCATAGCTGAGCCATGGAATGCCCAAGTTCAACTCGGGCCAAGCCAATTGGGCGGCGATGACCACGCCGACCAGCATGCCCACCACGCCCCAGACCACCGTCATGATGGTGAATTGTCTGACAACCGTGTCGTTGTAAGACCTTGCCTGCATATTGGCAAATTTCATTTTTACCTCTGCTTTTATAAAACTGTCCGCAGAGTTTGCCGAGGTGTCAACCGATCGGACTTGATCAAGATCAATCGTCGCGCAAAATTCGCTCGCCTTCGGCTTCAATGTCTTCAAATTGACCTTTGTCAATCGCCCACCACAGGCCGGCCAAGATGAAAAACACCAAGACCACCGACAAGGGGATGAGCAAGTACAAGATATCCATCGGAATTTTCCTCAAACCTCAGGCCAGCGCAGACGTTCTGAGGGATGGCACAGAAAGGTCTGCGTCTGCTGCCGAAAGACGCAAAGCATTGAGCACCACCATCAAAGAACTCATGGCCATACCCAAGCCTGCCCCCCATGCTGGCAACCACCCGATCAGGGCCAAAGGCACACAGGCGGCGTTGTAAAGGGCTGCCCATACCAAGTTTTGTTTGACAACGCGCAGGGTGGATCGGCTGCGCAGCACAGTCGTCACCAGCGCATCCAATGGCCCACCCATCAACACAAAATCGGATTGGGACTGGGCCAATGGAACCGCTTGACCCACGGCAAATGACACATCAGCGCCCGCCAGAACCGGACCGTCGTTCAAGCCATCGCCCACCATGGCCACGGTGTGTCCTTGGGCCTGCAAGTCTTGTAAGATTTGTAATTTTTGCTGGGGGCTGCAACCTCCTTGTGCGGAGGCAATGCCCACAGATTGGGCCACTTGGGTCACCGCAGTTTGGCCGTCACCAGACAAAACTTGGACAGCCAAGCCCAAGGCAGACAACTGCTGCACCACGCGTACAGCTTCGGGCCGCACTTCCTCTGCCAATTCAAAAGTGGCCAGCCAACCCGATGCATCGGCCAGGCTCACTTGCAAATGGTGCCCAGCCAACACCGGTGAACCGCAAAACCGGGCCGATCCCAAACGCAAATCCAGTGTCTTTGACTCCTCCACGCACAGACTGCCTTGCACACCCTGCCCGGCCATTTCTTTCAGCTGATGTGCCGTCAAGGATTCGAGCGCTGACAATTCCCCTGCTGCATCGGCTTGCCTGCGCGCCTCGGACCACAGCGCGCGCGAGACAGGGTGCAATGAATGACGCCCCAAACTGCCGGCCCATGCCAGCACCTGTGAATCACCTACACCTGAGCGGGTATGAATGTGAAGCACCTGAAAGCTGTCGCGTGTCAAGGTGCCTGTTTTGTCAAAAATCACGGTGTCGATGTGGGCCAGGTGTTGGAGGGCGCTGAGTCTTCGCACCAGCACCCCACTGCGCGCCAACGCGCCTGCAGTGGCCAGCATCGCTGCAGGCGTTGCCAAAGACAGTGCGCAGGGACAAGTGACGATCAGCACCGCCACGGCCACCATGACCGCATGGGCAGGGTCCGTCGGCCACCAGTAAAGGGCCGAGGCCAGAGAAGCCACCAAAACGGCGATCAAAAATGTTTTGGCCCAGCGGTCCACGATCAAAGCCATGGCTGGTTTTGAGATCGAAGCGCTTTCCATCAAGGACACGATTTGCGCATAACGGGTCGAAGCACCCACCTGCGTTAGCTGCACCTGCAGGGCGCTGCTCAGGTTGTGGCTGCCTGCAATCACACGGTCACCTGCCCCGCGATGAAGGGGGCGGGACTCCCCGGTCAACAAGGCTTCGTCCACTTGGCTTTGCCCTGACAGCACTCGGCCATCGCCTGCAAAAGCTTCTCCAGGCATGACCTCGATCACATCGCCTACTTGGAGGCGACGAATGGACACCCTTGCCCAACTGCCATCGGTTTGGCGCAGGCGAACGCTGTCAGGCAAACGGTTGAGCGCAGCCTCCAGAGCCCCGGCCGTCCGGTCGCGCAGACGTTGCTCCAGCCAGCGGCCCATGAGCAAAAAGAAGACAAACATGGTGAATGAGTCAAAAAAAACCTCTGCGCCAAAGGGTCCCTGAGGTTCAAAAGTGCCCAGTGTGCTGACCGCAAAAGTGATCAGCATGCCCAGCGCAACAGGCAAGTCCATGCTGATTTGGCGTTCGCGCAAGTCCCGCCAGGCACTCCTTAAAAACGGTGTGCACGAAAAAAACAACACAGGCAAAGACAAAACCCAAGAAGCCCAGCGCAGCAAATGCAGGGACTCGTCTGAAATATCCCCGGCATGTGAGAGGTACGTGGGCGTTGCGTACATCATGACTTGCATCATGCACATGGCCGCCACCGCCAATCGCCACACCATGCGCCGGGCCTCCTCACGGCGGCGCTGGTGGGCCAGCGCATCATTGGCAGGCACGGCCTTGTAGCCGCGTCGCTCCACCGAACGCATCCATTGCGAGGGCCGAGTCTGTGCTGGCGACCACACGATTTGACCCCGGTGACTGGCCCCACTGATGTGCACGGATACCACACCGGGCACGGCTCGCAAGACGTCCTCGAGGGTGATGGCACAAGCTGCGCAGTGCATGCCCTCGAACACCACACTCGATCGCCAGCAGCCCGACTCGGTTTTTTCAGGCAAGCTGAATGCAGCCCACTCGGTCGGATCATCGAGCAGCTGCATGCGCAGCTCGTTCTGGTCGTTCTGCGAAGACAAAGGCAAAGGGGGCCAATCGTTGACTGAAGTCATGTTCTGACGATACGTCAACAAACAGTCGCAAAGCTTGATCTGCATCAAGGCGCTGGAAGCTGGGCACTTTTATCCTGCATGTCTACATCTTCAGGAGCACACCATGTACACACGCATTCTTGTGGCCACCGACGGCTCAAGCCTGTCCAAAAAGGCCGTTGTCAGCGCCATTCAATTGGCCGCCACCTGCGGCGCTGAACTCATCGCACTCAAGGTCGTGCCCCGATATCCGCAGGCTTACTTTGAGGGCAGTATTCCTTTGTCGGCTGAAGAAATCGGCCGCATTGAAAAGCAATGGACCGAGTCCGCTCAAGCGCAATTGGCTTTGATTGACAAGTCTGCCAAAGCCAAATCGGTGGTTTTGAAGGCCTTGACCGTGAAGTCGGATATCGTCTCGGACGCCATCATCGCCGCCGCCAAAAAGAACAAGGCCGATTTGATCGTGATGGCCTCACACGGCAGGAAAGGTCTCAAGCGGTTGTTACTGGGCAGTGAAACCCAGCAGGTGTTGACCCACTCACACATCCCCGTATTGGTTTTGCGCTGACAGCATTTGAAATCGGCCAAGCTCAGGCTCGGCTTGGCCGAAACATTCAGGATGTGAACAATGCCTTGTGCTGATCACGCAACAGGTTCTTTTGAATCTTGCCCATGGTGTTGCGAGGCAATTCGGTCACGACATAACAACGCTTGGGTACTTTGAAGTTGGCCAATTTGGCCTTGAGATCCGCCAAAACAGCTTCGGGCTGAACGCTCGCGTTGGGTTTGGCAATCACCACGGCCACACCCACCTCGCCAAAGTCCGGGTGGGGCACGCCCACGACAGCACTTTCAGCCACACCCTTCATCTCATTGATGTAACCCTCGATTTCGGCCGGGTAGACGTTGTAGCCGCCACTGATGATCAGGTCTTTGCTGCGTCCCACGATGGTCACATAAGACCGTTCATCCACCTTGCCGACGTCACCGGTCTTGAAGTACCCATCGGCTGTGAATTCTTCGGCGGTTTTCTCGGGCATGCGCCAGTAAGCTTTGAAGACATTCGGTCCTTTGACCTGAATGCCGCCGATTTCTCCAACAGCTAAGTTTTGTCCATCGTCCCCCACAACCCGAAGCAAGACACCAGGCAATGGGAAACCCACGGTCCCACCGCGTCGCTCGGACTGATTGGCGTAGCGCTTGTCTGGCGCATAAGGATTGGACGTCAGCATGGCGGTTTCGCTCATGCCATAACGCTCCAAAATCGTATGCCCCGTGCGCTCCTGCCAATCGTTGAAAGTCTCAATCAGCAAAGGCGCAGAGCCTGCAATGAACAAGCGCATCTTGTTGACGGCGGCTTTGCTCAGGCCCGGTTCCGCCAACATCCGCACATACAAGGTGGGTACACCCATGAAAACGGTGGCTTGGTTCATGAATCCGATGGCCCGCTTGGGATCGAACTTGGCCATCCACAACATTTTGCTGCCGTTGATCAAGGCCCCATGGATGGCCACAAACAGACCATGGACGTGAAAAATGGGCAGTGCGTGGATCAGGACATCCCCTTTTTTCCAACCCCAATAGTCCTTCAGCGTCCTTGCATTGCTCAGCAGGTTGTCGTGTGTGAGCATGGCCCCTTTGCTGCGGCCCGTGGTGCCACTGGTGTACAAAATGGCGGCCAAATCATCCGCTTGGCGTGGTGCGGCCTCGTGCTGGTCGCTGTGGTGTGCAGCGCGATCGAGCAAGCTGCCAGTGCGGTTGTCGTTGAGGGTGAACACATGCTGCGTCCCCTGCTGGAACGCAATTTTGCTGACCCAGCCAAAATTGGCTCCACTGCAGACCACCACAGCCGGTTCGGCGTTGCCCAAAAAGTATGCGATCTCGGCGCTTTGGTAAGCGGTGTTCAACGGCAAAAAAACATACCCGGCGCGCAAAGTAGCCAGGTACAGCATCAAGGCTTCGACCGATTTTTCCACCTGAACGGCGACTCGGCTGCCATCCGGCAAGCCCAGTGACTGCAGCAAGTTGGCCATCATGGCCGTGGCCCGGTCCAGATCGCTCCAGCTGTAATGAAGACCGTCTTCGGTTTCGACCGCCGTGGCCGACAAATCGGCTGGAAAAGCAGCCCGCAAGGCTGAAAACAAGTTTTGGTTTTTCATGGTTTCATGGAGATCGTGAAAATGGGCCTGCAGGCAGGCCCCTCAAGGCGTCGGATCGGCTCAGTCGAGTTTGGCCCCTGAGGCTTTGACCACTTGTGACCACTTGATCAGCTCCTTTTTGATGAAGGCCTCAAATTGGCCGGTCGTCAGATTGGGGAATTCGGCCCCTTGGTTGGCCCAGACGGCTTTGGCCTCGTCGGTGAGGCAGGCGCGGCGGATTTCTTCAATGGCGCGGGCTTGCGCATCTGCGGGGGTTCCTTTGGGCGCCCACACGCCATACCAAGTCGACACGGTGTAATCGGGCAAACCCAGTTCTGCAGAGCACGGCACATCGGGGAAAGCGGCGTTGCGTTTGGCGCCCGAGACCATCAAGGCTTTGATGCGGCCTCCTTTGATGTGCGCGGCAGAAGATCCCAAACCGTCAAACATCATGTCCACATTGCCTGCAATCAGATCTTGCAAAGCCGGACCTGCACCACGGTAAGGAATGTGTGTGATGAAGGTTTGGGTCTGGAGTTTGAACAATTCGCCTGCCAAATGGTGAGAGGTGCCGCCACCCGCAGAGCCGTAGTTCAGTCGACCAGGGTTCTTTTTGACGTGGTCCAAAAAGGCCTTGAAATCGGCAGCCGTGACTTTTTTCGGGTTCACCACCAACACTTGAGGGACGTTGGCCACCAAGATCAAGGGGACCAAGTCACGTTCCAAGTCGTAATCGAGCTTGGGGTACATGCTGGGGGCGATCGTGTGGTGAACAGCACCCATGAAGTAGTTGTAGCCGTCCGGTGTGGATTTGGCTGCGACACCCGCACCCAAAGTGCCGCCCGCACCACCACGGTTGTCAATGACAAGTTGCTTGCCTGTGAGTTTGGCAAATTGGGCAGAAAGAGGCCGAGCAAATGCATCGGTGCCGCCACCCGCAGGAAAGGGCACCACCAGGTTCACGGGTTTGCTGGGCCAGCTGGCTTGCGCATGGGCGCTCCAAGCAGGGACTGCCGCGGCCGAAACGGCCCATTTCAAAAAGTCGCGACGTTCGAATGAAAGAAAATAATTCGGCATGCAAGTCTCCTTTTTTATGAAATTGATCATTCAAACATTTTTCAATGTTTTGAATAAGGGGCACTTTACCCTGAGACAGGCTTTGGCAGGGCGCGCCAATTTTACGAGCGGCCATGACAATGCAGGTATCCCAGGCGAATTGCTCACCCCCTGGCAACCACCCCAACCCCTTGCTTTGCAGCCTGGTCAGCCTGAAATGCCCAGTAAATCCAAGGCCCGTTGGTAGGACTCTGCAGGGTGTTTCACATCGAAATGCACCGTCTTCCAGCCCATTTTCATGGCCCCGATCACATTTCGGCTTTGGTCGTCCACAAACACGCAGTCTGCGGCCGACAGGCCCAGTGCCTCGGAGCACATCTCGTAGGCCTGGGGATCGGGCTTGAGTATTCCCGTGTAAGTCGCGTCGATGACCACGTCAAACAGTTGCAGCAGCGGCAGCCGCTCTCGGAAGCTTGCGCCGTAAAACAAGTCCAGTTCGTTGGACAATACGGCCAGTTTGCAGCCCTCCGCCTTGGCCTGGTGTACGGCGGTGATCGCTTCGGGTCGGACCACGGCCGCCACATCCGCACCCCGTGCACGCTGCACAAAGGTCTGCATGTCGTTCCAATCCTCCCCCAGAAGACGGCCCACACTTTGGGTTCTGGCCATCCAGTAATCGCGCTCGGTGATCTGGTCGGCCTGCATGGCCTGCCACAGCGCATCGGTTTCGGGGGCAAAGGGGCCGCGCCAAGTCAGCGTGCCGGGCGGTAAACCCAGTGCCGCCTCACTCAAATCGTGTGTTTCAAACAAGGTGCGGCTGATGACCCCGCCAAAGTCCAACACCAAGGCCTTGGCCGATGCGATGCTCATGGAATGGCCTTTTTCACCAGGCCACGGTCCAGCCAGTCGTCGAACACGGCCAGCACCTGATGCACAAAAGCAGCGTCGTTGATGTGCGCGTTGATGTGCGAGACCTCTACTGCGCCCCAATCGCATTGGCTGCATTCGGCCATCAGGACGGCCAAACCTTCTGGATCATGGAGCGGTGCACCGGGCCGGTCCCACTCTTGGATGCCTTGCAAGGGCAGCAGCAGGTGCACCGGGCCACAGGCCTGGCGCAAGCGGCTGGACAGCTGACGGGCAAATTCGCGGCGCATATCCGCGTCAATGGTCACCGAGGCAATCAGGCGGTTGTGGTCGTGCGAGGGTCGACCGGCAAAGCGCTCGGGCATCTGGCCCCAAGCAGGGTAATCCACCAAGTCGGTGGCCCCTGGGGCCACCAGCATCGGCACCCCTTTCAAGCCAGCGCCCATGAGGCGATCCGGCCCCGCACTCACCACCGACCCCCCCAACTGATTGACCATCTCCTGCAGGCTGAAGTCCATCACACAGGCGAATTGGCCCTGGGCGGCCAGCGATTCAAAGGCCCTGCCCCCCATGCCCGTGGTGTGGAACACGGCCAAATCAAACCCGCGCTTGTCAAGTTCGGGCTGCAACTGCACCATGTATTTCAGGCAACTCGAGCCCAGGGAGGTCATGCCGACCACGGGCCGCTCAAAACGCGGCACACGCGCCACTCGGCACGCCCCCACCACCGCGCCTGCGGCCTGGGCCAGGGCCGATTGGCACAGGCTGTTGAGGCCGTAAAGGCCTCCCGCCCACAGCACCATCATCAAATCTGGCGGCATGCGCTCGGGCGGCAACAGGGGCGAAAACGCCACGGTGGACAGCACCACCTTGGGCACGCCCATTGGCAAGCTGCTGGCCACGTCGAGCGCCAGGTCGGTGCCCATTGTGCCGCCCAGCACCAGCAGACCGTCCATGCGGCCTTCGCGCTGCAGTTGGGCAGCCAGCGCCGATGCACCTTGAGCCATCAGGGCCATGGCACTGTTTTCATCGCCGCTGTCCATCACTTGCTGCAGCGTCACGCCAGCGGCAGCCGCCACCGCGGTGTTGGCAATGTCCGGGATCAACTGGCCTTTGGCCAGCACGCCCACGTCCATGATGAGGGCCTGGCCGCCAGCAGATAGCACTTGCTCTCGCAGGTAGCCGATCTCGTCGCTTTTGGTATCGACCGTGCCGACGATCAGGATGATGGGGCTCTTCATGCGCGGCCATCCTGCACGGCGGCAAAGGCAGCTTCCAGCACGTCGCACATGAAGTCAACCTCCTCGCGGGTGATGACCAGCGGCGGTGACAAGATGAGGTTGGGGCCGGAAATTCGCACCATCAGGCCTGCTTTGTAGGCGGCCTTGGCCACCCTCGCTGGGATGTCGCTGCTGCGGGTCATAGGGGTGCGTTGGGCCTTGTCGCTCACCATCTCGATGCCGAGCATCAGGCCCACCCCCCGCACATCGCCGACAAAGCTGCAGGTGTCTGCGAGACAGCGCAAGCGGGTCTGCAGGTGCGCACCCACGCGGGCGGCGTTGCCGGGAATGTCCAGCGACTCGATCTGGTCGAGTGTGGCCAGCGCCGCAGCGGCTGCGATCGGGTGCGCACTGTAGGTGTAGCCATGCGAGACCGAAGCCGTGCCGGTGGTGTCGGCGTCAAACACGTTGGCGATGCGGTGGTTGATGGCCGTGGCTCCCAGTGGAATGTAGCCCGAAGAAATGCCTTTGGCCAAGCACCACATGTCCGCGTTCACGCCCCACAGGCGCGTGCCAAACAACTCGCCACTGCGGCCAAAGCCGGTCACCACCTCGTCGGCGATCAGCAGCACGCCATACTTGTCGCAAATCTGGCGAACCAGTGGCCAGTAATTGGGGGGCGGCACGATCACCCCGCCCGCGCCCTGCACCGGCTCGGCAATGAAGGCCGCCACTGTGTCGGGGCCCTGGAACACGATTTCGCGCTCCAGCAGTTCGGCGCAGATTTCACCCAAGCGGATCGGGTCATCCGTGTAGGGGTTGTGGTAAGCCCAGGGCGTGTCGATGTGGAAACACCCGGGCAACAGTGGCTCGTAGGCGCGTCGGAAATTGGTGTTGCCGTTCACGCTCATGCCGCCAAAGTGCACGCCGTGGTAGCCCTGGCGCAGGCTGATGAACTTGAAACGGTCGGCCTGGCCTTTGAGCTTCCAATACTGGCGGGCGACTTTCAAAGCACCCTCCACAGCATCCGAGCCGCCATTGGAGAACATCACCGTGGCGACACCCTCAGGCTGCATCATCTGCACCAAGCGTTTGGACAGCTCAATCGCCCGCACATGCGTGGTGCCACGAAAAACGTTGTAAAAAGGCAGTTCGTCCATCTGCGCCACGATGGCATCGCGCACGGGCTTGTTGCTGTGGCCAAGGTTGCAGGCCCACAGTCCCCCCACGCCGTCGAGCATCTTGTGGCCGTCCACATCCCAAATCCAGCAGCCCTCGCCTTTGGCGATGATGTCGGGCGTGGATTTTTTCATCACCCCCGGATGGGCCATGGGGTGCCACAGGTATTGCGCGTTGTCGGCCTTGAGTTGCTCGTGGTTCATGTCGCGTACTTTCAATATCAAAGCTGAATCCAGGCCGTTTTCAGGTCCAGGTAGTTGTCCAGGGCATGCATCGACTTGTCGTGTCCGTTGCCCGACTGGCGCACCCCGCCCAGTGGCACGGTGATGTCGGGGCCACCGTAGGTGTTGACATGGACCACGCCGGCCTTGATGGCACGCACCATACGGTGGGCACGGGAGAGGTTGCTTGTCCACACTGCCGACGCCAAGCCATAGGTCGAGTCGTTGGCCAGACGCACCGCATGGGCTTCGTCGTCAAAAGGCAAGACCGCCAGCACGGGGCCGAAGACTTCTTCGCGGGCGAGCAGCATGTCGGGCCTCACACGGTCAAACAAAGCAGGGGCCATGTAACTGCCGCCCGCCACAGGCTGCAAGGCCCCACCGCCCACACGCAGGCGAGCGCCCTGCTGCTGAGCGGTTTGTACCGCTGCCAGATTTTTGGCCAATTGGCGTGCGCTGCTCACCGCGCCGATCTCGGTCGTCACATCCAGTGGGTCGCCCACGCGCAAGCCGCTTGCGATCTTGTGCAGGCGCTCCACCAACTCGTCGTGTACGGAGCGTTGCACCAAAAGTCTCGAACCCGCCACACACACCTGACCGCTGTTGCGGTAAATCCCCATGGCCGATACTTTGGCGGCCTGCGCCAGATCGGGCGCATCGTCGAACACCACATTGGGCGACTTGCCGCCCAGCTCCAGATAGACCCGCTTGAGGTTCGACTCGGCCGAAGCCTTGAGCAGCATGCGCCCCACCGGGCCGGAGCCGGTGAAGGTGAGAATGTCCACGTCCATGTGCCGGGCCAGCGCCTCGCCCGCCCCCGCGCCTGTGCCGGTGACCACATTGAGAACGCCCGGCGGCAAGCCTGCGTCCAGGCACAGCTGGGCCAAGCGCAGCAAAGACAGTGAGGCCTCTTCTGAGGGTTTGAGCAGCACCGAGTTGCCTGCCGCCAATGCAGGCGCGATCTTCCAGGCACCAATCATCAGCGGGAAGTTCCACGGCACGATGGCCGCGACCACGCCCACGGGTTCCTTGTGGATCAGCCCCAGCGTGCCCTCGGGCGTGGGGGTGATCTCACCGTTGATCTTGTCCACGCACTCGGCGTAATACCGGAATGTGCCTGCCGCACTGCCCGGCTCGGCCTTCCAGGCCATGGCGATCTCGGTGCCGTTGTCGCGCACGCCCAGCACCGCCAGCTCGGCGTGGTGGGCCTCAATGCGGTCGGCGATGCGGTGCAGCACCTTTTTGCGCTCGGCAGGTGCCATGCGTGACCACACACCGCCTTCAAAACTGCGACGGGCCGACCGCACAGCGCGGTCAACATCGTCCAGCCCGGCGTCCGCGATGGTGCAGAGCTGCTGCCCGTCGATGGGCGAGACCACGGGCAAGGTCTGGCCCAAAGCCGCAGCCGCCCACTGCCCGTCGATCAGCAAGCCTTGATTGTTGATGGGCAAATGGCGCAGCGCATTGATCTGTTCTTGGTTCATGGGGCGCCTTCAGTCCGGCACATGCAACACGATGCCGTCCAGCTCGGCGGACGCGATCAGCTGGCAGCTCAAGCGGCTGCCCGTTTGGCGCGGCGCGATGACGATGTCAAGCATGGCGTTTTCCACTTCGTCCATCGGCGGGCAAGCGGCCAGCCAAGCATCGTCAACGTACACGTGGCAGGTGGCGCACGACAAGCACCCCCCGCATTCGCCCGCGACGCCAGGGATGCCGTTCATCTGCGCGGCGTCCATCAGGTTGGTGCCATCGTTCACGTCATCGCTCACACGGTCGCCGTTGCTCATGAGCCAGTGCACTTGGGGCATGGGTTGGGTTCTTTCAGATCAGATGAATCGGATGTAATGGTCGCGCAGCGCATCGCCTTCCAGGCCTGCGGTGCGTTCGATCTCGTGCCGTTTGATGCCCACATGGTTGGCCACCAGGACTTCGCCCAAGGCCTGCGTCAGCAAAGAGTCGGCTTCGAGTGCATCGAGGGCACCCGCCAGGGTGTCGGGCACGCTCTGGGTGGCGTCCTTGTTTTCGAGGCAGTCGCCCGTCTCCATGGGCTGAAGGGTGTACGCATGGGCCACACCCAGGCGCGCCGCTTGCAACACAGCAGCGGTGTGGGTGTAAGGGTTGGCCGCAGCGTCGCCCATGCGGTGCTCGATGCGCGCACTCGGGCCCCTTTCAGCCGATAAGCGCACCGTCACGCCCCGGTGATCCACCGCCCAGTTTTGCCAAAAGCCCGAAAGGCTGGCCGGTTGCAGGCGTTGGTAGGAGTTGGCGCTGGGGGCCAACAAGCCGGCCAGCGCCTTGTGGTGGTGCATGAGACCGGCGGTGCAACCCAGCGTGAGGGCATTGAACTGGCCGGCATCCTGCCCGCCCGAGATCGCGTTGCGGCCTTGGGCGTCGCGCAAACTGAAGTTGATGTGCACGCCGCTGCCACCCACCGTGAGGATGGGCTTGGGCATGAAGGTCAGCACGATGCCATGCTGGAAAGCGACTTCGCGCGCCAGCAAGCGGAACAAAAAGATGTCGTCTACTGCCTTGACGGCATGGTCGTAGGTGAGCGTGAACTCGAACTGCGGTGCGTCGTATTCGGTGTTCATGCTGTCGATGCGAAAGCCCGCTGCCGTGGCTTTTTCCCACAGGGCGTCGGTGAAGCCCCTCGGGTCGGAAAAAGGGCCTGTGGCATACACATGGGCCGCAGGCGTGTCATAGGGTTTGAGCGAGCCGTCGGGCTCAATCTGAAAGGCAAAAGCTTCCAGCTCAATGCCCACCATCGGGTCATAGCCCATGGCCTGCCAGTCGGCCACGGCGCGCTTCAAGGCACTGCGCCCACACATGGGCAGGGGTGAGCCGTCATTGGCTTTGAGGTCACCGATCGCCACCTGGGTGAAGGGTTGCCAGCCGGGACGGATGTCCTCGGGGGTGTAGACGGCCTCCATGTCGGGCAGGCCTTCCATGACCATCGCGCCCGGGGCCGGGATCAGCTCTTTTTCGTAGGTGACGCCAAAGGTGCCCCGGCAAAAGCGGGCGCCACCGCCCTGACCGGGTTGGAGCGTGACGTATTTGCCCCGCGCAATGGCCAAGTGGTCGCAAAACAGCACCCGCAGGCGTTCTTGAACATTTGTCATCTTGTTTCCTTTCAGAGGAGGTGCATGCGCACCGGCAGGCGTTTGATGCCACAGACAAAATTCGAGCGCAAAAAGGCGTGTTCGCCGGTTTGCTCGATGCGCTCGACCCGTTGGATCAGTTCCTGCAGCAGGACCCGCAACTCCAGCCGCGCCAGCCACATGCCCAAGCAGGCGTGCGCCCCGCCCTGCCCAAACGCCAGGTGGCGGTTCACGCCACGGCCCAGGTCGACGGTGAAAGGCCGATCAAAGGCCCGCTCGTCCCGGTTGCCGGAGATGAACCACAAGAGCACTTTGTCGCCAGCCTTGATTCGCTTGCCGTGGTGCTCGAAGTCCTCGGTCGCAGTGCGGCGAAAGTGCGTGGCGGGCGAAGCCCAGCGGATGAACTCATCGGCCACACCCTCCCAAGCGGCATCGCCTTGGACCGCCTTGAGTTGCGCCATCAGGCCGGGCTGGTTGGCCAGCGCGTGCAAGGCTGCGGTGATCGAATAGCGTGTGGTGTCGTTGCCTGCGGCCACCAACAGGCAAAAAAAGTTGCGAAATTCGGTGTCGCTGATCACATGACCCTGCGCGTCAGGCTGGGTGATCAGGTGCAGCACGCCGCTGGTGTCGCCCGCAGCGCGCTTGCGCGCCATCAGTTGGGCCGCGTAGTCGAACAGGTCAGCCCCGGCGGGTGAGCGAAACGGCATGAAGCGGTAGTCCTCGGTGTCCATCTTGTCGACCACATGGCTGGTGAAGTCGCTGTCGGTGTTGGCCATGAGCGCGTCGCCCTTGTCGACCAGCCAATCCAGGTCTTCCTCGGGCAGACCCACGATGCGCCCGAGCATGCGCATGGGCAACTGGCGTGCGATCTGGTGCGTGGCATCGAACTCCCCCAGCGCCAGGGCCTGGTCGAGGATGCCCACACAGAGTTCTCGGATCTGGTCTTCGTACAGCGCCATCATGGGCTTGGAAAAGGCCTTGGCCACCAGCATGCGGGTGCGGGTGTGTTCGGGTGGGTCGGTCTCCTGAAAGGTGCGCCGCGCCATGTACTCCTCGTGCGTCTGGTCTTCCATGCGGATGCCCTGAGCCGAAGACAAGCGCTGGTGGTTGCGGTTGAGCTCCAGAATGTCGGCATGCCGCGTGACCGACCAAAAGCCCTTGCCATCGGCCCAGTAGCACCAGGCCATCGGATCCTCGTCCCGCAGGCGCTGGAAGGTGTTATGCGGCGTGCCGTTCACATAGCTGTCGTGGCTAGAGATATCGGCATGGCCATCGTCGCTGGGGTGCCAGACGGTCATTGCGTGTTTTTCCTTGCGTGTTCAATAAACTGCGCCATCCATTGTCCAAACAGTGGCACATCGGCGGCATTGGCGAGGCTGGCCTTGGCGCGGGCCATGGTGTCGGTATCGAGTTTGTTGCTCAGGTAACCCAGCAAGGCCTGCATGAACACCAACGGCATCTCGGGGTGGAACTGGGTGGTCCAAATGTGCTGGCCGATCTGCATCGAGCCGATGGGGCAAAAATCACTGCCACCCAGGCACTCGGCCCCTTCGGGCAGGCGGGTGACCTGTTCATTGTGCGCGGCCATCAAGGTGGTGGTGCTTTGCGCGGGCTGCATCCAGGGGCGTGCGGTCTGCCAGTGCGTGGGCGCAGTGCCTAGGCCCCAGCCTGCAGCGTTGCGCGCTACCTGCCCGCCCAACGCCCGGGCCACCGCCTGATGGCCAAAGCACAGACCAACCAGCGGTTGGCGTGCGGCATGCACCGCCCGGATGAAATCCAGCAGCGACCCCAACCAGTGCAGGCTGTCGTCGTTGACCGAGGCCGGGCTGCCAGTGATGACGTAGCCATCAAAGTCTGCGGGGCTCGTGGGCATCACCCCGTCCTTGACCGACAAGACCTCGTATGACCAGTCGGGCCGCAAGGGCTGCAGCAGCCGCACGACCTTTTGCCCGTCGTTCGGGAAATGCGAAGCCCACGCCGAGGTGTCGTCGTTGGTCAGCAAAACGGCCAGGCGCAGGTTCATCGGGTCTCTTTCAGGCTGGAAGTCCATGCTAAGCACATCACGAACAAGGCACTATCAACTTTGGGCACAGCACACCTCGGGTTTTCACGAAAAAACCAGTGCCACCGAAACAGGCACACTGACAGGTGTGTAAGTTTTGACCTTTTTGCCGGATTGATGAACACCGCCACCCCAGTTCCAAAAATTTCCTGGGTCCAGGTGCAGGACACCCAGGACATGGACCAGCACGCCCTGGCCCAGCAGGGCTGGTCGCTGCAGTACGAACAGCTTTCACCTGGGCAATTCAAGGGGCGCATCCAACAGGTGCAACTGCCAGAGGTGACGCTGTTGCGCGAGGACACCAGCATCGCCTTGCGCCAACGGGGGCGCTTGCATGAGAGCGTGTATGGTTTTGCCATGGCCTTGCAGGACTCCCCCGACCTGTTTTTTAACGGCCAGCGGGTCCCTTCGCACGCCTTCATGTGCGGCAAGGGCGACGAAGTGGACCTGACCACGCCACCCCACTTCACCTTGATCGCGGTGGTGGTCGAGCGCAGCCTGCTCAACCCGCTGTGGGAGCGGATGTACCAAAAGCCTCTGGCGCACTGGCTTGAAAAGCAGCTGGTGTTGCCCACCACCGACATCAAGGCGCAGAATCTGCGCGACATGCACCTCACTGTGCTGGACCAGGCCAGCGCCCTGGCGCAACGCCAGCATGACCCGCAGGCCCTTCGCCAACTGCGCGACGAGATCCTGATGGAATGGCTCGAAGCACTGCCCCCGCAAGTGGACACCTCAGAGCTGCCCAACCTGGAGCGGCGTAAAAAACTGGTCGACCGCGCCTGTGAGCTGATGCTGGGCCACGCCGACGAGCCTCTGTCCATCCTGGAAGTGTGCAGCCGCCTGGGGACGAGTCGGCGCAAGCTCAACTATTGCTTTCAAGATGTGCTGGGCACCACGCCCATCAAGTACCTGCGTTCGCTGCGACTGAACAGTGTGCGTCGCGCTCTGCGCCAAGCTGCGCCGGGCGAAACCATCCAAGACATCGCCTCGCATTGGGGCTTTTGGCACTTGAGCCAGTTCGCACAGGACTACAAGCACTTGTTTGGCGAGCTGCCATCAGCGACCTTGCGCTCTAAATGAAACCTACGGGACACGTTGTAAATGGACGATCTGGGTATCACAACGTCGGTGTTGAGTGTTCAGGATCGTCTGGGGCGCATCAACCAGACCCCGCCCATTACCATGGGCACGCACAGCCACTGGCCCATGCTCATGCCCAGGCTCAACAGGCCCAAGTGCGCATCGGGTTCACGAAAGAATTCCGCCACGAATCGGAAAATGCCGTAGCCCAGCAAAAACGCCCCTGAGACCTGGCCCATGGGGCGGTCCTTGCGGGCGAACCACCACAAAAGTGCGAACAGCAACAAGCCCTCCAACGCGATTTGGTAGAGCTGAGAAGGGTGCCGCGGCAAATCGCCTGCCCCCCTGAACACCATGCCCCAAGGCAGCTCGGGGTCGGCCAGGCGGCCCCACAACTCACCATTGAGAAAATTGCCCACCCGGCCGGCGGCCAAGCCAGTTGGAACACAAGGGGCCACGAAATCCATGACCTGCAAGAAAGGGCGTTGCCGACTGCGGGCAAACCAGACCATGGCCAAGATGACCCCGAGCAAGCCCCCATGAAAACTCATGCCGCCTTGCCAGACCGCCAACACTTCAAGAGGATTCGACAGGTAATAAGCCGGTTTGTAAAAAAGGCAGTAACCGATGCGTCCACCCAAAATGACCCCCAGAACCCCTAAAAACAGGATGTCTTCGACATCTCTTTTTTGCCATTGCGGCAAATGGATGAACGGCAAATGCCTCAAACGGCGCGTGCCCAGCCAGTAAAAGAGGCCAAAAGCGGCCAAATAAGTCAAGCCATACCAGTGGACGGCCAAGGGCCCCAATTGCAAGGCGACGGGGTCAATTTGAGGATGGATCAGCATGGCCGGATTGTGCACCCATCATGTGTCACATAAGACAGGACGTCGACGTGCATGACCGTTAAAATCAAAACACATTCACTTGGCCTCGTCAGGACACCACCATGAGCGACAAAATCATCCCGATCACCCCCATTAACCGCCGCAGCGCCAACATCACGCAGGGCAAATCACGCGCCCCCAACCGCTCGATGTACTACGCGATGGGCTATGAAGAGGGCGATTTTGTCAAACCCATGGTGGGCGTGGCCAACGGCCACAGCACCATCACACCCTGCAACAGCGGTTTGCAAAAATTAGCCGATGCTGCCATCGAAGGCATCGAAGAAGCCGGCGGCAATGCGCAGGTGTTTGGCACCCCCACCATTTCCGACGGTATGGCCATGGGCACCGAGGGGATGAAATATTCGCTGGTCAGCCGAGAAGTCATCTCCGATTGCATTGAAACCTGCGTGGGGGGTCAATGGATGGATGGCGTTTTGGTGGTTGGCGGGTGCGACAAAAATATGCCCGGCGGCATGATGGGCATGTTGCGTGCCAATGTGCCCGCTATTTACGTCTACGGGGGCACCATTTTGCCGGGCCGCTACCAAGGCAAAGACCTGAACATTGTCAGCGTGTTCGAAGCGGTGGGGGAAAACGCTGCGGGCAAACTCAGCGATTTTGACCTCAAAGAAATTGAAAAGCGTGCCATTCCCGGCACGGGTTCTTGCGGCGGCATGTACACCGCCAACACCATGTCGTCGGCGTTCGAGGCTTTAGGCATGTCCCTGCCCTACTCGTCCACCATGGCCAACCCGCACGATGAAACGCAAAACTCTGCCAAAGAGTCTGCCAAGGTCTTGATCGAAGCCATCAAAAAAGACCTCAAGCCCCGCGATATCGTGACCAAGGAGGCGATTGAAAACGCCGTGGCCGTGATCATGGCCACCGGCGGTTCGACCAACGCTGTGCTGCACTTTTTGGCCATTGCCCACGCCGCGGGCGTGGAATGGACGATTGACGACTTCGAGCGCATGCGCAAGAAAATACCCGTCATTTGTGACCTGAAGCCCAGCGGCAAGTACCTGGCCGTTGACCTGCATCAAGCGGGGGGCATCCCGCAAGTCATGAAAACCTTGCTGACAGCGGGTTTGCTGCATGGCGACTGCATGACCATCACCGGCAAGACCATCGCCGAGAACCTGAAAGACGTGCCCGATGTGCCACGCGCCGATCAAGACGTGATTCGTCCCATCGACCAACCCATGTACGCCGAAGGCCACCTGGCCATCCTCAAGGGCAACCTCTCACCCGAAGGCGCTGTGGCCAAAATCACCGGCCTGAAAAACCCCGTGATCACCGGCCCAGCCCGCGTGTTCGACGACGAGCAATCGGCTCTCGAAGCCATTTTGGCGGGCAAGATCAAGGCTGGGGACGTGATGGTTTTGCGCTATCTCGGCCCCAAAGGCGGTCCCGGCATGCCCGAAATGCTGGCCCCCACCGGTGCGCTGATTGGCGCAGGTCTGGGTGAAAGCGTGGGTCTAATCACCGACGGCCGTTTCTCGGGAGGCACCTGGGGCATGGTGGTGGGGCACGTCGCACCCGAAGCGGCAGCAGGCGGCACCATCGCTTTTGTGAATGAAGGCGACAGCATCACCATCGACGCGCACAAACTGGTGCTGGAGTTGAACGTGCCCGAAGCTGAATTGGCCAAACGCCGCGAAGGCTGGAAAGCGCCTGAGCCCCGTTACACACGTGGCGTGCAGGCCAAGTTTGCTTTCAACGCATCGAGTGCCAGCAAAGGCGCTGTGCTGGACCTGTACTGATGGGATACCAGCCCCCAGCAAAAAAGCCGCTTGTGAGCGGCTTTTTTGTCGGTTTTCGGTTTTTGGCATGGTAACTGGCTCAAGCCAAAGCTGCCAAAAAACCTGAACGATTACAAACCGATCGCTGAAATACCGGCTTTTGCGATTTGGGCGTCTTCTGTCGATTTGACGCCGCTCACGCCCACGGCACCCAAGCAGAAACCGCCTTTCATGATCGGCACACCCCCTTCGAGCAAGCCTTCGATGGTCGGAGCGGACAAAAAGGACGTCCGGCCGCCATTGATCACGTCTTCATAAACCTTGGTCTCGCGACGGCCCAAGGCTGCGGTGTGGGCTTTGGCGGGCGCGATGTGCGAGGACACGGGCGCAGCGCCGTCTAAACGGGCAAAGTGCAACAAATGTCCGCCAGCATCGACGATGGCGATGCTCACAGCCCAGTTGTTTTTCAGGGCTTCGGCTTCGGCCGCTGCCGCAATGGCTTTCACATCGGACAACTCGAGGGTGGATTGTGTTTGCATCTAAAAACTCCGTCTGATCAATAAAGAAATGGAGCATACACGGGTACGTCCCGTCGATTGCGCACTTCAATGCAAAACTGTTACAACCCTATAACCCCATCGCCAGACGGAAATCACAGGCCCCTATTCGTCGCAATGACGCTGACCCTACAATGGCATCACCTTTAACCAGGCATGACAGGAGATTCTCATGAGCGACCTTCAAACTCTCAATTCCACAGGCTGGGGCCATGTGGACACTGCTGCACGCAACCGTGTGCTGCGCAACACCTATTGGCTGCTCGCACTGAGCTTGCTGCCCACTGTTTTGGGCGCTTGGCTGGGCGTGGCCACCGGCATCACCCGCTCCCTTTCTGGTGGCGTTGGCCTGATCGTATTTATAGCCGGTGCTCTTGGTTTCATGTTCGCCATTGAAAAGACCAAAAACTCTGCGGCCGGTGTTCCGGTTCTGTTGGCATTCACCTTCTTCATGGGCCTTATGCTTTCGCGCATGATCGCCATGGTGTTGGGCTTTAAGAATGGGTCTGAGCTGATCATGACCGCCTTCGCAGGCACTGCGGGCGTGTTTTTTGTCATGGCCAGCTTGGCCAGCACCATCAAACGTGACCTGTCGGGCATGTCCAAGTGGTTGATGGTGGGCGCATTGGCCATCATGATCGGCGGCATCATCAACGTGTTTGTCGGCTCCACCGTGGGCATGATGGTGATCTCGGTCATGGCCATCGGCATTTTCAGCGCTTACATGCTGTACGACTTGAAGCAAATCATCGACGGAGGCGAGACCAACTACATCAGCGCCACTTTGGCTTTGTACATGGACATCTTCAACGTGTTCCAAAGTCTGCTGGCCTTGCTGGGCATTATGGGCGGCGAAAAAGACTGAAGGCTTTAGGCTCTTCCCTTGCGCCATCGAGGCTCCTTCGGGAGCCTTTTTTTCGGCTGTGATCGCCTTGCAG
Organism: Limnohabitans sp. Rim8; assembly: GCF_945869175.1. Classification (GTDB taxonomy): domain Bacteria; phylum Pseudomonadota; class Gammaproteobacteria; order Burkholderiales; family Burkholderiaceae_C; genus Limnohabitans_A. The sequence goes on along the minus strand of NZ_CAMBNZ010000019.1, from coordinate 14,012 downwards.
ACGCCCCGAAATGGACCTGCCGCTTCAGGCCAACTCGAACACGGCCATGCTTTCCACATGCGCCGTGTGCGCAAACATGTTGATCACCCCTGCGGCGGTGCAGCGGTAGCCGGCACGGTGGACCAAAATCCCCGCGTCCCGGGCCAGCGTGGCGGGGTTGCAACTCACATACACAATGCGCTTGGGCGCTGTCCAGCCTTGGCGAAGGTCTTGGTTTTCATTCAGCTCGGCCAGCGCCTTGCACAGGGCAAAAGCGCCTTCGCGGGGCGGGTCCACCAGCCATTTGTCGGCGGTGCCATCGGCTACCAGCATTTGTGGGGTCATCTCGAACAAATTGCGCGCCACAAACTGTGTCGGGGCCAAAGCCTGCCCCTTGGGCCGATCAGACTGGTTGCGTGCATGGTTGTCACGAGAACGCGCCACCAAGGTCTCGGCACCTTCAATGCCCAGCACCTCGGCCGCTTGCGTGGCGATCGGCAAAGTGAAATTGCCCAAGCCACAAAACCAGTCGATCACCCGCTCGGTTTTTTGGGCTTGCAGCAGGCGCAGCGCTCGGGCCACCAGCACCCGGTTGATGAAGGGATTGACTTGGGTAAAGTCGGTGGGCCTGAAAGGCATGGTGATGCCAAAGTCGGGCAATCCGTAACTGAGCTGCGCCCCCCCCTCGTCCAACAATTGCACTGTGTCCGGACCTTTGGGCTGCAACCACCATTGGACCTGGTGTTCGGCCGCAAAGGCCCTGAGCAGGGCTTTGTCCTCATCACTCAAAGGCGCCATGTGGCGCAGGACGAGGGCCGTGACCGAGTCGCCGCAAGCCAGCTCCAGCTGGGGCAGGGTTTCACGGGCAGCCATCTGGCCAATCAGCGCTCGCAAAGGCAAGAGCATGCGGCTGACGTGAGGCGGCAGGACCGGACAGACTTTCATGTCAGCGATATAACGGCTTTTGCGCTCATGAAAACCGATCAGCACTTCGCCTTTTTTGAGCACATAGCGCACCGACAGGCGGGCCCGGTAACGGTAGCCCCAGGTGGGCCCTTCGATGGGGCGCAGCAAGGTCTCGGGCTTGACCTTGCCCAAGTGCCAGAGGTTGTCTTCAAGCACCCTTTGTTTGATGGCCACTTGGGCCGAAGCTTCCAGGTGCTGCATTTTGCAGCCCCCGCAAGACCCGGCATGCAAACCGAAATGGGGGCAGCCCGGGCGCACGCGTTGGGGGGACTCGTGATGAACCTGGGTCACCGTGCCCTGCTCCCAGTTGTTTTTTTTGCGGTGCACGTTGACCGACACCAACTCGAAGGGCAAGGCGCCTTCGATGAACACCACTTTGCCGTCAGGTCGGCGAGCAATGCCTTGGGCATCCATGTCCAGGGAGCCGACACGCAACCAACCTTCGGGCAGGTCGGCGCTGGAGTGACTGGGTTCGTCGGCGTGGGCTTGGGATAGGGAAATGTCAGGATCGCTCATACCCCGATTGTCTCAGGATGCGCGTCTGTTCTTGGCCGGTCCAGCGGGCGATGCGCGCTTCAACGCGCAGGCAACAGTTTGGCCGGATCGACCGGTTTGCCTTGTCGGCGCACCTCGAAGTGCAGTTTGACGCGATCGCTGTCGGATTTGCCCATTTCTGCAATCTTTTGGCCCTTGCGCACTTTTTGGTCTTCTTTAACCAGCAAAGCCTGGTTGTGGGCATAGGCCGTCAAAAAAGTGTTGTTGTGTTTGAGGATGATCAAATTGCCGTAACCCCGAAGGCCTGCACCGGCGTAGACAACTTGGCCATCAGCCGCAGCCACGATGGCGTCGCCTGCTTTTCCTGCGATGTCCAATCCTTTGTTCTTCGCTTCGTCAAAACCAGCGATCAAAGTGCCATTGGCGGGCCAAATGAAGCCAAGACCCTCATCGTTTGGACTGGGTGTGGCTGCCGCAGAGGTGTTGGACGTGGGTGTGTTGACCGCTGTGGCGGGCTCTGGTTTGGGGGCGTTCACAATGACAGATGAACTTGCGGTCTGGGCAATCGGACGAACCACCACCCCCGCTGTCTCCACCGCGCCCCCGGGAGGCGACACACGCAAAACCTGGCCCACTTCAATCGCATCGGGGTTGCTCAATTGGTTCCAGCGCGCCAAATCACGCCAACTTTGGCCGTGGTCCAAGCCAATGCGGGTCAGGGTGTCGCCTTTTTGTACCATGTAAAAACCTGGTTTGACCACGGTGTCGCTGCCTGACATGGGTTTGGCGACCTCGACTGGCGCCGCAGGCACGGGACTGGCGTTGACCGTGGGTGTACGTCCCGCAGGTGTGCGGTCTTCCACGGGCGCAAGCACACGCACGGAAGACGAGCAGGCGGACAAGAACGCCACGGTCAATGCCGTCAAAACCAGGGGGCGAAAGTGAATCAAAGTGATCATCGGTTTTCAGGTGTTCAGGCGACGCCCGATTTTAGGGGGACAAAATGAACAGCTTCGAGCACTTGACGCTCAAAACCTTCTGAGGTTTTCAAAATCACCACCAGCGCCTGATGGCCAGAGGGTGTGATGGTGGGCGCAATCAAACGGCCTCCCACAGCCAGTTGTTCCAGCCATGCATCGGGTACGGCCTCTCCACCGGCCGCAGAGATGATGCCCGCATAGGGTGCGCCCTTGGGGTAGCCCAGCATGCCATCACCAAATATCAAATGAACGTTGTGCAGCCTGAACGGTCGCAAATGGGTTCTGGCCTTTTCATGCAAGCCACGCAGGCGTTCGATGCTGTACACCTCGCCAGCCACATGGCTGAGCACGGCAGCCTGGTAACCGCAACCCGTGCCGATTTCCAAAACCCGGCCCAATTTGCCCGGCTTGCCTTGGCAAAGGAGTTCGACCATTCTGGCCACCACATTGGGTTTGGAGATCGTTTGGCCTAAACCAATGGGCAAACTGGTGTCCTCGTAAGCTTGGTTGACCAACGCGCTTTCTACAAAACGGTGGCGCTCGACTTGGCCCATGGCTTCCAGCACACGCGGGTCTTGCACCCCCTGCTCAGCCAGCTTGCGCACCATGCGGGCACGCACAGCGACCGAGTCCAAACCCAAGCCGGTCACTGTGGAGTCAAGACGAGGCAGCACTGCGCTGGCGGCTTTGGCCGCGGTCTGACTGGGGTTCAAGCTGGGTGGCCGCGAGGGGGCGATGCGCCCTGTGTCGCCCACTCCCGTTTTGCGGGCAGGGTTGGACGCGGTGGTTTGAGACAGCTTGACCGGGAAACCGGGGCGTTGGGTCATGCGTGGTTTGCGGGCACCAAGCCAGCCAAAGATTGTGCCCACTGGTCCAAATGAGCGTGTTCCGTCAAATCGACCTTCAGGGGCGTGACCACCACATGGCCCAAATTCGCGGCATGGAAATCGGTGCCCGCGCTGTCGTCCATGGCCGCACCGGCATTGCCAATCCAGTACATGGTTTGACCGCGGGGGTCCACTTGGGTGATGACAGGCTCAGCAGCATGGCGACGACCTAAGCGGCACAGTTTGGGCGCTTTGATCTGGGCCAAAGGCAAATTCGGAATGTTGATGTTCAAGAGCCAAGGCTTGGCGCCCACCAAAGCGCCTTCACGCATGTGGTGCACCATCTCTGTGATCTTTGCAGCTGCAGAATCCAGATGGCCCCAACCTTTGTCGATTTGCGAGACCGCAATGGCTGGAATACCAAACAAATAGCCTTCCATGGCAGCACCCACCGTGCCTGAATACAGGGTGTCGTCACCCATATTGGCGCCGTTGTTGATGCCAGAAATCACCAAATCGGGGCGATAGCCCAACAAACCCGTCAGCGCGATGTGGACACAATCGGCCGGGGTGCCATTGACATATCGAAAACCGTTGTCAGCGCGGTGGACGTACAAAGGGGTGTGCAAGGTCAAGGCATTGGACTTGGCGCTGTTGTTGTGCTCGGGGGCCACGACTTCCACCTCTACATCTGCCAGGCTTTTGAGCGCCGCGTGAAGGGCCACAATGCCCTCGGCGCGAAAACCATCGTCGTTCGAAATGAGAATTTTCATGGGTATCCCTGTCTTAGCCATGATTGTAGGGGTCTGACCTTGTAAAAACCGTGCGATGGGAGGGCATACCTTCGTCGCTCGGGGGACATCTGGGCACAAAGGGGCAGACCCAAAATGCCACACTGCTACCGATCGATTCAAGGAGAAAAAAACATGCACGCTTGGCTTTGCGAGAACCCCACCGGGGTGGATGCCCTCAAATGGAAAGAATGGCCTACCCCAGCCCCGGCACCAGGGCAAGTGCTGATTCAAATCCAGGCGGCGAGCTTGAACTTTCCTGATCTGCTCATCGTTCAAAACAAATACCAAATGAAGCCCGAGTTGCCCTTTGTGCCGGGCTCCGAGTACGCGGGTGTGGTGCAAGCCCTTGGCGAAGGGGTCACCCACCTGAAAATCGGTCAAACCGTGGCCTGCCTCTCGGGGACCGGTGGTTTTGGCACCCACACCCTGGCTCCAGCAAAATTGTGCATGCCTTTGCCCGCTGGTTTTTCGGCGGTCGATGGGGCGGCTTTCATCATGACTTACGCCACATCGCACCATGCACTGGTTGACAGAGCGGCTTTGAAAGCCGGTGAAACCGTGTTGGTCTTGGGCGCTGCCGGTGGGGTGGGCACAGCGGCGATCCAAATCGCCAAGGCTATGGGGGCCAAAGTGATTGCTGCGGCATCGACAGACGAAAAATGTGCGTTGTGCAAAAGTTTGGGGGCTGACGCCACCGTCAACTACAGCACAGAAAACCTGCGCGAAGCCCTGAAAACATTGACCGAAGGCCGCGGGCCTGATGTGGTGTATGACCCTGTAGGCGGCGACCTGGCCGAGCCGGCCTTCCGATCCATCGCTTGGCGTGGGCGCTATCTGGTGGTCGGTTTTGCGGGTGGCCCCATTCCTGCACTGCCCTTGAACTTGCCCTTGCTCAAAGGCGCATCCGTGGTGGGTGTCTTTTGGGGCGATTTCGCCCGGCGCGAGCCCCAGGCCAATGCCGCCATGATGGCTGAGTTGGCGCAGTGGTACGGCCAAGGCCAAATCAAACCCGTCATTGACCGCACCTTGCCCATGAGCGACTTGAAAGCGGCTTACACCCTCATGGGTTCGCGTAGCGTCAAGGGCAAATTGGTGATGGTCAATTGACAGCGCGCAAGCCCCTGTTTCTCCACACCCCATGAAAAAAGAGGCCTGCGAAGGCCTCTTTTGGGATTGGACTCAAGCCTGAGCCGCAAGCAGATCAGTTTGCCGTGGCCTCTTCCGGCTCTGCGGGCTCCGAGCGCGATGCGCGGCTTTCCTTCTTGGGGTTGGGCGTGATGTCCAGCAAGACCTCGTTCTTGTCGTCCATGTCCACCGTGAGGCGGCCGCCTTCGGTCAAGCGACCAAACAACAACTCGTCGGCCAAGGCCTTGCGGATCGTGTCCTGAATCAGGCGCTGCATCGGGCGTGCGCCCATCAGCGGGTCGAAGCCCTTCTTGCCCAAGAACTTGCGCAAAGCATCGGTGAAAGTGACCTCGACCTTTTTTTCGCCCAACTGGGTTTCCAACTGCAACAAAAACTTGTCGACCACGCGCAAGATGATTTGCTCGTCCAGCGGTTTGAAGCTGACGATGGCGTCCAGGCGGTTGCGGAACTCGGGTGTGAACAAGCGCTTGATGTCGATCATCTCGTCCCCGGCAACCCGGGGGTTGGTGAAGCCGATGGTCGCTTTGTTCATGGTCTCGGCACCCGCGTTGGTGGTCATGATCATGATCACGTTGCGGAAGTCGGCCTTGCGTCCATTGTTGTCTGTCAAAGTGCCGTGGTCCATGACCTGAAGCAATACATTGAAGATGTCAGGGTGGGCTTTCTCGATTTCGTCAAGCAGCAGCACACAATGGGGCTTCTTGGTCACGGCTTCGGTCAACAAACCGCCTTGGTCAAAACCCACATAGCCAGGAGGCGCACCGATCAAACGGCTCACGGCATGGCGTTCCATGTACTCTGACATGTCAAAGCGCAGGAGCTCGATGCCCAAAATGTAGGCCAGCTGCTTGGCCGCTTCGGTCTTGCCGACACCCGTGGGGCCCGAGAACAAAAAGGAACCAATGGGTTTGTCGGTTTTGCCCAAGCCTGAGCGGGCCATTTTGACCGCCGAGGCCAACACTTCCAGGGCTTTGTCCTGACCAAACACCACGGATTTGAGGTCGCGTTCGATGGTTTGCAGTTTGCTGCGGTCGTCGTTGGAGACATTGGCCGGCGGGATGCGTGCGATCTTGGCGACGATGTCTTCGATTTCGGTTTTGCCAATGGTCTTTTTGCGCTTGGAGGCAACCTGGATGCGTTGAGCGGCACCGGCTTCGTCGATCACATCAATGGCCTTGTCGGGCAACTGGCGGTCGTTGATGAACTTGGCCGACAGCTCCGCTGCAGCTTGCAAAGCTGCAATGGTGTATTTGACGCTGTGGTGGTCTTCGAAACGGCTCTTGAGGCCTTTGAGGATGTCCACCGTCTCAGACACGGTGGGTTCGACCACGTCCACTTTCTGGAAGCGGCGGCTCAACGCAGCGTCTTTTTCAAAGATGCCACGGTATTCGGTGAAGGTGGTTGCACCAATGCACTTGAGCTGGCCGCTGGACAGGGCGGGTTTGAGCAAGTTGGATGCATCGAGGGTTCCGCCAGAAGCAGCACCCGCACCGATCAAGGTGTGGATTTCATCGATGAACAAAATGCCGTTGGGCTTGTCCTTGAGGGACTTGAGCACGCCTTTGAGGCGTTGCTCAAAGTCGCCACGGTACTTGGTACCGGCGAGCAAAGCACCCATGTCAAGTGAATACACCGTGGCTTCTGCCAGGATCTCGGGCACAGTGCCTTGGGTGATGCGCCAAGCCAAGCCCTCGGCAATCGCTGTCTTGCCCACACCGGCTTCTCCGACCAAAAGCGGGTTGTTTTTGCGGCGGCGGCACAAAATCTGGATGGTGCGTTCAACCTCGTATTCGCGGCCGATAAGCGGGTCGATCTTGCCTTCCTTGGCGGCTTGGTTCAGGTTGTTGGTGTACTGCTCCAACGGAGACGATTTTTCATTGCGCTCACCCCCGCTGCTGCCCTCTTCGCCCTCACTGCTGGAGGGGTTTTCTGCAGATTTGGCGGCTTCGGGCGGATCGCTTTTGCGAATGCCGTGGGCAATGAAGTTCACCACATCCAAGCGGGTGATGCCCTGCTGGTGAAGGTAGTACACCGCATGCGAGTCTTTTTCGCCAAAAATGGCCACCAAGACATTGGCGCCATTGACTTCTTTCTTGCCACTGCCAGTGGACTGCACGTGCATGATGGCGCGTTGAATCACACGTTGAAAACCCAAAGTGGGTTGTGTGTCGACCTCTTCGGTACCCGCCACCTGGGGCGTGTTGTCCTTGATGAAATTGCCCAAGGCTTTGCGCAGGTCGTCAATGTTGGCGGCACAGGCACGTAGCACTTCGGCCGCGCTGGGGTTGTCCAGCAAAGCCAACAACAGGTGTTCGACAGTGATGAATTCGTGGCGTTGCTGACGGGCTTCAACAAAGGCCATGTGCAAACTGACTTCTAATTCTTGGGCAATCATGTGATTTCCTTTTTGCCTTGCTGAGAGATGTTCATAAGAGGTGGGGTGAAAAAACCACTATTCAATGGGTTCACTGACACATTGCAGGGGGTGACCTGCTTGCTTGGCAGCATCCAGCACCTGATCCACCTTGGTGGCTGCAACATCGCGGGAGTAGACCCCGCAAACGCCTTTGCCGTCCAGATGGATCTTGAGCATAATTTGAGTGGCCGCTTCGCGGTCTTTGTTGAAAAATTCCTGAATCACCATCACCACGAACTCCATGGGGGTGTAGTCATCGTTGAGCATCGCCACCTGGTACATCTGGGGCGGTTCAATCTTTTGTGCGCGTCTCTCGAGCACCACCGAATCACCGCCATCGGGCGAACGGGGGGTCACGGTCGGCAGCGGTGGATTTGTCGGTTTTTTCGTTGCCATGATTTCATTCTATCGAGGCTTTGGACCATCTCGGCACAACAATAACAAAAGTCCTGCTTGACAACGGTCAAAAACACGGAGGATCGGGGAAAACCTCACATTGACAAAATTGATGACACCACTTCAAACTGAACACCACAATTCATGGAGACATCGTATGCCCAGTGGTACGGTCAAATGGTTCAACGATGCCAAAGGCTTTGGTTTCATCCAACCCGATGGGGGCGGGCCCGATGCTTTCGCACATTTTTCCGCCATCCAATCTGAAGGCTTCAAAAGTCTGAAAGAAGGTGCCCGGGTCAGCTTTGAGTTGACCGAGGGCGCCAAAGGGCTGATGGCGGCGAACATCCGCGGAGAAAGCGACCACGCTTTGCAAAATATGACGCCGATTGCTGAGCCGCCAAAGGCAGTCCCCTAGCTTTGGGGGGTTCTGACGTTATCCTCTAGGCTTGACCACCGGCCAAGATGAGTTCCAGACCATGATTTCCCTCGTCAGAATGAAGTATTTGCCCCGGCGCAGTGCGCATGCCATCTTGGCTGGGGTGTTGGCCTTTTTGGCCTGGTCCAGCCTGGCTCAACCCGCACCCCAACTTCAACTGCCCAGAACCAAGCTGAGCGCTGGCATGCACATGCTGGACGTTCAGTTGGCTCAAACGCCTGAGCAGCGGCAAATTGGACTGATGTGGCGCAAAGAAATGCCCCAACACGAAGGCATGCTGTTTGTATTCGAGCAAGCCGCCCCCCAGTGCTTTTGGATGCGCAACACCCTGATTCCCTTGTCGGCAGCCTTTGTGGCGGATGACGGCTCCATTGTCAACATTGCCGACATGAAACCCCAAAGCGATGACTCGCACTGCTCTGAAAAGCCAGTTCGATTTGTGTTGGAGATGAATGCAGGCTGGTTTGCCAAACGACAAATCAAAGCGGGCTACAAATTGAGCGGGGCACCCTTCGCAAGGTGAGACTTGGGCTCAAACGCCCCAAACCAGGTCAGCGTCTTCAGCCTTGCAGCGTTTGAGCATTTTGAGCATCGGCTCAGCCCGCTGAGACAAAGTCACCACACTCAAGACCGCGTGGTCATCGTTGCCCTCATAGCCAGGGGCATTTTTCTGATCGGAACGCGATTGCCGAGCCTGCTTATCCCTCACAACGGCTGACTCCAATGCAGCGATGCAGACTTCCAAATCTTGGCTTTGAACAATGCCTTTGACCGGGTCATTGCCCAGCATGATTTTCAACAAGCGGCGGGCATCTCCCTCCAGCATGATGAGGTCACTGGCGGCTTGTGATTTGAACTTGAACAGCATAAAGGGCTCCAATCGTTGAGGATTCAGCGGCCCACCGTCTCAACACCTTCGTCTTCGTCGGTATCGCCCTGGATCAAGGCCTTGAGTTTATGGCTGGCATGAAAGGTCGCGACACGACGTGCATCAATCGGAATCAATTCTCCCGTCCGGGGATTGCGGCCAGGACGGGCGGCCTTGGTGCGGATCTGAAAATTGCCAAAACCAGAAATTTTGACATCTTCCCCGGCAATCAAGCTGTCAATGACCAAATCGAAAAACGCATCCACCATGTCCTTGGATTCGCGTTTGTTGAGACCGATCTGCTCAAAAAGCAGTTCTGCCAGATGCGCTTTGGTCAGTGCTGGCGTTTCCAACGATTCAAAACTGATCTGCATGGGCGTCTCCGTGAGCGATGGGGGTGCTCATCAGCCGCGCAAACGCGCCGACAGCTGTTGCGTGAGGTGCGACACGACCGCAGTCATCACGGCATCGATTTGTGCTTCGGATAAAGAGGATTCGCCGTTGCCCAACGTCAGGCGCACGGCAAGACTCTTCTCGCCCGCGGACAATGCGCCACCTTGGGCCTCGGCCTTGGGGCGGTAAATGTCAAACAGCACAGCACTTTGAAGCAGGCCATTGGTCGGTGCGGCGTAGATCACCTGCATCAGCTGCGCATGGGTGACCGATTCGGCCACGATCACGGCAATGTCGCGTTCGACCGCTTGCTGCTTGGCCACGTTGTGGGCCACAGGAACCACCCGGGCTGTGACGGCGTCCAGAGACAACTCGAACACCACAGGCGCTGTGGGCAACTCCCAGGTTTGACGCCAACGAGGATGCAACTCGCCCACATGGCCAATCACCGCGCCATCGAGCAGCACCTGCGCCGAGCGGCCAGGGTGCAGTGCGGGGTGTTCTGCAGCCACAAACTCTGCCTGACTTGGGGCCAGCAGTTTTTCCACATCGGCTTTGACGTCGTGAAAATCGACATGGCGTGCCTTGCCCTGCCAGCCCAGGGGCTCTACCGGGCCCCAGGCCATGCCGGCCACGCGCATGGGCTGATCGAAGCCCTCCACGGTGGTGTCAGTGCTTTGCGAAGCGGCATTGCGCAAAAAAACACGGCCCAGTTCGAACACGCGAACGCGGTCGGCTTTGCGGTCGGCATTGAACTTGACCACCTGCAGCAGCGAGCCGATCAAGCTTGAGCGCATCACGCTCATCTGACTGGCAATCGGGTTGAGCAGGCGAATCGGGTTGGCATTGCCCGCCAGATCGCGCTCCCAGCTGTCTTCGACAAAGCTGTAGTTGATGGTTTCCTGGTAACCCAAAGCGGCAATGTCGCGGCGCACAGCGGACGGGCTGCGCTGTGTTTCGAGACGCACCTTGGCCGTGATCGGCGCCAGGGGCGGAGTGGTCGGCAGGTTGTTGTAGCCCACCATGCGGGCGACTTCCTCAATCAGATCCTCTTCGATCTGCAAGTCGAACCGGAAGCTCGGCGGCGTCACGGTGACAGTGCCCTCACCTTCCGCCACTTGCAGACCCAGCCCGCGCAGGGCATCGGCGCACTGCTGCTGGGTCAAGGGCATGCCGATGACCTTGACCGCACGGGCCACACGCAGCGTGACCGGGGTGATGGCTGGGATGTTCAGTGTTTGGTCGTCGATGGGGCCTACCTTGGTTTGAGGCGTGGCACAAATGTCGAGCACCAACTGGGTGATGCGCTCGATGTGTTCCACCGTCAATTGCGGGTCCACACCCCGCTCAAAACGGTGACCGGCATCGGTTGAGAAGTTGTAGCGGCGCGAACGGCCTGCAATGGCGGTGGGCCACCAAAAGGCCGCTTCGATGTAGATGTTTTGGGTGTCGTCGGACACGGCGGTGGCGTCGCCACCCATGATCCCCGCCAACGACTCCACCTGGCTGTCATCGGCGATCACGCCCACCTTGTCGTCCACGGTCACGGTGTTGCCGTTGAGCAGTTTGAGCGACTCACCTGCTTGGCCCCAGCGCACCTGCAGGCCGCCTTGAATCTTGTCGAGGTCAAAAATATGGGAAGGTCGGCCGAACTCGAACATCACGTAGTTGGAAATGTCTACCAAGGGGCTCACGCTGCGTTGGCCGCAACGGGCCAGGCGGTCCACCATCCACTGTGGAGTTTGAGCCTTGGTGTTCACGCCCTTGACCACACGACCGCTGAACCGCCCGCACAGATCCGTTGCGTGCACCTTCACTGCCAGCTTGTCGCTGATTTGGGTGTTTAAAGAAGGAAAAGTCGGAGCCTTCAAAGGTGCACCGGTCAGCGCCGACACCTCTCGGGCGATGCCGTAAACGCTCAAGCAGTGCGCAAGATTGGGCGTGAGCTTGAGCGTCATCAGGGTGTCGTCCAGATTCAAATACCGACGGATGTCCTGACCCAATGGGGCGTCTGCGGGCAACTCCAGCAGACCACCATGGTCATCGGCGATCTTCAGTTCTTTGGCCGAGCACAACATGCCCTGGCTTTCAACGCCGCGAAGCTTGCCAAGCTTGATCACAAAAGGCTTGCCGTCTTCGCTCGGGGGCAATTCGGCCCCGACCAGCGCGCAAGGCACGCGGATGCCTGTGCGCGCGTTGGGTGCGCCACACACGATGTTCAACAGGCTGCCATGTCCCACGTCCACCTGGCAGACGCGCAGCCGATCGGCGTTGGGGTGCTGAACGGCTTCCTTGATCTCACCAACCACAATTTTTGTGAACGGTGGGGCCACAGGCTCGAGTGCTTCTACTTCGAGACCGGCCATGGTCAGGGTGTCGGCCAGCTGCTGTGTTGTCAAGGACGGGTTGCAGAACTCGCGCAACCAGGATTCAGGAAATTGCATGACTCGTGTCTCGTGTATCGGACTTGGGAGGGAATTACTGGAACTGGCTCAGGAAGCGCACATCGCCATCAAAGAACAGGCGCAGGTCGTTCACGCCATAACGCAACATGGTGAACCGGTCCATGCCCATGCCAAAGGCAAAACCGATGAAGCGTTCGGGGTCCAAGCCCATGTTTTGCACCACGTTCGGGTGGACCTGGCCGGAGCCGCCCACTTCGAGCCAGCGACCGGCCAAAGGGCCCGTTTGGAACTGGATGTCGATCTCGGCGCTGGGCTCGGTGAAGGGGAAGAAGCTGGGGCGAAAACGCAACACCAGATCGTCACTTTCGAAAAAGGTGCGGCAAAAATCAGTGACCACGACCTTCAGGTCCTTGAAGCTCACATTTTCGCCAATCCACAGGCCCTCGCACTGGTGGAACATGGGCGAGTGGGTGGCGTCGCTGTCCACGCGGTAGGTGCGGCCTGGCGCAATGACGCGAATCTCGGGCATGCCTTGGCCGGCGTCGAGTTGATTTTTGTAGCGCTTGACGTGCTGCACCGCATGGCGAATTTGCATGGGGCTGGTGTGCGTGCGCAGCAGATGACCGCCTTCGACGTAAAAGGTGTCGTGCATCGAACGGGCGGGGTGGTCTTCGGGCGTGTTCAGCGCAGTGAAGTTGAACCAGTCGGTCTCGATCTCGGGGCCTTGGGCCACTTCAAAACCCATAGATCCAAAAATTTGCTCCACGCGTTCAAGGGTGAGAGAAACAGGGTGCAAGCCGCCCACATCAGCATTGCGGCCTGGCAAAGTCACATCGAGCGCCTCGGCCTTGAGTTGCGCTTGCAACTCGGCATCGGCCAGGGCTTGGCGGCGATCGTTCAGCGCAAGTTCAATGGATTGTTTGGCCAAATTGATGGCCGCGCCTTGGGTTTTCTTGTTTTCCACGCTCAGAGCGGCCATGCCCTTCATCAGTTCGGTGATGCGGCCGGCTTTGCCCAAAAATTGGGCTTTCGCATTTTCGAGGTCAGCAGGTGTCAGTGCCTGCGCGAAACTGTGGCGGGCGGATTCGACCAGGGTGTCCAGCTCAATCATGGTGTTGGAGGTCTGTGGTTGATCTGTGTTTTGTGGAATAAAAAAGGGATTGAAGCTGTTGCGAGCCTCAATCCCTTTGATCGAGTGCGTGGCACAGACCCGAGGGCCTGTGTCACTCATGGACTCAAGCCGCAGCCAGTTTGGCCTTGACTTGGTTCACGATGCCAGCAAAAGCGGCCTTGTCGTGCACGGCGATATCCGCCAGCATCTTACGGTCGATTTCAATGGCCGCCTTTTTAAGGCCGTTGGCGAACTGGCTGTAGGTGATGCCACATTCACGCGCAGCGGCGTTGATACGGGCAATCCACAACTGACGGAACACACGCTTTTTGGTGCGGCGGTCACGGTAAGCGTATTGGCCAGCCTTCATCACCGCCTGTTTGGCGATGCGGAAGACATTGCCGCGGCGACCGCGGAAACCTTTTGCAAGGGCCAAGACTTTCTTGTGACGGGCGCGTGCCGTTACACCACGTTTAACGCGAGGCATATTTATTCTCCTTGTTCGTCAGTGATTACAGGCCAGCCATGGGCAGCATTTGAGCGATGTGACCCATATTGGTCTCATGCACAGCCACTGCACCGCGAAGATGGCGCTTGTTTTTGGTGGTTTTCTTGGTCAGGATGTGACGTTTGAAGGCTTGGCCGCGTTTAACGGTTCCACCGGGACGAACACGGAAGCGCTTTTTAGCACTGCTTTTGGTCTTCATCTTGGGCATATTCATGCTCCTTTAATTGTGCTCGTGAGGCGTCTGCAAAAAATTTGCAGCCTTGTTGGCCCCGAGCCACTTTTAACAAAA
>NZ_CAMBNZ010000018.1 GCF_945869175.1 Limnohabitans sp. Rim8 | reverse complement strand
GGCGCTTTGTCGGCCTTCTACCATGACAGCTCAGACATCAACAACCCCGAGCACCGCCACATTGCCGCGATCCGCCTGATCGCCAAAATGCCCACCCTGGTGGCCATGGCTTACAAATACGGCGTGGGCCAGCCCTACATGTACCCCCGCAACGACCTGTCCTACGCTGGCAACTTCCTGCGCATGATGTTCGGCACCCCATGCGAGGACTACGTGGTCAACCCCGTGCTCGAACGCGCCATGGACCGCATCTTCACACTGCACGCAGACCACGAGCAAAACGCTTCGACCTCGACAGTGCGCCTGTGCGGCTCGTCTGGCACCAACCCCTTCGCGGCCATCGCTGCGGGCGTGGCCTGCCTCTGGGGTCCCGCTCACGGTGGCGCCAACGAAGCTTGCCTCAACATGCTGGAAGACATCCAAAAAATGGGGGGCATCTCCAAGGTGGGTGATTTCATGGAAAAGGTCAAGGACAAGAACTCTGGCGTCAAGCTCATGGGCTTCGGTCACCGGGTTTACAAAAACTACGACCCACGCGCCAAGCTGATGCAAGAAACTTGCGACGAAGTGCTGAAAGAACTGGGCCTGGAAAACGACCCCTTGTTCAAGTTGGCCAAGGCCCTGGAAAAAATCGCTTTGGAAGACGATTACTTCGTCAGCCGCAAGCTCTACCCCAACGTGGACTTTTATTCCGGTATCGTGCAACGCGCCATCGGCATTCCCGTGAATTTGTTCACCGGCGTGTTTGCCTTGGCCCGCACCGTCGGCTGGATCGCCCAGTTGAACGAAATGATCGGCGACCCCGAGTACAAAATTGGCCGCCCCCGTCAGCTGTTCACCGGCTCTGTGCGCCGCGACGTGCAGCGGTGATCGGTTTTTAACCGAACCCCCAAAGCCCGCCTTGTGCGGGCTTTTTGCATGGTCAAGGCATGCGCCAAATCTGCTCGCCCAATTAACACGCACATCCAACCACCACAACTTGAGCGTTTGGGGCCCAGGGCTGTCAGGCCGATTTGCTGGCGCGAAGCGACTGATGAGGCCTGGCAGCAACGGGCCCCGGCCGCTCGAGTCACGGCAGCGACCAAAAGGCCATGGCAGACGGCCCGATGAAGGCCGCCTATCCGCATAAAATGGCAGCTTGCACGGCAAGGAAAACCCATGGCACGCACGCTTTACGACAAGATCTGGGACGAACACGTCGTCCACACCGAAGAAGACGGCACGGCCGTTCTTTACATCGACCGCCATCTGGTGCATGAAGTCACCAGCCCGCAAGCATTTGAGGGCATTCGTCAAGCCGGCCGCAAAGTCTGGCGCGTCAGCTCCATCGTGGCCACCGCCGACCACAACACCCCCACCACGGGTTGGGAACTGGGTTACGACGGCATCACCGACCCCATCAGCAAAGAGCAAATCACCACGCTGGACGCCAACATGGCGGAGTTCGGCTCTGCCGCCTTTTTCCCCTTTCTGTCCAAGCGCCAAGGCATCGTGCATGTGATTGGCCCTGAAAACGGTGCCACCCTGCCCGGCATGACTGTGGTTTGCGGTGACTCCCACACCTCCACCCACGGCGCGTTTGGTGCGCTGGCCCACGGCATCGGCACTTCCGAGGTCGAGCACGTCATGGCCACCCAGACCTTGTTGGCCAAAAAAGCCAAAAACATGCTCATCAAGGTCGAGGGCAACCTGGCCAAAGGCATCACAGGCAAAGACATTGTGCTGGCCATCATCGGCAAAATCGGCACCGCTGGCGGTACCGGCTACACCATCGAATTCGCTGGCTCGGCCATGCGCAGCCTGTCCATGGAAGGCCGCATGACGGTGTGCAACATGGCCATCGAAGGCGGTGCTCGCGCAGGTCTGGTGGCGGTGGACGACAAAACCATCGAGTACGTCAAAGGCCGCCTGCTCTCGCCCACGGGGGTGGAGTGGGACCATGCCGTCGCTTACTGGAAGACACTGCAGTCCGACCCCGGCGCGCATTTTGATGCTGTGGTGGAACTCGACGCCAGCACCATCGTGCCGCAAGTCACCTGGGGCACCTCGCCCGAAATGGTGCTGGGCATTGACGGCCATACGCCCGACCCCGACAAGGAAAAAGACGACGTCAAGCGCGACGCCATTGAGCGCGCGCTGACCTACATGGGTCTGCAGCCCGGCAAGGCCGTGGCCGACATCACCATTGACAAGGTCTTCATCGGCTCGTGTACCAACAGCCGCATCGAAGACATGCGCGAGGCCGCTGCCGTGGTCAAAAAGCTCGGTCAGAAGGTCGCCAAGAACGTGAAATTGGCCATGGTTGTGCCCGGCTCGGGTTTGGTCAAAGCGCAAGCCGAAGCCGAGGGCCTGCACGAGATCTTCAAGGCCGCCGGCTTTGAGTGGCGCGAACCCGGCTGCTCCATGTGCCTGGCCATGAATGCTGACCGCTTGGAGCCGGGTGAGCGCTGCGCGTCGACCTCCAATCGCAACTTCGAAGGCCGTCAGGGCGCAGGTGGACGCACCCACCTGGTCAGCCCCGCCATGGCTGCCGCTGCAGCCGTGCACGGTCACTTCGTTGACGTTCGCAAATTCGCATAAAGCGTTCAAGGAATCACAACATGCAAAAATTCACCCTCCTCAAAGGCATCGTGGCCCCGATGGACCGCGCCAACGTGGACACCGATGCCATCATCCCCAAGCAATTCCTCAAATCGATTCGCAAGACGGGCTTTGGCCCCAACCTGTTCGACGAATGGCGTTACCTCGACGTGGGCTACCCGGGCCAAGACCCGGCCAGCCGCAAGCCCAACCCGGAATTCGTGCTGAATCAGCCGCGTTACCAGGGCGCAAGCGTGTTGCTGGCCCGCAAGAATTTTGGCTGCGGCTCCTCGCGTGAACACGCTCCATGGGCCATCGACCAGTACGGTTTTCGCTGCGTGATCGCCCCCAGTTTTGCCGACATCTTTTTCAACAACTGCTTCAAAAACGGCCTCTTGCCCATCGTGCTGCCCGAAGCCGTGATCGCCCAGTTGTTCGACGAAGTGGCGGCCTTCCCTGGCTACCAACTCACCGTGGATTTGGAGCGCCAAGTGGTGGTGCGCCCCCAAGGTGAAGAAATCCCGTTCGAGGTGCAGGCCTTCCGAAAGTACTGCTTGCTCAATGGCTTGGACGACATTGGCCTGACCCTGCGCCACGCCGACAAGATCAAAGCCTTCGAAGCCGAACGTCTGGCCACCAAACCTTGGCTGGCCCACACCGCCGTCAACGCTTGATTGAATACGGGAACCCCATGAAAATCGCAGTCCTCCCCGGTGATGGCATTGGCACCGAAATCGTCGCTGAAGCCGTCAAAGTCCTGAATGTTTTGGACTTGAAATTCGAAATGGAAACCGCCCTGGTCGGCGGAGCCGCCTACGACGCCTTTGGCCACCCCCTGCCTGAAGCCACACTCCAGCTGGCGATGCAGTCTGACGCTGTGCTGTTTGGCGCGGTGGGCGACTGGAAATACGACAAGCTCGACCGCCCTCTGCGCCCCGAGCAGGCGATTTTGGGTTTGCGCAAAAACATGGGCCTGTTTGCCAACTTCCGCCCCGCCATTTGCTACGAACAGCTGGTTGGTGCATCCAGCCTCAAACCCGAGTTGATTTCGGGTTTGGACATCCTGATCATCCGCGAGCTGACAGGGGACATTTACTTTGGCCAGCCACGCGGGCGACGCATCGCAACCGACGGCCACTTCCCCGGCGCTGAAGAAGCCTTTGACACCATGCGTTACAGCAAGCCCGAGATCGAGCGCATTGCGCATGTGGCTTTCCAGGCTGCCCGCAAGCGCAGCAAGCGCCTGACCAGCGTCGACAAGGCCAATGTGCTCGAAACCTTCCAGCTCTGGAAAGACGTGGTCACCGAAGTCGGCCAACAATACCCTGACGTGGCGCTGGACCACATGTATGTGGACAACGCGGCCATGCAACTGGTCAAGGAACCCAAGCGCTTTGACGTGGTGGTCACAGGCAACATGTTCGGCGACATCTTGTCCGACGAGGCGTCCATGCTGACCGGCTCGATCGGCATGCTGCCCTCGGCCAGCTTGAACACGAAAAACCAGGGCCTGTACGAGCCCAGCCACGGCAGCGCCCCCGATATCGCGGGCAAAGGCGTGGCCAATCCGCTCGCCACCATTTTGTCCGCCGCCATGATGCTGCGTTTCAGCCTGAACCAGGAAGCCGCCGCCCAGCGGATTGAAGCGGCCGTTCAAAAGGTGCTGACCCAGGGCCTGCGCACCGGCGACATCTACAGCGCAGGCACCACCAAGGTGGGCACCTGCGAAATGGGTGACGCGGTGGTCAAGGCCCTCGGCTGATCCCCTGAGGGTGCTGTCAGGAAGTGCTCAGGCAGCATCCGTTACAATTTTGGCCATGTTCCACGCCCGCCTGTTCACCCTGAACCTGATCACTGCCGCTGCAGTGGCTGTTGGCGCGCGTGTGACTTCCACAAAAACGACGACCATTAAGGGCTGATCCAGTCTGGTTCGTCGTGCGCCCTCCCCGGCCAGACGAGCCGGGCAAACAGTCAGGTCTCGAACTGTTTAACTTTGAAAGGGCAATGAAATGAGCAAGTTGGTAGGTTTGGTCGGCTGGCGCGGCATGGTCGGCTCGGTTCTGATGGACCGCATGATTCAGGAAAAAGACTTTGACCTGATCGAGCCCTTGTTTTTCTCCACATCGAACGCGGGCGGCAAAGCCCCTTCCGTGGCCAAGAACGAAACCACGCTGCAGGACGCCTTCAACATCGAACAACTCCAGCGCTGCGAAATCATCATCACCGCCCAAGGCGGCGACTACACATCTGAAGTCTTCCCCAAGCTGCGCTCTGCAGGCTGGACTGGCCAATGGATCGATGCCGCTTCAACCTTACGCATGGACAAAGACGCCGTGATCATCCTCGATCCGGTCAACATGCCCATGATCAAAAATGCCTTGGCCCACGGCAGCAAAACCTGGGTGGGTGGCAACTGCACCGTGTCTTGCATGCTGATGGGTGTGGGCGCTTTGTACAAAGCCGGCTTGGTGGAATGGATGAGCACCCAGACTTACCAAGCGGCTTCGGGCGGCGGCGCGCAACACATGCGTGAACTGCTGACCCAATACGGCACCTTGAACGCCGAAGTGAAAGCCCTGCTGGACGACCCCAAGAGCGCCATTTTGGACATCGACCGCATGGTGGTGGCCAAACAACGTGCCTTGACCTCGGCAGAAACCGCCAACTTTGGCGTGCCACTGGGCGGCTCGCTGATCCCCTGGATCGACAAGGACTTGGGCATCGGCAAAACCCGGGACGAAGCCGGTTGGGGCACGTCCAAAGAAGAGTGGAAAGGCATGGCTGAAACCAACAAGATTTTGGGACTCGGCGAGGCCTTCAACTCAGCGGCCATTCCGGTGGACGGTTTCTGCGTGCGCGTGGGCGCCATGCGCTGCCACAGCCAGGCCTTGACCTTCAAACTGAAAAAGAACGTGCCCGTGGCCGACCTGGAAGCCATGATCGCCGCCGACAACGAGTGGGTCAAACTGGTGCCCAACACGCGCGAAGCCACCCTCCAAGACCTGACGCCTGTTGCCGTGACGGGCACCATGACCATCCCGGTGGGCCGTGTCCGCAAACTGGCCATGGGCCCAGAGTACGTGGGCGCATTCACCATCGGTGACCAGCTGCTGTGGGGAGCGGCCGAACCGCTGCGCCGCATGCTGCGCATCTTGTTGGACGCTTGATGCTTTTGCGGCCGATGCGTTCCGGACCACCGACCTCGCTTGTGTTGGGGCTGCGCCCTTGGCTGACTTTGGCCGTGGCCTTGGCCAGTGAATCAGTGCTGGCTTTGACACTCGGTCAGGTGTCGGTGGAATCGGGCATCGGGCAGCCACTGAGGGCGGCGATAGAGATCACGCAATACAAGGTGGAAGACCTGCGCAGGCTCAAGCTGCAACCGGCGACCATGGCCAGCTACGAGCAGGCCAACATGGCGTTTCACCCTGCATTGAATGGTTTGCAAACAAGACTGGAGTTTCGCGGTGACGGTAAACCCTTCATCGCCCTGACCGGGCTGTCACCGGTCAACGAACACTTCATCGATGTGATTGTGGAAGCCCAGTGGCCTTCAGGTCGCTTGGCCATGAATTACACCTTGCTGGTCTCGCCCGCAGGGGCTACGAGCCAACGCCCGGGCAACACCCAGAACGCTGCTGACCTGGCCGCCCCCGTGGTCTCCCCCCTGGCCTTGGCGGCGGTGGCCAACCCTGCGTCTGTTGCAGAGACTCGACAACCCTTAGACACCGTCAGGGTGCGGGCAGGTGATACTGCATCTCGCTTGGTCTTGCGCTCCATGCCATCGGGCGTCACGCTGGACCAAATGCTGTTGGCCATGGTGCGCGCCAACCCGGAGGCCTTCATTGAGGGCAATGTGAACTTGCTGCGCGAAGGTGCTGAAGTTCAATTGCCCAGCGCCCAAGAGGCCAGTCAAATTTCAGCCGAAGAAGCTAGGCAAACGGTGGTGGCGCAAACCGTGGATTTTGCGGCCTATGCCCGGCGCTTGGCCCAATCGGCTCTCCAAGCGCCCGACACGGCAAGCCGGGAAATGAACGGCAAGCTCAGCGCTGTCGCCAGCACACCGGCACCACAACTGCCGCCCCAAGACACCTTGACGCTCAGCCAACGCGAGGCCGCAAGCGCCACCGACGAAGCCAGGCTGGCTGTGGAACGTGAGATTCAGGACAAGACCGAACAACTCGCTGCACTCCAAAAGAACCTGGACACCCTCAGGTCCTTGGCGGCGTCGAAACCTCCCAACACCGACCAAGCGACAGCGGCTGAAAGCGCTCCATCCAAGCCCTTATCACCCAGTTTGCCCGTTTCCGCGCCACCAATCCAGGCCTCCTCTGTCCTGGAGTTCATCAGCCAGAGCTCGACCGTTGGGGCTTGGGCTTTGGCTCTGTTGGGCGGCATGTGGGCCTGGGTGTGGTGGGTCAGACGCCACCCTTCAAAAGACGATGATTTGTTTGCCCAACATCACCACAACGAGGTGTCTCGCGAACCCATCGCGTCTGTCACCCCAAAGCCCCACCCAGATATCCAGGTCGAGCGTGCACCTTTGCCCTCAGGCTTGCCGCCACAGTTCGCCCATCTGGACCTGAACTTGACGCCTGCGCCCGAGGCACGCCCCCCCGCTGATGCGGCCCAACCTGCAGGTCCCAAGGCGTGAGAGTCGCGCTGGGTGTGGGGTACTCGGGCAGCGCCTACCAAGGGTGGCAAAGCCAAAGCACGGGCCAAACGGTGCAAGACAAACTCGAAAACGCCTTGTCCAAGTTTGCCGATGTGCCCCGCATCAGCACCCTGTGCGCCGGCCGCACCGATGCAGGGGTACACGGCCTGATGCAAGTTGTGCATTTCGATACCGAACTGAACCGCGATCCGCAGTCTTGGGTGCGCGGCACCAACCGCTATTTGCCCTCTGACATTGCCGTGCAGTGGGCGCAAGTCATGCCCGACACCTTCCATTGCCGTGCCAGCGCCACGGGCAGGCGCTACATCTACGTGCTGCTCGATTCGGTGGTGCGTCCCAGCTTAGAGACGGGCCGCGTGGGTTGGGTGTACCGGCCACTGGCCCAAGCGCCCATGCTCGAAGCCAGCCAGCACTTATTGGGCGAGCACGACTTCTCGTCTTTCAGGGCCAGCAGCTGCCAGGCGCTGTCACCCGTCAAGACGCTCAGGTACATCCGCATTGCCAAACGTGGCGCGTATTGGCGATTTGAGTTCGAAGGCAATGCCTTTTTGCACCACATGATTCGCAACATCATGGGCTGCCTGATCACGATTGGCCAGGGCAACCAGTCGCCTGACTGGATGCTAGAGGTTCTTTTGGCCAAAAACCGCGACGCTGCAGCACCCACTTTTTCGCCCGACGGCCTGTACTTTGCAGGCCCGATCTACAGCCCCGAGTGGGGATTGCCCGACACAACACCTGCTTTTGATTGGTTGCCATGAGCCAAGCCAACACACCGACAAGTCACACCCCGCAGCAGCGCACCCGCATCAAGATGTGCGGCTTCACCCGCGAAGCCGATGTGCTGGCGGCCTGCTCCCTCGGTGCCGACGCGATTGGTTTTGTGCTCTACCCACCCAGCCCCCGCAGCGTGAGCATCGACCGTGCAGCCGAGCTGGCCCGCCTGCTGCCTGCTTTTGTGGTCCCGGTGCTGCTGTTCGTCAACGAAACACCCGAGCGCATTCAAGCGGCTTGCACCGCAGTGCCAGGCGCTTTGTTGCAGTTTCATGGCGACGAGTCGCCCGAGTTTTGCCAATCGATCTCGCTTCTCACGGGCCGCCCCCACCTCAAAGCCGCCAGAATCCCCCTGTCCGAGGCCCAGGACTTCGACTTGCTAGAATTTGCATCTCAACACCACTCAGCCCAAGCCCTCTTGCTCGACGCCCACGTCGACGGATACGGCGGGGGCGGAAAAACATTCCATTGGTCACTGCTGCCACCAAACGTCAATGCTCACCTCGTTTTGTCTGGTGGACTCACACCTGCAAACGTGGGCGATGGCATGCGGGCGCTGCGCACGCACGGCCTGTCTCTGGCCGTTGACGTGAGCTCGGGCATCGAAGCAGGCAAAGGCCTCAAAGATGCCGAGAAAATGCGGCAGTTTGTCCAGGCGGTGCGCACCGCAGACAACGCCCTTGACTTCTGAATGCACTCTCTGAATTCGTTCCCTGAATTCATTCCCTGAGTCCATGCGGACCCCACATGCAGCAGCCAAGCTGCCGCCAACACTGAACGAACGCAACCGATGGAAAGCACCATGTACGACTACCAACAACCCGATGCCAAAGGCCATTTCGGCATGTATGGCGGCAGTTTCGTCAGCGAAACCCTGACCCACGCCATCAACGAGCTCAAAGCCGCCTACGCCCAGTACCAGCACGACCCGGCATTCATCGCCGAATTCAAGTCCGAGTTGGCCCATTTTGTGGGCCGCCCCTCGCCCGTCTACCACGCCGCCCGCATGAGCCGCGAGATGGGGGGCGCGCAGATCTTCTTGAAGCGCGAAGACCTGAACCACACGGGCGCCCACAAAATCAACAACACCATTGGCCAAGCCATGCTGGCCAAGCGCATGGGCAAGCCGCGCATCATTGCTGAAACTGGCGCAGGCCAGCACGGCGTGGCCACCGCCACCATCTGCGCCCGCTATGGTTTGGAATGTGTGGTGTACATGGGCTCGGAAGATGTCAAGCGCCAAAGCCCCAACGTTTACCGCATGAAGCTCTTGGGCGCGACCGTCGTGCCGGTGGAGTCGGGCAGCCGCACCCTCAAAGACGCCCTCAATGAAGCCATGCGCGACTGGGTCGCCAACGTCGACAACACCTTTTACATCATCGGCACCGTGGCAGGGCCACACCCCTACCCCATGATGGTGCGCGACTTCCAAAGCGTGATCGGCGAGGAATGCCTGACGCAAATGCCCGAGATGTTCAAAAGCCTGCAAATGGCCGAGCAGCAACCCGATGCGGTGATCGCTTGCGTGGGCGGCGGCAGCAACGCCATGGGCATTTTCTACCCCTACATTGGCCACGAAAATACACGCTTGATTGGCGTAGAAGCCGCAGGCGAAGGCCTGGACACGGGCAAACACTCGGCCTCACTGCAGCTGGGCACACCAGGTGTGTTGCACGGCAACCGCACCTACATCCTGCAAGACGACAACGGCCAGATCACCGAAACCCACAGCGTGAGCGCGGGCCTGGACTACCCCGGTGTCGGCCCCGAACACGCCTTTTTGAAGGACATTGGCCGCGCAGAATACGTGGGCATCACCGACAAGGAAGCCCTCGAGGCCTTTCACTACCTGTGCCGCACTGAAGGCATCATCCCCGCGCTGGAGTCAAGCCATGCCGTGGCCTACGCCATGCAGTTGGCCAAAACCATGCGCCCTGACCAGTCGATCCTCGTCAACATGTCCGGTCGAGGCGACAAAGACATCGGCACCGTGGCCGATTTGTCGAACGCCGACTTCTATTGCCGCCCCAGTTGCCAAGGCCAATCGGTCAAAGGTGGCGATCAGCCCGTCAATTTTGTGAAGTGAAGGCCCCCATGAGCCGCATTGATTCCACACTGTCCACCCTCAAAGCCCAAGGCCGCAAAGCCCTGATTCCGTATGTCACGGCAGGTTTTCCTCTGCAAAACACCACGGCGCCCCTGATGCACGCCATGGCCGAGGCCGGGGCCGACATCATCGAGCTGGGGGTGCCGTTTTCGGACCCGTCTGCCGACGGCCCGGTGATTCAGAAAGCCGGTGACAAAGCCCTGTCTTTGGGCATTGGTTTGACGCAGGTGCTGGCCATGGTGCAAGAATTTCGCCAAACCAACACCCACACCCCGGTGGTCTTGATGGGTTACGCCAACCCGGTCGAGCGGTATGACCAAAAGCACGGCGCCGACCGCTTCATCCACGATGCCTCGGCTGCCGGGGTGGACGGCATTTTGGTGGTGGACTACCCGCCTGAAGAATGCGTGGAATTTGCAGCCAAACTGCGTGCCCACAACATGGACTTGATCTTTTTGCTGGCACCCACCTCCACCGACGAGCGCATGGCGCAAGTCGCCCAAGTGGCCAGTGGCTATGTGTATTACGTCTCGCTCAAGGGCGTGACAGGCTCAGGCGCACTGGACATCGACGCGGTGGAAGCCATGCTGCCGCGCATCCGCCAGCACGTGAGCGTTCCTGTGGGCGTGGGTTTTGGCATCCGCGACGCACAGACGGCCAAGGCCATCAGCCGGGTGGCCGATGCGGTGGTGATTGGCACCCGATTGATTCAGCTGATCGACGCGGCTGCGCCCGAGCAAGTCCATACCGTGGCGTCTGACTTTCTGCGTGGCATTCGCCAAGCCCTCGACGCCTGAAGGCTCGGAGACAGCGCTTCATCAGCGCTGGAGGACCTGGTTGGCGTGAAACTGGGTCGCTCTGGCGTTTGAACGATAATTTGCCGCATAAGGAGAAACCTTCATGAGTTGGCTCGAAAAATTGCTTCCCCCCAAGATCCAGCACACCGACCCGTCCGATCGCCGATCGGTGCCCGAAGGCTTGTGGGTCAAGTGCCCCAGCTGCGAAACGGTGCTTTACAAAACCGCCTTGGAAGAAAACCAGAATGTTTGCCCTGGCTGCTCGCACCACCTGCGCATCGGTGCGCGTGCTCGCCTGAACGGCTTCTTGGACGGCGAAGGCCGCTACGAAATCGGCCAAGAAGTGGTGCCCGTCGATGCCTTGAAGTTCAAAGACAGCCGCAAATACCCCGAGCGCCTCAAAGAAGCCATGAACAACACGGGCGAAACCGACGCCTTGGTGGTCATGGGTGGCTCGGTCCACAGCATTTCTTTGGTCGTGGCCTGCTTCGAGTTCGACTTCATGGGCGGCTCCATGGGCTCCGTTGTCGGTGAACGCTTTGTGCGTGGCGTGGAAACCGCCATCGAACAAAAAGTGCCTTTTGTCTGCTTCACCGCCACAGGCGGCGCACGCATGCAAGAAGGCTTGCTCTCACTCATGCAAATGGCCAAAACCAATGCCGCGCTGACCCGACTGGCCAAAAAAGGCCTGCCTTACATCAGCGTGTTGACCGACCCAACCATGGGTGGCGTGTCGGCGGGCTTTGCCTTCTTGGGCGACGTGGTGATTGCCGAGCCCAAAGCCCTGATTGGCTTTGCAGGCCCCCGCGTGATCGAAAGCACCGTGCGCGTGACTTTGCCCGAAGGCTTTCAGCGTGCCGAGTTTTTGCAAACCAAGGGCGCGGTGGACTTCATCTGCGACCGACGCGAACTGCGCAAAACCATCGCCAACACCTTGGCCATGCTCCAGCGCCAGCCAGCGGATGCGGTAAGTTAGAGCCTACCGAGATCAGTGACTCTCAAAAAAAAGCCCTCGTCAGAGGGCTTTGCTGTTTGGGCTAAAGCTCAATGCTTCAGTTCAGCCAGCTCATCTGAAAGCCCGACAGCAGCATGCCCAGAATCTGCAAGATCAAAAGCAGCACCAGCGGGGACAGGTCAATGCCGCCGATCAAAGGCACCACACGCTGAAAAGGGCGCAAAAACGGCTCGCACAAACGCGCCGTCAGGGCGTACATCTGCGAGCCGGGATTGACCCAAGACATGATCGCCAACACCAGCACCAAGGCACTCAAAGCCGACACCACCAACTGCGCCAAGCCCACCAAGCTGAGCAAGGGCAGCAAGGCCAGGCTGCCTTTCCCCCCCGCCACCAGCCAAAGCAACAAAAACTGAACCACCTTGATCAGCCAGGCCCCCACCAGGCTTGACAAATCCCAGGCCGACCAAGCGGGTACGACCTTGCGCAAGGGCAAAATCAGCCAATCGGTCATGGAAAAAACGAAGTTCCCCAGGGGCTGGTGAAAAGAAATGCGCTGCCACTGCATCAAAAAACGCAACAAGCATGTGCCCGCCACCAAACCCGCGACCACATCCAACACCATGCTGACCATCTGAAACCACATTGCTGTTCTCCTGCTCGTGCGATGATACCCAGATGAATGCCGCGCCCACCCCATCCCCCGCCCCATGGACGGAATTGCCCCTGTTCCCATTGGGCACCGTGCTGTTTCCCGGCGCTTTGCTGCCACTGCGGTTGTTTGAGCTGCGCTACCTGCAGATGATTGGCGAATGCGAGCGCCAAGGCACCGGCTTTGGGGTGCTCACATTGTCCCAGGGCCGCGAAGTGCACCGGCCAGGTGATGCCGCCGAACAGTTTGAAGCCATAGGCACCCGGGTGCAGATCGAACGCATCGAGCGGCCCCAGCCCGGCTTGGTGATGGTCTGGTGTCGGGGGGTGGAAAAGTTCCACATCCGGACCACGCAGCAGCGCAGCGACGGCCTGTGGCTGGGCAGGACACAAGCCATACCGCCCGAGCCCGCCGTGCAGGTGCCTGATGACTTGCAGCACCTGTCAGCGCAAATGCACGACGTGTTGACCGAACTGAGCGCACAACCCAGCGAGGTGCCTCACTGGGCCGAGGCGTGGCGGCTGCAAGATTGCAGCTGGCTGTCCAACCGCTGGGGCGAGTTACTGCCCATGCCTTTACAAACGAAATACCGCCTGTTTGCACTGCAAGAGCCCCTGATGCGGCTGGAGTTGATCGGCGACATGGTTGTCCCCTCTGAGCGCTCGCCTTAGGCTTGGGCGACACCCGCAGGCCGACAAGGCCAAAAGCCCCTCGGAAACTCATAAAATAAATGGTTTTGCGCCTTGTCGCAGTTCTGTTTTCCCACGTTTTTTACGCCAACCAGGTTCAGGCACGCTTCGCGCCAAGAGCCCAACCATCGCCCTTCATGTCCGACACGAACGCCATCGCCCAAACGGCACCAGCACCTCTGCCCGCCCCAGAAGATGAAAACCAGCTGATCGCCGAGCGCCGCGAGAAGCTCAAAGCCATGCGTCAGGCGCAAGCCGAAGGCAAGGGTGTGGCGTTTCCCAACGACTTCAAGCCCGAACACCACGCCGCCAACCTGCACCAGGCGCACGGCGAGAAAGCCGCAGAAGAGTTGAACGGCGAAGGCGTGGCCAAGACCACTGCCAAGGTCGCTGGCCGCATGATGCTCAAGCGCGTCATGGGCAAGGCCAGCTTTGCCACGCTGCAAGACGCCACGGGCCGCATCCAGGTTTATGTGACCCGCGACGACGTGGGTGAAGACCTCTATACCCTGTTCAAACACTGGGACCTGGGCGACATCGTGGGCGTGGAAGGCCATTTGTTCAAGACCCGCACGGGTGAATTGTCGATCCATGCCACATCGATCCGCATGCTCACCAAGAGCCTGCGCCCCATGCCAGACAAGTTCCACGGCGTGGCCGACCAAGAGGTCAAATACCGCCAGCGCTATGTCGATCTGATGACCGACGAAGCCGCCCGCAAGCGCTTTGTGGCCCGCAGCAAGGCCGTGAGCGGCATCCGTGAGTTCATGGTCCAGCACGGCTTTTTGGAAGTGGAAACACCCATGTTGCACCCCATTCCCGGTGGTGCCAACGCCAAGCCCTTTGTGACACACCACAACGCGCTCGAACAAGAGATGTTTTTGCGCATCGCGCCCGAGTTGTACCTGAAACGACTCTTGGTAGGCGGCTTTGAGCGCGTGTTCGAGATCAACCGCAACTTCCGCAACGAAGGCATCTCGGTGCGCCACAACCCCGAGTTCACCATGATGGAGTTCTACGCGGCGTACTGGAACTACCAGGACCTGATGGGTTTTACCGAAAGCCTGATCCGCGACGCGGCCATGAACGCTGCGGGCACTCTGGACTTGAGCTACAACGGCAAGCCGGTGGACCTGAACAAGCCTTTCGCACGCATGACCATCCGTGAAGCCATCGTGAAGCACACCGAAGCCGGTGACAACGTGGACAACGCCGAGTGGCTGATCAACGCCCTGAAGAAGCTGGGCATGAGCGAAGCCAAGGACAAGCTGTCCTCACGGAGTCTCGCCAGCCTGCAGGTGTTCTATTTCGAGGAAACTGTGGAAGACAAGCTCTGGGAGCCGACCTTCATCATGGAGCACCCGACCGAAATCAGCCCCTTGGCCCGTGCCAACGACAGTCGCCCCGAAGTGACCGAGCGATTTGAGCTCTACATCACCGGCCGCGAGTTCGGCAATGGCTTCAGCGAATTGAACGACGCCGAAGACCAGGCCGCACGCTTCCATGCCCAAGTGGCGGCCAAAGAAGACGGCGACGACGAAGCCATGTATTACGACCACGACTTTGTGCGTGCGCTCGAATACGGCATGCCCCCTGCGGGCGGCTGCGGCATCGGCATTGACCGCCTGATGATGCTCCTGACCGACAGCGCCAGCATCCGCGATGTGATTTTGTTTCCGGCGCTGCGGCACGTGCAGCCATAAGATCCAAAGCGCCCAAAAACCCGGCCTAGGTCGGGTTTTTTGATGCGCTCACAGCTTCAGTCCTTTTGGCGGGGCGGCAAACGGGGTGCATCTTCCACCACCTCGCGCACCTCCACATCGACCACCTGGTCGTCCTGGGCAAATGGGCTGACTTGCCGTTTGGGGGAACCAAAGCCTTGTCCGGAACCTGCACCGAAACCGCCCTGCTTGAAGCCCTGGCGCATGGCGCTGAACTGCTGCCAGACCATCACCACCTGGGGTTTGCGGCCCGTCAACAACCAACGGACCGTCGCAAAAACGGTGTAGCAGAGCAACCCCAAAAGCAAGGCAGCCAAAAAACCCAGCCCCAGCAAACCCATGACGATGCGCGCAATCCAGTTCATTGTGGTGTCCTGTTCAGGTCAAGGCAAGCGGTCGAGCGCCTGCATGTAGTCGGCAGAGCGCACCAGCTCGTCCCAAGGGCGGGCGGGCGATCGGGGCAAGAGGTCCAAACGCCGCTCTTCGCTGATCTCGCTGGGCGTCCAGTGGCCTTTGAGCTGGGCTTGGGCCAACTGGTCAATCACTTCATCGAGTTCTGCGCCGTCGTTCACAGCCGAGCGGTTGCACAGCAAGGCCAGGTCGCAGCCGGCATGCAGCGCGGTGATCACGGCCTCGGTGTAGCTGAGTGTGCGGCCGTCCATCTGCCGGGCGGCGGCCATCGACAAATCGTCGGTGCAGACCACACCTTGAAAGCCCAATTGCGCACGCAAGATGTCTTGCAACCAGCGCGGCGAAAAACCTGCTGGGCGGCTGTCGACTTTGCTGTAAATAACGTGTGCGGGCATCACGGCCGTGAGCACGCTGCTCAGCCAACGGTAAGGCTGCGCGTCGTCGGCCAAGATGGCCTTGAGGCTGCGCTTGTCCACCGGCAGCGCCACGTGCGAGTCGGCCTTGACCGCGCCGTGTCCAGGGAAATGCTTGCCACAATTGCCCATCCCCGCTTGCAACAAGCCCTGCATGAGACTGCGGGCCAGCAGACTCACCACGCGCGTGTCGCGCGCGAAGGCGCGGTCGCCAATGACGCCACTCTCGCCGTGGTCCAAATCGAGCACCGGGGTGAAGCTGAAGTCCACGCCACAAGCACGCAGCTCACTGGCCAAAACAAAGCCTGCCGATGTGGCCGCCTCGCAGGCCTTGAGCACGCCCGAGCCGGGCAGGCCCTTGTCGTCTTGCGACCAGAGTTCACCCAAAGCACGCATCGGCGGCAAATGGGTGAAACCGTCGGTGCGAAAGCGCTGCACACGACCGCCTTCGTGGTCGACCGCAATCAAGAGGTCGGGACGGATGCTTTTGACCTCGGCGCACAAATCACTCAGCTGTGCACGGCTGTACCAATTGCGGCCAAACAAAATCATGCCACCCACCAGGGGATGCGCCATACGGCGGCAGTCCACATCGGTCAAGGTGGTGCCAGCAATGTCAATGATCAGGGGGGCGTGCAGGGGCATGGGATATCCATTCAATGTGGGGGATCAGCGCGCCCAATCAAGGGTGCGGTGCGCTCAGGGTCTCGACCACACAAAAACTGGCGGCGTATTCGGACTCGTCGGTCACGGTGATGTGGGCACTGAGGTGCTTGGTCTCAAACCATTCTTTGAGGTCCCCGTGCAGCACGATGACCGGTTGACCACTGGGCAAATTGCCCACTTCACACAGCCGCCAAGTCATGGGCATGCGCATGCCCAGGCCAATGGCTTTGCTGAAGGCCTCTTTGGCAGAAAACCGTGTGGCCAGGTAACGCACACCCCGCTCGGGCCATCGGGCGCCGCGGGCTTTCCATGTGGCCATCTCGGCGTCGCTCAGCACCTTGGCGGCAAAGCGCTCCCCGTGCCGTTCCAGGCTGGCCCGGATGCGGCGGATGTCGCAGATGTCGGTACCGATGCCGTAGATCATTTTTCCAGGCAAGCGAGGTAGGCCTTCACGGTGGCGCTGTAACCCAACTCCAGCGCGTCGGCCATGAAGGCATGGCCAATCGAGACTTCTTGCAGGCCTTTGACCGCGGCCACAAAGGCAGGCACATTAGCCTGGTTGAGGTCATGGCCTGCGTTCAAGCCCAGGCCAACCTGCGTTGCGGCCACGGCCGCGACGGCGTAACGCTGCAACTGCTTGTCTTGCTCTGGCGTTCCAAAAGCAGCCGCATAAGGCTCGGTGTACAGCTCCACCCGGTCCGCGCCCACAGCCCGGGCCCCGGCCATTTGATCCGGGATGGGGTCCATGAACAGGCTCACGCGCACGCCCAGCGCTTTGCACTCATCGATCAGGGGTTTCAGGCGCTCGGTGTCTTGCGGGAAAGCCCAGCCGTGGTCGCTGGTGAACTGGCCTTCGCTGTCGGGCACAAAGGTGACTTGGTGCGGTCGCACGGCACGCACGTGTTCCATCAGGTTGTGGAAGGGGTTGCCCTCGATATTGAACTCACGCTCAGGCCAGGCCTGCATGAGCGCCTGCAGCTCGGGCACGTCGCTCGCGCGGATGTGGCGTTCATCAGGACGGGGATGGATGGTGATGCCTTGTGCACCCGCTTGAAGACACAGCTCGGCGGCACGCCTCACGCTGGGGATGCCGAGATGGCGGGAGTTGCGCAGCAAGGCGACTTTGTTGACGTTGACCGACAGGGCCACGCGTTGGGTTGTGTTCATAAAGTTTGCAAGTCCAGCATCATTTGGCGGGTACGCAAGGCACCGACACCGCAATGGTAGTTGAGCATCAGGCGCAAGGGCCTTTGCAGTTGCACCAACAAGTCGGCGCAATCTCTCAACAAGGCGGCCAGCGGGCTGGGGGAATCCAGTGCCATTTGGAGCAATTGCCATTGCTCGCCGCGCAAGGCGTGGCGTGGGTCATCGCTCACCAATTGCAAACCGGCCTCGGGCACCAAAGCGTAACAGTCTGTGGGCGACAAGGTTTTGAGGGTCAGGGTCTGCTGGTTCAAGGCGGGTAACAGGCCCATCTCTTTGAGCAGCAACAGCTCAAACGCCCGCAAGGCCCATTGCAAGGCATTCGGGTCACCACTGGCCAGCAGGCGGACGGCAGCCGCGTACACCTCAAACAACTGCGGGTGCGGGTCGTCTCTGGCCGTCAGGCGCATCAGCAATTCATTGAGGTAATAGCCAGACAGCAGCGCCTCACCCGTGGGCATGACGTGCCCGCCCACCCATTCGGCCGACTTGAGGGTACGGATGTCGCCATCGCCCCCAAACGCCAGCGACAAAGGCTGCAAAGGCAACAAAACAGGGCGAAAGCTGGAGCTGGGCCGTTTGGCCCCTTTGGCCACCAGAGCCACCCGGCCATGGTGGCGGGTGAAGACTTCAAGGATCAGGCTGGTCTCGCTCCAGTCGTAGCGGTGCAGCACATAGGCTGGCTCGTCTGCGATCCGCTTGGTGGCCATTGGCGGTGGGATTACTCGTAGCCGAAACTGCGCACGCGGGCTTCGTCGTCGGCCCAGCCGGAACGCACTTTGACCCACAGCTCGATGAACACCTTAGCGTCCAGCAACTTTTCCAATTCCACGCGTGTTTCAGTGCCGATGCGCTTGAGCTTTTCGCCCTTGTCACCAATGACCATGGCCTTGTGGCCTTCGCGCTCCACCACGATGGTGGCGGCAATGCGCAACATGCGCTTGGCGGTGCGCCCAGCTTCCTCTTCGAACTTGTCAATCACCACCGTGGAGGTGTAAGGCAGCTCGTCACCTGTCAGGCGGAACAATTTTTCTCGCACCATTTCGCTGGCCAAGAACTTTTCACTGCGGTCGGTCAACTCGTCTTCGGCATGCCACCAAGGCTGCTCGGGCAGGTATTTTTCGCAAATGTCCAACAAGCGCACGATGTCCTTGGGCTGCTTGGCCGACATGGGCACAAACTCGGTGAAGGCGTGACGCTGGTGCATGCTTTGCAACCAAGGGGCGATGTCGCCACGGCGGTGCACATTGTCCAGCTTGTTGGCCACCAGCAAAACCGGAATTCCGGGCTTGAGCAAGGCCAGCACCTTGGCGTCCGCCGTGGTGAAACTGCCCGCCTCGACCACGAAGAGCACCAAATCCACATCGCTCACCGCACCAACCACGGTCTTGTTGAGTGACTTGTTGAGCGCGGTGCCGTGAATGGTCTGAAAACCGGGTGTGTCCACAAACACATACTGCGCAGCGCCTTGGGTGCGGATGCCCGTGATGCGGTGGCGGGTGGTTTGGGCTTTGCGCGAGGTGATGCTGATTTTTTGGCCCACCAAGGCATTGAGCAAGGTCGACTTGCCCACGTTGGGTTTGCCCACAATGGCCACCAGTCCGCAGTGCTGGCCTTCAACGGGTACTGGCAAGGGGGTGACAGCGACAGGCGGCAAGGATGCGTCCTCAGAGGGGTCGCGTGGCTGGATGGTCACACCCGCGATTTGAACGGGGCGACGCAGGGTCGGCTCTTGCGCGGTCAGCGCCGAATCGGTGGATTTCTTGTCGGTGCTCATACGGCGCTTTCGGATTTCAGGGTCTGCAGCATGGCGGCTGCCGCTGCTTGTTCAGCTGCACGGCGCGACGCGCCCGAGCCTTGTTGGGTTTGGCGCAATTGAGTCACTTCACAAGAAACTTCGAATTGCTGGCGGTGCGCCGCGCCGGAGGTACCGACCACGGTGTATTTGGGCAGCGCGAGCTTGCGCCCTTGTAACCACTCCTGCAGCTCCGTCTTGGGGTCTTTGCCCACAGCTTGCATGTCGGGTTTGATGTCGACCTTGGCAAACAGGCGCTCAACCAAGGCTTGCGCGTCTTGGTAGCCGCCGTCCAGATAGACAGCGCCGATGATGGCCTCGACCATGTCCGCCAAAATCGAGGGCCTGCCCTGCCCGCCGGATCGCATCTCGCCTTCACCCAAACGCATGACGGCTGAAACGTCCAGCGTTTTGGCCAGTTGGTGCAGCGTGTCTTGCTTGACCAGATTGGCCCGAACACGCGACAAGTCACCTTCGGGCATGTCGGCCAGTTGCGCATAAAGCATGTGCGAGACGGCCAGGTTGAGCACCGAGTCACCTAAAAATTCCAAGCGCTCGTAGTGGTCTGCGCTGAAACTGCGGTGCGTCAGCGCCTGCTGCAGTAAAGCTTGCTGGCGAAACGCATAAGCCAGGCGAACTTGCAGTTCTGACAAACCAGAAGAAGCAGCAGAAGTGGTGGCCACGCTCACCTCAGTCAAAAGCGCCAATGCGCTGCAGGTTACCGAAATTCATCCAGACAAAGAAGGCTTTGCCCACGATGTTGGCATCCGGCACGAAACCGAAATAACGTGAGTCCAGCGAGTTGTCGCGGTTGTCACCCATCATGAAGTAGTGGCCTGCTGGCACTTTGCAGGTCACGCCTTCGACCGTGTAATTGCAGTTTTCACGGCCAGGAAACGGGTCTGCTCCAGGCACAAAGGCTGGACGGTCATCGTCTTGCAAGGTTTGGTGCGGCTTGGCCCCCAAGGTTTCGCGGCGCTGCTTGTGGTAGCGCATGGTGGATTCGTCGAAAAAGTCGGGCATCACCTCGGTGGGCACCGGTTTGCCATTGATGGTCAAACTTTTGTTCAGGTAAGCCACCTCGTCACCAGGCAAGCCGACCACGCGCTTGATGTAGTCCACACTGGGCTTGGGTGGGTAACGGAACACCATCACATCGCCGCGCTGCACAGGCGTGCCCTCGGTGAGCTTGGTGTTGGCCACCGGCAAACGCACACCGTAGTGGAATTTGTTCACCAAAATCAGGTCGCCAATGTGCAGGGTGGGAATCATCGAGCCCGAGGGGATTTTGAAGGGCTCGAACAAAAAAGAGCGCAAGATGAAGACCACCACAATCACCGGAAACAGACCGGCCGTCCAGTCCAGCCACCAAGGCTGCATGAGCAGCTTTTCGCGGCTTTCACGGATGTCGGTGTCCACCTTGGCAATGCCCATTTTGGACAACTCCGCTTGCCGTTGAGCGGTTTCGGCCTCCAGCTGAGCCACCGCTTTTTCACGCTGGGGCAAAAAGACAAAGCGCTCGGCCAACCAGTAAATGCCCGTGACCACGGTAGCCAAAAGCAAAAGCAGCGCGAAATTACCCTCAATGAAACCCGTGTACCAAGCACCGGCATAGGCCACAAAAGCAGCCAAGACCAAAGACGTGAGGAACTGCATCAATCTTCCACCTGCAAAATGGCCAAGAACGCCTCTTGAGGCACCTCGACCGAGCCAATTTGTTTCATGCGCTTCTTACCGGCTTTTTGCTTTTCCAGCAGTTTGCGCTTGCGCGAGATATCGCCACCGTAACACTTGGCCAGCACGTTCTTGCGCATAGCCTTGATGCTTTCACGGGCAATGATGTTGGCCCCAATGGCCGCCTGGATCGCCACATCGAACATCTGGCGGCTGATGATCTCCCGCATCTTGGCCACCACCGCTCGGCCCCGGTACTGGGACTGCGAGCGGTGCACAATGATGGACAAGGCATCGACCTTTTCGCCGTTCAGCAAAATGTCAACCTTCACCACATCAGAGGCGCGGAATTCCTTGAATTCGTAATCCATGGAGGCGTAGCCCCGGCTGACCGATTTGAGCTTGTCAAAGAAGTCGAGCACAATTTCTCCCAGCGGCATTTCGTAGGTCAACATGACTTGGCGCCCGTGGTAAGCCATGTTCATCTGCACGCCCCGTTTTTGATTGGCCAGTGTCATGACAGGGCCCACATAGTCTTGTGGCATGTACAAATGCACGGTGACGATGGGCTCGCGGATTTCTTGCAGTTTGCCTTGGTCGGGCATCTTGGAGGGGTTTTCCACCATGACGATTTCACCGCCGGGCTGGACCACTTGGTAGACCACGCTGGGCGCCGTGGTGATCAGGTCTTGGTCAAATTCACGCTCCAAACGCTCTTGCACAATTTCCATGTGCAACAAGCCCAAAAAACCGCAACGGAAACCAAAGCCCAAGGCTTGTGAGACTTCGGGCTCGTAATGCAAAGAGGCGTCGTTGAGCTTGAGCTTCTCCAGCGCATCGCGCAGACCGTCATATTGGTTGGCCTCGGTCGGGTACAAACCGGCAAACACCTGGGGCTGGATTTCTTTGAATCCGGGCAAGGCTTCGGCAGCAGGCCCCAAATTGTTGGGCAGCTTCTTTTCCAGGGTGACGGTGTCACCCACCTTGGCCGCTTGCAACTCCTTGATACCGGCAATGATGTAACCCACTTCACCGGCCTTGAGGGACTGACGCGGTTCGTTGGCGGGGGTGAAAACACCCAAGCTGCCCACTTCGTAGACGGCATGGCTGGCCATCATCTTGATGCGCTCGTTTTTGAGCAACTGGCCATCGACCACACGTACCAGCATGACCACGCCGACATAGCTGTCAAACCAACTGTCGATGATCATGGCCCTCAGGGGCGCATCGGGATTGCCTTTGGGCGGCGGGATCCGGGCCACCACAGCCTCGAGGATTTCTTCGATGCCCATGCCAGTTTTGGCTGAGCATGGGATCGCGTCCGTTGCGTCAATGCCAATCACGTCTTCAACTTCGCTGCGGGCATTGTCTGGATCGGCATTGGGCAAATCCATCTTGTTGAGCACGGGCACCACTTCCACGCCCAAGTCGAGTGCGGTGTAGCAGTTCGCCACGGTCTGGGCTTCTACGCCTTGGCTGGCGTCCACCACCAGCAAAGCGCCTTCGCAGGCCGACAATGAACGCGAGACTTCATAAGAAAAGTCCACATGCCCGGGGGTGTCGATCAGGTTGAGGTTGTAGACCTGACCATCTTGGGCTTTGTAATGCAGTGCAGCGGTCTGCGCCTTGATGGTGATGCCGCGTTCTTTTTCGATGTCCATCGAGTCCAGAACCTGGGCTTCCATGTCACGCGCTTCAAGACCACCACAGCGTTGAATCAGACGATCGGCCAGCGTGGATTTGCCATGGTCAATGTGGGCAATGATCGAAAAGTTTCTGATGTGATTCATCAAGCGAGGTCTGCAAGTGTGTGTGGATCGAGGATCCGAAAAAGAAAAAAGGGCGCGTCTGGTGGTGACGCGCCCTGAACCAACAATCTATGGCAACTGCGATAGTTGGGGTTTCATTGTAGGCAAATTGGCCCACATGCGCACCGTCCAAAACAGCATGGGCAAGTCGTTGCCGCAGTGCAACACTCGACTTATTCACATGTTATTCACAAGGCGAACAGATTCATGCTGAACAACTTGTGGGTCATCTGTGGATCAACGGTGGATGCTCTGGTGGCATCTCGCATCGTGAACTCAAACCTGCGCTTTATGCCGTAAATCAAGGTTCAGGAACGTTGATTTTATCAAAATTCGGTATGAGCGATGTCAAAAGTTAGTATTCACAAACTTTAAAAAATAATTCAACACGCTGTGGGCATTTAAAAAAACATGGGTTCACCTTGTCTTTACCCCCATTGGCCAGCTGGGTAATGGGGGCACTTGACAAGCCCAACTTCATGGCGAAGGTCGGATCAACACGTATTGCGCCGCATCGCCCCGTCGAACAAGCACACTGCTTGGACGGGTTTTGTCTACCCGCGCCATGATGGTCTCAAACTCCTTCAAAGAGGTGACTTCGGTATTGGCAATGGCCACAATCAAGTCGCCTTCACGGATACCGGCCCTGGCCGCTGCATCGGCAACGGCGTCCACACGCACAGCTCCGCGAACTCGGAACTCTTTCTTTTGTGCTTCCGTCAGATCGCTCACCGTCAAACCCCAGTGTTGAGCACTGACCGCAGGCGCTTTTTTATCCGGAACGCTGGCAGCCACTTTCTCGGTTTCGATCTCGGCGACCGTGATGCTCATGTCCTTGACACTGCCACGCCGGAAAACGGTGACGCTCACTTTGCTGCCTGGCTTGGTGTTGCCCACCGCACGGGGCAAATCAGCGGGTTTGTCAATTGCCTTGCTGTCAAAACGCGTGATGATGTCGCCAGCCTCAATGCCCGCCTTTTCAGCCGGAGAGCCTTCCTCAACGCCTCTGACCAAAACGCCTTGCGTTTTGCCCAGACCAATGGATTCGGCCACCTCTTTGGTCACCGGGGCAATTTGGACACCGATGCGGCCGCGGCTGACGCGCCCATTCGTGCGCAATTGCTCACTCACGCGCATGGCCTCGTCCATGGGGATCGCGAACGAAATGCCCATGAAACCACCGGACCGGGAGTAAATTTGGCTGTTGATGCCGACCACCTCACCGCGCATGTTGATCAGTGGCCCGCCGGAGTTGCCTGGATTGATGGCCACATCGGTTTGGATGAAAGACAAATAATCACCCGTGTCACGCTGCTTGGCACTCACGATGCCCGCTGTGACGGTGTTCTCCAAACCAAAAGGCGAACCAATCGCCATGACCCATTCACCCACGCGCAAACGGCTGACATCGCCCACCTTCACAGCGGGCAAACCGGTGGCCTGAATTTTGACCACCGCCACATCGGTGCGTTTGTCCGCGCCCACAATGCGCGCCTTGAATTCGCGCTTGTCTGTGAGTGTCACCATGACCTCGTCTGCACCGTCCACCACGTGGGCATTGGTCATGATCAAGCCGTCAGCACTCAGAATAAAGCCTGAACCCACACCACGTGGCTGAGCTTCTTCTGGAGGACGATTTTGGCGAGGGGCCTGTCTGGGGGCATTGGGCATGGGCACGCCAAAGAAACGTCGGAACAGTTCTTGCATTTCTTCGTCGGGCGCAGAACCGGGCTGTGCACTGGGTCGGGCTTTTTCAAGGGTGCGGATATTGACCACCGAAGGCCCCACCTGCTCAACCAAATCCGTGAAGTCCGGTAAGCCGCGCACCCCGAAAGAGGAGTTTTGTGCCACCGCTGTGGTCAGAGGTAAAAAGGCCCCGCCCATGACCATGGCACTTGCCAGGGCGAACGAAGCCGCCGTTTTCATCCAATATCGCTTCAGCACACATGCCTCCTTGTGTTGTTCATACCGGGTAATGGGTCTGAAACAGTTGCGGCCTGAAGGGACAGATTCAAGCCTTGCAGTTTCACATCAAAGCGCCGACCCATTCGACTGCATCACTGCCTTGGGGCGCGAATATACAGCGCATCTAAAACCATGCCACTTTGAGGGCATGGCCTGTGCGTCGACCCCAGCGCAAAACCACGGCCCCCCCCTATCGCGAAGCTCGTCGCGAGTCCTCAGCAAGAGAAGCATACCGGCACCCCAATCCAAGCCAACGGCCAATTGCAAATCCTGGTCTTCGTTGGCAAACTGCTGTGCACCCAGGCGGCTTCGCCACATCCAAACGTCGCCGGTCCACAACAAATGGCCCTCCGACAAGACTTGCTTGGGCGCACCATAGGCCGTGGCAACGCCACAAACTGCCCAAAAGACCCACGCACACCACACCAACAAGCCAGACGCTTGGCTTTGAATTTGCCAAGCGCAAAGTCCTGCTGCCGACATCAGCAACACACCCCCAAACAACACCATGCCCCAAACAAAACGCCCCACCGGGTAAGCCACAGGTGGGGCGTTGTGCATGCGATCAACCAGGCTTTCGGGTGATCAAATGCGTTTGAAGACCAACGAGCCGTTGGTGCCCCCAAAACCGAAGTTGTTTTTCAGGGCCACATCGATCGTCAGATCCCGCGCGGTGTTGGCACAGTAGTCCAGATCGCACTCGGGGTCGGGATTAACCAAATTGATGGTGGGTGGCACCTTTTGATGGTGCAAGGCCAACACGGTGAAGACGCTTTCAATGCCGCCGGCGCCACCCAAGAGGTGACCGGTCATGGATTTGGTCGAGCTCACGACGGTTTTGTAGGCGTGCTCACCCAAAGCCGCTTTGATGGCTTGGGTTTCGTTGATGTCGCCCAGCGGCGTAGAGGTGCCGTGCGCGTTCAGGTAATCGATTTGATCGGCGTTGACACCGGCATTGCGCATGGCATTGATCATGGCGCGACGTGGGCCGTCCATGCTGGGCGCGGTCATGTGCCCGGCGTCAGCACTCATGCCATAACCACCCAACTCGGCATAGATTTTGGCGCCGCGCGCTTTGGCGTGTTCATACTCTTCCAGCACCATCACACCCGCGCCTTCACCCAGAACAAAGCCATCGCGGTCTTTGTCCCATGGCCGGGATGCCACTGTGGGGTCATCATTGCGCGTCGACAAGGCGCGCATGGCGGCAAAGCCCCCCACGCCCAGCGGCGACACACAAGCTTCAGAGCCACCTGCCACCATAACATCCGCATCGCCGTATTCGATCAAACGGCCAGCTTCGCCAATGGAGTGCAAGCCCGTTGTGCAAGCAGTCACAACAGCCAAGTTGGGGCCTTTGAAACCACTGCGCATCGACACGTGACCTGAGATCATGTTGATGATCGAGGCCGGAACGAAAAATGGCGAGATGCGCCGCGCGCCCCGCGCTGTGTATTCGCTGTGAGTTTCTTCGATCAAAGGCAAACCGCCGATACCCGAACCAATCACCACACCGATGCGGCAAGCCTCTTCTTCGCCCAGTCCATCGCCGGTAGACAAGCCGGCGTCCTGAATGGCTTGGGCCGCGGCAGCAATGCCAAAATGAATGAACCGATCCATGGTCCTGGCTTCTTTGGAAGACATGTAGGACTCAAGATCGAAATTCTTGACTTCACCCGCAAACCGACAAGCAACGGCTGAAGCATCAAAACGTGTGATCGGACCAATGCCGGACTGACCGGCAAGCAGGTTGGACCATGCATCAGCGACCGTGTTGCCCACAGGGCTGATGCATCCCAAACCCGTGACAACAACGCGGCGCCGGGTCATCGTCGATCAGGCCTTCTTGCTTTGGGCGTAATCGATCGCAGCTTGCACCGTGGTGATTTTTTCTGCGTCTTCGTCAGGAATTTCGATGCCGAACTCGTCTTCGAGTGCCATCACCAGTTCCACAGTGTCCAGGGAGTCGGCGCCCAGATCGGCCACGAAAGCTTTTTCATTGGTGACTTGTGACTCTTCGACACCGAGTTGTTCGGCAATGATTTTCTTGACACGTGCTTCGATATCGCTCATAGGGTCCCTCTGAGGGTTGTGAAAAAAGGAGATTTTACCTGTCCGAAAGGGTGTTTCGGAAAATCAGGCCATGTACATGCCACCATTGACATGCAATTCTTGTCCCGTGACATAGCCGGCATGCGGTCCGGCCAAATAGGCCACCGCGTGGGCGATGTCTTCGGGTTGGCCCAAATGGCCCAAAGGAATCTGGCCCAACAGGGCTTTGTGTTGTTCTTCGGGCAAGCTGGCGGTCATGTCGGTGGCAATAAAGCCGGGGGCAATGCAATTGACTGTGATGTTGCGGCTGCCCAATTCACGGGCCAAAGCGCGGGTCATGCCCGCTACGCCCGCCTTGGCAGCGGCATAATTGGCTTGACCGGGGTTACCCGAAGCACCCACCACGCTGGTGATGCTGATGATGCGGCCATAACGCTGCTTCATCATCGGGCGAATCACGGCGCGGCTCATGCGGAAAACCGCCTTGAGGTTGGTTTCAATCACCGCGTCCCAATCGTCGTCTTTCATGCGCATGGCCAACTGGTCCCGGGTGATACCGGCATTGTTCACCAACACGTGCAAGCCGCCATACTGTTTGACGATGGCATCGATCAGGTCTTCACCAGCAGTTGCATCGGTCACATTCAGCTTGGCCCCCCGACTTCCAGGGTATGCGGACAAGGTTTGACCGATGTTGGCGGCACCGTCATCGGTGGTGGCAGTGCCCACGACCACATAACCAGCTTGGGCCAATTGCAGGGCAATGGCGGCACCGATACCGCGAGAGGCCCCAGTGACCAGCACCACTTGTTTCTGAATTTCACTCATGCCAGCATTCCTTTGACTTCCGCCAGGGTGGCGGGGTCGTACAGCGCCACGCCATTCAATTCGGTATCGATCCGCTTGGTCATGCCCGCCAGGACTTTGCCGGGGCCGCATTCGACCAAGGTGTTCACACCACGGGCCTTGATGGCCTGAACGCACGCCACCCAACGCACCGGGCCAAAGGCCTGACGGTACAACGCGTCCCGAATGCGGTCGGCATCGGTTTCGATGGCCACATCGATGTTGTTGATCACCGGAATTTGCGGCACGCCCAAGGTCAGGGTCGCCAATTTTTCGCGCAACTTTTCAGCAGCGGGTTTCATCAGGCTGGAGTGGAAAGGGGCCGACACAGACAACAGCAAGGCACGCTTGGCACCCATACCCTTGAGCACTTCGCAGGCCTTGTCGACGGCTGCTTTACTGCCCGCAATCACGGTTTGGGCGGCATCGTTGAAATTCACGGCCTCCACCACTTCAGCGCTGCCTGAAGAAAAAGTGGTCTGTGCTTCCAAACAGCCCGCAATGACTTTTTCAGGGGTCAATCCCAAAATAGCCGCCATGGCGCCCACGCCGACCGGTACGGCTTCTTGCATGGCGGCAGCCCTCAGGCGCACCAGCGGCGCGGCTTGCGACAGCGTCAACACACCCGAAGCCACCAAGGCGCTGTACTCGCCCAAAGAGTGACCAGCCACCACCGATGGTTTGGCACCACCTTCGGCCAACCAAGCACGAAAAGCGGCCACGGCCGACACCAGCATCACTGGCTGGGTGTTGGTGGTCATGGCCAACGCTTCCTTGGGGCCTTCGTGGATCAGTTGAGCCACGTCTTCGCCCAAGGCGTCTGAGGCCTCTTGGAGCGTCTCGCGCACCACAGGGTGGTCACCCCAAGCGTCCAGCATGCCCACCGATTGGGCGCCCTGACCAGGAAATACAAAAGCAAATGTCGTCATGTTGAAATCTGAAACAAACAGTCACTGAAAGGGCTGCCAGCCTGACGCGCACAGCTGACCGGACCCTGTCAAATCAATAGCGCAGAAGTACCGAGCCCCAAGTGAAACCGCCACCCACGCCTTCAAGCATGAGGGTATGACCGCGCTGGATGCGCCCATCACGCACGGCAGTGTCCAGCGCCAAGGGGATCGAGGCAGCCGAGGTGTTGCCGTGTTGATCCACAGTGACCACCACCTTGTCAGCGCTCATTTTGAGCTTTTTGGCCGTGCTTTGCATGATGCGGATGTTGGCCTGGTGCGGGATCAACCAGTCGATGTCGGCGTCGGTCAAATGGGCCTTGGCCAAGCTGGCACGGGCGGTTTCTTCCAGCACACCCACGGCCAACTTGAAAACAGCTTGACCGTCCATCTTAAGAACGGGGTCACCCAAAATGGCGCCCCGGTTGACGTGCCCGGGCACGCACAGGATGTCTTTGTACTTGCCATCGGCATGCAAATCGGTGGCCAAAATGCCAGGCTGATCAGACGCTTCGAGCACAACCGCGCCAGCGCCGTCGCCAAACAACACGCAGGTCGTCCGGTCTTTGAAGTCCAAGATGCGGCTGAAAATTTCTGAACCGATGACCAAAGCACGCTTGGCAGAACCCGACTGTATCATCGCATCCGCAATCGTCAAGGCATAAACGAAGCCGCTGCAAACAGCCTGCACGTCAAAGGCCGGGCAACCAGCGGCGCCCAGTTTGTGCTGCACCATGGTGGCTACTGAAGGGAACACCATGTCCGGGGTCGAGGTGGCCACGATGATCAAATCGATGTCGTGTGCTGGGAGGCTTGCAGCGGCCAAAGCTTGGCGGGCTGCTTCGGTCGCCAAGTCGCTGCAACCTTGGTGGTCAGCGGCAAAGTGGCGGGCACGTATACCGGTGCGCTCAACGATCCAATCGTCAGAAGTCTCTACGCCTTGCAAAGCCAATTGGGCTGCCAGGTCGGCATTGCTCAGGCGATTTTCAGGAAGGTAGCTGCCCGTGCCCAAAATGCGGGTGTAAATTCTCATACAAGTGTGCCGACTGGATCCACCCGCTCGGCCTGCGCACCCATCAACAATGGCGCAGCATGGACGATGCGTTCGCGAACCCGTTCAAGCAATTGGTTTTTGGAAGCATCATAAGCCCGGTTCAAGGCGGTTTCAAAAGCCATCTCGTCTGCAGAGCCGTGACTCTTGAACACCAAGCCACGCAAACCGAGCAAGGCAGCGCCGTTGTAACGACGATGATCCA
Organism: Limnohabitans sp. Rim8; assembly: GCF_945869175.1. Classification (GTDB taxonomy): domain Bacteria; phylum Pseudomonadota; class Gammaproteobacteria; order Burkholderiales; family Burkholderiaceae_C; genus Limnohabitans_A. The sequence continues at coordinate 8,906 of NZ_CAMBNZ010000018.1, read as the reverse complement.
CCCGATTTTTAAAGGCGGTTAACACCGGATAAGCCAAAAGTGCCACGAGTTTCGTGAAAATATTTCGGGAAAACTCATTTTTGAGAAACCCACTGATCATGGTGGCCAACCCTTCGCTGGCTTTCAAGGCCACATTGCCCACAAAGCCATCGCAGACGACGATATCGACCGTGCCCTTGAAGATATCGTTGCCTTCCACATTCCCGTGAAAATTCAAATCGCCTGAGTTGCCTGCTGATCGCAACAATTCACCTGCTTTTTTGATGATTTCATTGCCTTTGATCGTTTCTTCGCCAATATTGAGCAAACCGACCGTGGGCTGTTCCTTGTTCTGCAAAACGGACACCAATGCGGATCCCATGACCGCAAATTGAAGCAAATGCTCGGGCGTGCAATCCACATTGGCCCCCAAATCCAGCATGGTGGTGCCCCCACCCTTGAAGTTGGGCATCTGACCGGCGATGGCCGGACGGTCAATGCCGTCCATGGTCTTGAGCACATAGCGGGCGATGGCCATCAAAGCCCCCGTGTTACCAGCAGACACGGCTGCAGCGGCTTTGCCATCACGCACTTGCTCAATGGCCAAGCGCATGGAAGAGTCTTTCTTTTTGCGCAAAGCCACTTCAAGCGGATCGTCCATTTCAACCACTTCGCTGGCAGGCACCACTTCAGCACGGGGATCGGCGAAAAACGCCAAGGCTTCGGGGCGTCCCACCAACAGCAGACGGGCATCGGGATGGTTGGCCAAAAAGTTGCGACATGCGGCCAACGTGACGCGGGGACCGTGGTCACCCCCCATGCAATCGACTGCCAGTGTGATCGGGTTGGGCGAGGTCATGCAATCCTATGGCTCATAGCCGTGAATGGAATCAAAGCCATAAAAACAAAAGCCCGAGGCTACTTGAAAAGTAGCGCCGGGCCTCTTGAGGCTTGGGGCTGACGCCGATCAGGCTTCTGATTTGTTTTTCAACACTTGGCGACCACGGTAAAAACCGTTGGGGCTGATGTGGTGACGCAGGTGAATCTCGCCTGTTGTAGGCTCAACCGCAATGCCTGGAACGTTGAGGGCATTGTGCGAACGGTGCATACCGCGCTTGGAAGGCGACTTTTTGTTTTGCTGAACAGCCATGATGGCTCCTTGGAAACTTGGAGGCCGCGCTAATTGAGACGCAGCGTCTGGTTAATGAGAATGTCACCCAGCGCAAAGGGCGAAACCGCAGATTATAGCCTAAGACGACGCGGAAATAAAGTGTCTTGGGTTTGCACTTATATGTTTGCGCCAGTTTTGAGGCTTGCCAGCACACCAAAGGGGTTGGGCCGATCGGCGGCTTCTTCAAACTCAGGATCCACTGCAGTCATGGGGACGGCTTCAGGGCAAACCTCGTGCAAGGGCACCAGCGGCAAAGACAAAATCAATTCATCCTCGACCAGCGCCAAGGCGTCAAAGTCGCGGCTGATGACCAAAATATCTTCTTCAGCCTCATCGTCCAGTGCGGCTGCGGTGGCCTCGTCCGCCACAAAACGGAACGATCGTTCGGCCTGCACGGTTTCCAGCACCGGGGTGAGGCAGCGCTGGCACTGCATGGGCAGCTGCACTGAAGCAAGCAAGTCCAACCAAATTTGTTCTGTGCCGCCCGATTGGGCAAGCGTTCGACCGTGCAATTGCCAAAGCACATCACCGGCCGCCAAGGTGTCTCCATGCTGCTCAACCAGCAAACGCGGCCAAACGGTCAGTGCGCCTGCGCCTCGCAGGGCACTGGCATCACGGGCAAAGGCCAGAACATCCAGGTGTTGGGGGTCTAATTTTTTTTCCATGACATCAGTGTAAGAGAATCACTCATTTGAATAGACCGGGAGTTGCACTTTGACAACCACTGCTGCTGCCACATCCGCCCCACCACGCTCGGTCGTTTTGGGCTCGACCTCACGTTACCGCCGCGAATTGATGGAACGCCTTCGCTTGCCGTTCACGGTCGCGGCACCCCATGTGGACGAAACACCCTTGCCTGGTGAAACCCCAAAAACCTTGGCCCTTCGGCTGGCTTTGGCCAAGGCCCAAGCCGTGGCCGCACTGCACCCCGAAGCGGTGGTGATCGGCTCGGACCAAGTGGCCGACTTGGCCGGTCAACCGCTGGGCAAACCCGGTGAACACGAACGCGCCGTGGCCCAACTGCGCCAAATGCGCGGCCAAACGGTGATTTTTCAGACCGCATTGGCCGTGGTCTGTTTGGCCACGGGCTTTGAACAAGTCGATTTGGCCGAGGTGCGCGTCGTTTTTCGTGATCTGAGCGACGAAGAAATCGAGGCTTATTTGCAAGCCGAAAAGCCCTACGACTGCGCTGGCAGCGCCAAAAGCGAGGGCCTGGGGATCGCACTGCTGGAGTCCATCGACAACGACGACCCAACGGCCCTGATCGGGCTGCCGCTCATCCGCACCGCACGCTTGCTGCGCCAAGCTGGAGTGAAATTGCTGTGAACACCCCCAAGCCCACCCCAGGTCGCCTGTTTTTGGTCCCCACGCCGCTGGACTTTGGCTGCACAGAACAAGCCCCCATCACCGATGTGCTGTCCAACCCCACCTTGGCCACTGCCGCAGGCATCCAGCACTGGGTCTGCGAAAACGCCAAGAGCACGCGCGCTTTTCTCAAGCGCGTGGCTGAAACCCACCCCTTGATCGCCCCCTTGGCGGAACAAACCATCACCGAATTGCCACGCCATGTGCACAAAAAAGGCGACCACCAATCGGGTTTTGACGGCAAACCACTGCTGGCGGCCGCTTTACAAGGGCAAGATGTGGGCTTGGTCAGCGAAGCCGGCATGCCCGCCGTGGCCGATCCCGGCAGCTCGGTGGTGCGTGCAGCGCACGATCTGGGCCTCACTGTGGTCCCCTTGGTCGGCCCCGTGTCATTGCTGCTGGCATTGGCCGCCAGTGGCCTGAATGGCCAAAATTTTGCCTTCGTGGGCTACCTGCCGCAAGACGCAGCAGAGCGGGCCACCCGCCTGAAACAACTGGAGTCTCTGGCGCTCAAATCAGGTCAAACCCAACTGTGGATCGAGACCCCCTACCGCAATGCGGCCATGCTCGGCGGCTTGTTGCAAAGCCTGAACGCCAACACCCGACTGGCCATTGCCAGCGGCTTGACGCTGCCGACGGCCCATATCCGGAGCCATACCGTGGCGCAATGGAAAAAGGGCCTCCAAGGCCCTGATGGTCACACGCCCGCGGTTTACGCCATCGGGCCTTGATGGTGGCGCAAGGCCTTGCGGCTCAGCGCAGGCCGGTGCTGCTGCGCAAGGCGCGCACCGAGCCCTCGCCCACCGCCGCGCCAAAGCGCTTGACCAAGCGCTCGGCCACGTTTTCACGCTGCGTGTAGTCGATCACATCCGGGGCCTTGACCACCTCTCGGGCAACGCCATCCAGACTGCCTAGGCTGTCGGCCAAACCCAGATCCACCGCCTGCTGGCCACTCCAGAACAGGCCGCTGAACATCTCCGGGGTTTCTTTCAAGCGGTCGCCACGGCCTTTTTTGACCACTTCAATGAACTGCGTGTGGATTTGGTTCAGCATCGCTTGAGCGTGCTTGCGTTGGGGCTCGGTTTGCGGGCTGAACGGGTCCAGAAAACCTTTGTTGGCCCCCGCCGTCATCAAACGACGCTCCACCCCCAGCTTGTTCATGAGCTCGGTGAACCCGAAGCCGTCCATCAATACGCCAATGCTGCCCACAATGCTGGCTTTGTCCACGTAAATCTGGTCTGCCGCGGCAGCAATGTAGTAAGCGGCCGAAGCACAAGACTCCTCCACCACGGCGTAGATCGGCTTGTTGTGCAAAGCCCGCAAACGAACAATTTCGTCGTTGATGAGACCCGCCTGCACCGGGCTGCCACCAGGTGAATTGATCAACAAGACCAGTGCCTGCGAGCCTGAATCCTCCAGCGCCAAGCGCATGGAGGACATCACGTTTTCCGCGCTGGCTTCGGTCTCCGATCCGATCTCGCCCACGATGGACACCATCGCCGTGTGCGGCAAGGTCGGGTTGCTGATGGATGCTTTGTAAGTGAACACCTGCCAGAACACCACGGTCAGCAGCAGCAACCAAGCCACCCGCAAACCCACCTTCCAACGGCGGGCTGTTTTTTGTTCGTTCAAATGGGCAAAGGCCAAGCGCTCCAAGGTCTGGCGCTCCCACCCCGAATCAGCAGTCGGTGGGGCTTTGGTGGGTTCTTGGGAGGCCGAAGCGGACGCGTGGTCCTGGGGGTCTTGCATGGTCAAAATTCAATCGGTTTTAAGTTGTAGGCAGTATGCCAGTGAACCACGCCATCCCTTTCTGAAAGGTCTATTTTGACCAACCCGCCACGGCAAGGGCCACTTGAGCACGCGCCGGTATCGGGCTGGTAGGTGGCGCCATGCGTGGCACACATGAGCCAACGCCCTGTCTCGTCATAAAACCGGTCGGGTTGGTAGTCCATCTCCATGGCCACATGGGTGCATCGGTTCAGGTAGGCGTGCACTTGGTCTTGGTAACGGACAGCGAAGGCGCGACAGGTTTGCCCGGCGTAAACAATGTCAAACGGCACGGCACGCCCACCGTTCACCAAGTCGGCACTGTTGCACAAAGGGACCAAAGGCTCCATGAGTACTCCTTTTCAAGCGTTTTGCACCAACCAGTCGTGCAAGTCCTGCACGCTGTGCGCCACATGGCGCGGCTTCAAGGCATGGAAGGCCTCAGGCTCGTGTGCCCCATAGCTCACGCCCACGCTGGCACAGCCCGCATTCAGGGCCATTTGAAGGTCGTGGGTGGTGTCACCAATCATCAAAGTGCGCTCGGGCCGGGCGCCAAATTCGCGCATCAACTCATGCAGCATCATGGGGTTGGGCTTGCCTGCAGTTTCATCGGCCGTGCGTGAGCCATCGAACACACCACGCAGTTCCACCGCATGCAAGGCCTCGTTCAGCCCTTGGCGGCTTTTGCCGGTGGCCACCGTAAGCCAGTGGTGCCGGGCTTTGAGGGCATCGAGCAAGGGCAACACACCCTCAAAGAGGCTGATGTCGTTTTGGTGCTGCAGGTAATGGTGGCGGTAACGCTCCCCCAAAGCCGGGTACTTGTCTTTTGGCACATCCGGAGCGGCATGGGCCAGCGCAGGCATCAGCGCCAAGCCGATCACATAAGAAGCCGCTTCACGGGTGGGCTCTTGCCCCCCCACATCGACCACCGCCCGCTGGATGCAGCGGGTGATGAGTGCGGTGGAGTCGAACAGCGTGCCATCCCAATCGAAAGCAATCAGGTCAAACTGGCGGGGTCTGGTGTTGGGCATGGTGAATGTAGGCTTTCAATTCTGGGGGCAAATCAGCTTGCAAGGCGATGCGCTCGGCCGTGGCGGGGTGATTGAACTGCAAACGCCAAGCGTGTAAAAACATGCGTTTGAGGCCAGGTCCGGTGCGGGGTTTGAGCAACTGGCGGTTCCAGTCGAAATCCCCATATTTGTCATCCCCTGCAATCGGGTGGCCTTGGGCCGACAAATGCACCCGAATTTGGTGGGTGCGTCCGGTTTTGATGGTCACTTCCAACAAAGAAGCACCCGCTAACCGCTGCGACACCTTGACCAAGGTGATCGAACGCATGCCATCGGGGTCTTCTGAGGTGGTCAATCGCACCCGGCGCTCGCCGTCTTGACCGTCTTTGCCTGGCAACAAGAATTTATGCAGAGGCTGGTCAATCACCTTGAGCTTGGCAGGCCAGTCGCCTTTGACCAGCGCCAGATAGGTTTTGCCGGTTTCGCGTTCCCTGAACTGGTCTTGCAGGTGCTTGAGAGCGCTGCGCTTTTTGGCCACCAACAAAATACCGCTGGTGTCCCTGTCCAGACGGTGCACCAATTCGAGCAATTTGGCTTGGGGGCGGGCTTGCCGCAATTGCTCGATCACACCAAAGCTCACCCCCGAGCCGCCGTGCACCGCCACCCCAGAAGGTTTGTCGATGGCCATCAGGCAGTCGTCTTCCATCAACAAGGGGAATTCTCGGCTGGGCGCGGGGTTCGCCGCCTTTTCGGCCACTTTGTCCGACAGGCGCACAGGGGGCAGACGGACTTGGTCACCGATTTGAACCCGGGTATCGGCCGCAGCGCGTCCCTTGTTGATGCGCACTTCTCCGCTGCGGATGATGCGGTACACATGCGTTTTGGGGACGCCTTTCAAATGGCGCATCAAAAAGTTGTCCAAACGCTGTCCAACCGACTCTTCGTCCACCACCAAGCATTTGACTGCAGGGGCTGAACTGTCGGACTTGGACCCTATAATGTGATTCACTGGTTATTGGCTGTAAGTGGTTGATTCAAATGGAAATGAATTCCTGTAGGCAGGAGTTTAGTCCACCACCACCGCGCCAAACCAGATGGTCGATGCCACCCTCGGCACGATTTGCAGACTGAAGGCCAACGCCAACAGTGGTCAATCGTCCCGGAGGTTGGGCCGACGCTCAGAAACCCAGATACGGAATACCCCAAATTCAGCAGCCCTTCAGGCTGTTGAACGGATCAAAGCGAGATGGTTGTGTTGTTTGGAACTTTGCTGATGTGCTTGGAGTGGCTTACAAAGCCACTCGACACCGTCACGCCTGGTGCCAGACAGTTTGTCTTGGACACCGGGGGAAGCCCCCGGCAGTGGACAATTCTTTGCACACCTTTAGCCTCGCCCCATCCACGCGCCACGATCCCCATTCCTGTGCTCACGCGCAGCTGAGTGGTCGATCACTCTCGGCAATTCCCTTCGTTTCAGGCGTCAGCTCCGGCAACGTGGGCTTTGCGGTTCTCAAGAACCCAAAGCCGGTTGTGTAAACAGGCTCCAGGGTGCAGACATCTTTCTGCCGCTGGGCCAAGCTGATAAATAAAGGAACGCATCATGAAACGGATGCTGATCAACGCCACGCAAGCTGAAGAGCGCCGCCTGGCCATCGTCGATGGACAAAAACTCCTCGACTACGAAATCGAAATCGAGGGACGCGAACAGCGCAAGGGCAACATTTACCAAGCCGTGGTGACACGCGTGGAGCCCTCGCTCGAAGCCTGCTTTGTGGACTATGGTGAAGACCGCCACGGCTTTTTACCTTTCAAGGAAATCTCTCGCCAATACTTTGCGGAAGGCGTGTCTGTCAGCCAAGCGCGCATCCAAGACGTCATCAAAGAAGGCCAATCCCTCTTGGTGCAGGTTGAAAAAGAGGAGCGCGGCAACAAGGGCGCGGCGCTCACCACCTTCGTCAGCTTGGCTGGCCGCTACGTGGTGCTCATGCCCAACAACCCGCGCGGCGGTGGCGTCAGCCGCCGCATTGAGGGCGACGATCGGGCCGAGCTCAAAGAAGCGATGGACCAGCTGGAATACCCCAAAGGCATGTCCATCATCGCCCGCACAGCAGGCATCGGCCGCTCGGCGCCCGAGCTGCAGTGGGACTTGAACTACCTGCTCAAACTCTGGACCGCCATTGACGGCGCCACCCAAGGAAAAGGCGCTTTCCTGATTTATCAGGAGTCAAGCCTGGTGATCCGTGCCATTCGCGATTACTTCAACAACGACATCGGCGACATCCTGATCGACACCGACGACATCTACGAACAAGCTCAGCAATTCATGAGCCACGTGATGCCTGAATTCGCGCCGCGTGTGAAACGCTACCGCGACGACGCCCCGCTGTTCAGCCGCTTCCAGATCGAGCACCAGATCGAGTCGGCCTATGCCCGCACCGTGCAGCTGCCCTCGGGCGGTGCCATCGTGATCGACCACACCGAAGCTTTGGTGTCGGTGGACGTGAACTCGGCCCGCGCCATCAAGGGCGGTGACATCGAAGAAACCGCGACCCGCACCAACCTCGAAGCCGCCGACGAAGTGGCTCGCCAGATGCGCCTGCGCGACCTGGGTGGTCTGATCGTGATCGATTTCATCGATATGGAAGAGGCCAAAAACCGCCGCGAAGTGGAAAACCGCCTGCGCGACGCGCTGCGCCAAGACCGTGCCCGCGTGCAGTTTGGCACCATCAGCAAGTTCGGCCTGATGGAAATGAGCCGCCAGCGCTTGAAACCCGCCCTGTCCGAAGGTGCGTCCATTCCTTGCCCTCGTTGCGGCGGCGCTGGCCACATCCGTGACACCGAAAGCTCAGCTCTGCAAATTTTGCGGATCATCCAAGAAGAGTCCATGAAGGACAACAGCGCCGCAGTGCACGCCCAAGTGCCCGTCGAAGTCGCGTCTTTCTTGCTCAATGAAAAGCGTTCCGAGATTGCCAAGATCGAATTGCAGCAACGTATCAACGTGCTGCTGGTGCCCAACAAGTCGCTCGAAACACCGCATTACAAGCTCGAACGCTTGAAGCACGACGACCCACGCCTGGAGCGCATCGAAGTCAGCTACAAAATGGCCGAAGAGATTGAAGACGCCACCACCGTGACCCGTCGCTCACAAGAGCCCACCAACAAGCAAACGCCGGTCATCAAAGGCGTGTTGCCCGACGCACCGGCCCCGATCGCACCGGTCAAACCCGAAGCGCCAGTGGCGGCGGCCAAGCCTGCCCGCAAGACCGCAGCCGCTGCCGCGCCCGCGCCCGTTGTCACTCCGGCAGCCTCGGGTGGTTTCTTCGGTTGGCTGAAAAACCTGTTCGGCAGCAGCAGCACCGAGACTGCCCCTGCCGCTGTGGGTCAAAAAGACGAGAAAGCACGCGAAGGCCGCCCAGGAGAGCGTCGCAACGAAACCCGTGAGGGCGGTCGCGATGGCGAGCGCCGTGAAGGTGGGCGTGATGGCCGCCGCGGTGGACGCCGTGGTGAGCGCAGCGAAGTTGCTGCTGGCGAAGTTCGTGCTCCACGCGAAGGCGGTCGCCGAAGTGAAGGACGCACCGACAACCGGAGCGACAACCGCACAGAAGGGCGCGGTG